>NZ_VCKZ01000549.1 GCF_005889745.1 Actinomadura geliboluensis
TGCCGTTCGGGGTGCTGTCGGTGCTGCTGCTCTCGTCGCTGGTCGGCGCCATCGTGCTGTCCCGATCGGACATCCGCCCCCGCCCGGAAGCGGGCGCGGGGGCGGCGGAGGAGGAGGGCGACGGCTGATGCATCTCGCCTACCCGACGGTCGTCGCCGCGCTGCTGTTCTCCGTCGGCGTGTACGGGGTGCTGGCCCGCCGCAACGCGATCCTCGTCCTGATGTCGGTCGAGCTGATGCTGAACGCGGTGAACCTGAACCTCGTCACGTTCGACGTCTGGTACCGGGACCGGTTGCACGGCGGCCAGGTCCTCACGCTGTTCACCATCGTGATCGCGGCGGCGGAGGTCGGGCTCGGGCTGGCGATCGTCCTGCTGGTGTACCGGAACCGGAAGATGGTCGACGTCGACCGGCTGCGCACGCTGGCCGAGGACGGCGAGGACGGCGAGGACGACCCGCGTCCCGCCGCCGGGCCGGAGTCCGATACCGAGGCGGTCGACGCGCGATGATCTGGCTGGCCTCCCTGACGGCGCTGCTGCCGTTCCTCGCCGCGTTCGCCGGGATGCTGTTCGGGCCGTCCCTCACCCGGGTGCTGCGCGGCGTGCCGGGCGGCGGCCCCGGCGTGCTCGCCTGCGCGCCGGTCGCGGTGTCGCTCGTCCTGTCGGCGGTCGTCGCGTTCGCCGTGTGGCGCGACCCGGGCGAGCGGACGGGCACGCTCGCGCTGGTCGACACGGGTTCGGTGCCGATCCGGGTCGGGCTGCAGGTGGACGGCCTGTCCGCCGTGGTCGGGCTCATGGTGTGCTGCGTCGCCGCCGCCGTCCAGGTGTACTCGGTCGCGTACATGAAGGGCGACCGGCGGTACTCGTCCTACGCGGCGTTCATCTCGCTGTTCACCTCCGCCATGCTCCTGGTCGTGTACGCGGGCGACCTGCTCGTCCTGTACGCGGGCTGGGAGGTCATGGGCATCTGCTCGTACTTCCTGATCGGGCACCACTGGGAGGAGCGGGCGAACTCGCGGGCGGCCGTGAAGGCGTTCCTGGTCACGCGGCTCGGCGACGTCGGCTTCCTGATCGGCGTGATCGTCCTCGGCGTCGGCGCCGGGACGTTCGAGATCTCCGGGATCCTCGCGCGGGCGGGCGACCTGCCGTCCTCGACGGTCACCGCCGCGGCGCTGCTGCTGCTCGCCGGCGTCGCGGGCAAGAGCGCGCAGTTCCCGCTGCACACCTGGCTGCCGGACGCGATGGCCGGCCCGACGCCGATCAGCGCGCTGATCCACGCGGCGACGATGGTCGCGGCGGGCGTCTACGTCGTCGCCCGGCTGTACGGCGTGTTCCTGCTGACCCCGGGCGCCCGCACGGTGCTGGCCGTCATCGCGGTGGTCTCCATGGTCGGCGCGGCATGCGCGGCCCTCGCGCAGGACGACCTGAAACGCGTCCTGGCGTACTCGACGATCAGCCAGCTCGCCGTGATGGCCGCCGGGCTCGCGGTCGGCGCGAAGACCGCCGCGGTCTTCCACCTGCTCACGCACGGCGCGTTCAAGGCGCTGCTGTTCCTCGCCGCCGGATGCGTCATCGTCACCGCCGGGTCGAACCTGCTCGCGCACTACGGCGGGCTGTGGCGCGCCATGCCCGTCACGTTCTGGTCGATGACGGTGGGGCTGGCCGCGCTCGCGGGCGTCCCGCCGTTCAGCGGATGGTTCAGCAAGGACTCGATCATCGAGGCGGCCCAGCACTCGGCCACGCACGGCGGATCGCTGCCGGAGCAGGGGGTGTCCGTCCATGCGGCGGGTTGGGTCGACTACGCGCCGCCTCCGGAGATCGCGAGCCCGCCGAAGTGCGCCGCCGCCTCACATGTCTGCGAGGCGCTGGTGGCGAAGATCCAGGCACCGGCCGGGCCCCTGGCGGCGAGCGTGGTGACCCTGCCGGGCGGGGCGGCGTGGCTGGTGTACCTGGGGCTGCTGCTGACCGTCGTTCTGACCGCCGCCTACGCGATGCGCACCTGGCTGATGACGTTCTTCGGCGAGCAGCGTGGTACCTACGAGCCCCGTGACCCGTCGCGCTTCATGTCGTGGACGGTCGCCGCCCTGGCCGTCCCTGCCGCGATCCTCGGATTCTTCGGGCTCGGTGCGGCAGAGCTCCGTCCGCACCTTGGAGCGTCGTTGCTCAGCGCCGTGCTGGTGGTCCTTGGGGCGGGAGCCGCCTTCCTCCTGTGGAACCGTGACCCCGCCTTGGACCCTGCGCGCGCGCTTGGCCCGGTGCGTCCCGTCTTCGCGCGGGCCTTCTTCGTGGACGAGCTGTACGCCGTGGCGATCGTCCGTCCCGTGCGGGCCCTGGCCCGGTACGTCGTCGCGTTCGACCGGCGCGGCGTGGACGCCGCCGTCATCGGCACCGCCCACGGTGCGCGGCGCCTCGCCGGTGTCCTCCGCGTCCCGCAGAACGGCAACCCGCAGACCTACCTCACCGGCCTGCTCGCCGGCGTCGTCGTCATCGTGGCCGGGGTGGTGATCTTCCTTTGATCTTCGTGCTGATGATGGCGATCCCGCTGTGCGGGGCGCTCGCGCTGCTCGTCCCGGCGAACCGGTTCCTGCGCACCGACCTCGCCGTCCGCGCGTTCGGGACGGCGGTGTCCGGCGCGACGCTGCTCGTCGCCGTCTCCGCGCTGACCGCGTTCGACTTCGGCGCCACGCACCGCATGCAGCTGGAGGTCGACCGGTCCTGGTCGCCCGCGATCGGCCTGCGCTTCCACCTCGGCGTGGACGGCATCTCGCTGCCGCTGGTCGTCCTCACCGCGCTGCTGACGTTCCTGTGCTTCCTCTACACGCTGCGGCACCCGCCGGCGGGCGACCGGATCCGGCTGCTGACCGCGCTCCTGCTCGTCCTCGAGATCGGGATGCTCGGCACGTTCACCGCCCTCGACCTCGTGCTGTTCTTCGTGTTCTTCGAGACCGTCCTGGTCCCGATGTACGTGGTGATCATGCTGTGGGGCGGGACCGGACGCCGCGCCGCCGCCACCAAGTTCATCCTCTACACCCTGCTCGGCTCCGGCCTGCTCCTCGCCGGGATGCTGCTCGTCGGCGCCGAGGCGGGCACGCTCGACATGACCGCGCTCGCCGACCGGCACGGGTCCGGGCTGGCGCGCGGCCTGCAGATCACGGCGTTCGCGCTGATGGGCCTCGGGTTCGCCGTCAAGGCGCCGATGTGGCCGCTGCACACCTGGCTGCCGGACGCGCACACCGAGGCGCCGACCGTCGGGTCCGTCCTGCTGGCCGGGGTCCTGCTCAAGATGGGCACCTACGGGCTGGTCCGCGTCGCGCTGCCGCTCGCCCCGGACGGGGCCGCGTTCTGGGCGCCCTGGCTCGGCCTCCTCGCCGTCATCGGGATCATCTACGGCGCCCTCGCCTGCCTCGCCCAGCGCGACCTCAAACGGATGATCGCCTACTCGTCCGTCGGGCACATGGGGTTCGTCCTGCTCGGCATCGCGACGCTCACCCCCGTCGGGATCAACGCGGCGCTGTTCGGCAACATCGCGCACGGCCTGATCACCGGCCTGCTGTTCTTCCTCGCCGGCTCGGTCAAGGAGCGCTGGGGCACCACCGACATGGCCTCGATCGGCGGCGGCATGCTCGGCACGTCGCCCCGGCTGGCCTCCATCCTGACCTTCGCGTCCGTCGCGTCCCTCGGGCTGCCGGGGCTCGCCGGGTTCTGGGGCGAGGTCCTCGCGCTGATCGGCGCGTACCGGCCGCACGCCGACCTGCCCCGCGAGACGTTCGTGACGTTCATGGCCGTCGCCGCGCTCGGCACCGTCCTCACCGCCGCCTACTTCCTGCGGATGCTCGCCAAGCTGACCCACGGCCCCGTCTCCCGCCCGGCGGAGGCGCCGATCGCCGCCGTCTCCATGCAGGAGTACGCGGCCTGGGTCCCGCTGATCGCGCTCACGCTGCTCATCGGCCTGTGGCCGAAGACCCTGCTGGACGTGACCACCGGACCCGTCCGCGCGCTGTTCGGAGGCGGCTGATGATCCAGGGCATCGACTACGCGGCGATCGCGCCGCCGCTGATCCTCGCCGCCGCCGCGCTCGGCCTGCTGCTCGCCGACGCGTTCGACGCGCCCCGCCGCGCGCTCTCCCTGCTGTCCGGCGGCTCCCTCGTCGCCGCCCTGATCGCGGTGATCGTCCTCGCGTCCGGCGACCGCCGCGCCACGTTCTGCCTGCCGGACGGCCTGCGCTCCGGCGGCCCGCCGTCCTGCTCCTACGTCGCCGACGACTTCACGCTGCTGTTCCAGGGGATCGTCCTCGCCGCCGCCGCGATCGTCGTCCTGCTCTCCCTCCAGGAGATCACCGACTCCCGCATGCCGGTCGGCGAGTACCACTTCCTCCTCCTCGCCGCCGTCATCGGCGCCCTCGCGCTCGTCGCCGCCCGCGACCTCGTCCTCCTCCTGGTCGCGCTGGAGACCCTCACCCTCCCCGTCTTCGCGCTGACCGCCCTCCGCCGCTACGACGGGACGGCGTCCGAGGCGGCGCTGAAACTGTTCCTGATCTCCGTCATCTCCACCGCGGTCATGCTGTTCGGGATCAGCCTCGTCTACGGCGCGACCGGCGCCATGCACCTGGACCGCATCGCGCCCGCCCTCGCCGACCTCCCCTCCGACCTGGACCCGGTCGCCTCGGTCGGCTCCGTCCTCGTCCTCGCCGGGTTCGCGTTCAAGGTCGCCGCCGTCCCGTTCCACTTCTGGGCGCCGGACGTCTACCAGGGCGCCCCGCTCCCCGTCGCCGCGTTCCTGTCCGTCGTCTCGAAGGCCGCCGGCTTCGCCGGGCTCGTGATCGTCCTGGCCCTCGGCCTGCCCGCCTACGGACACGTCTGGGGCCCGATCCTCGCCGTCCTAGCAGCCCTCACCATGACCGTGGGCAACCTCCTGGCCCTGCGGCAGCGCACCCCGATCCGCCTCCTCGCCTGGTCATCCGTCGCCCAATCCGGCTACATGCTCGCGCCCCTCGCCGTCGGCTCGCACCGCCTCGCCGAGGCCACCGCCGCCACCGTCGCCTACGTCGCCCTCTACGCCGTGATGAACCTCGGCGCGTTCGCCGTCGTGATCGGCCACCACCGGCGCCGCACCCTCGACGACTACCGCGGCCTCGCCCGCCGCAGCCCCGCCGTCGCCACCGCCCTCGCGTTCTTCCTCATCTGCC
>NZ_VCKZ01000550.1 GCF_005889745.1 Actinomadura geliboluensis
GGGCAGGGTCGGGAGGTCCAGGACGTCGATGCGGATCATCCGGCCGAGGGACGTCACCGCCCCGACCTGGCCGCGGGCCGTCGCCGGCACCACCGAGGTCAGCACGTCGTGCTGGGCGCGGGGGCCGCTGTCGGGAAGGGGCGACGCGTCGTGCGTGCGGGCCAGGAGGCCCGTGGACGACAGCAGCACCGTGCACGGGTCGTCCGCCACCTCGAGGGGGACGGCCGCGGCGGCGGTGTGGCCCGAGGATTCGAGGAGGACCGTGCGGCGGGGCGTGGAGAACTCCTTGGCGACGTCGCCGAGCTCCCTGGAGACCACGCCGCGGAGCTTCCGCTCGGATTCGAGGATCGCGGTCAGCTTCGCGATCTCCTTGGCGAGCTGCTCCTTCTCCTTCTCCAGCTCGAGCCGGTCGTAGCGGGTGAGGCGGCGGAGCGGGGTGTCCAGGATGTACTGCGCCTGGATCTCCGACAGCTCGAAGATCTGCATGAGGCGCTGCTTGGCCTGGGCGGCGTCGTCGCTCTGCCGGATGACCTGGATGACCTCGTCGATGTTCAGCAGCGCCACGAGCAGGCCGTCCACCAGGTGGAGGCGGTCCTCGCGCTTCTTGCGGCGGAACATCGAGCGCCGCCGGACGACCTCGATGCGGTGGTCGACGTAGACCTGCAGCATGTCGCGGAGGCCGAGGGTGCGGGGCTGGCCGTCGACCAGGGCGACGTTGTTGATGCCGAACGTCTCCTCCATCGGCGTGAGCCGGTAGAGGTCGGCGAGGACGGCCTCCGGGTTGAAGCCGTTCTTGATCTCGATGACCAGGCGGAGGCCGACATTGCGGTCCGTGAGGTCCTTCAGGTCCGAGATGCCCTGGATCTTCTTGGCGTTGACCAGTTCCTTGATCTTGGCCTTGACGCGCTCGGGCCCGACGGCGTACGGGAGTTCGCTGACGACGATGCCCTTGCGGCGGGCGGTGACGTTCTCGATGGAGACGGTGGCGCGGGTGCGGAACGTCCCCCGGCCGCGCTCGTAGGCGTCGCGGATGCCGTCCAGGCCGACGATCCGGCCGCCGGTGGGCAGGTCGGGGCCGGGGACGAAGCGCATCAGGTCTTCGAGGGAGGCGTCCGGGTGGTCGATCAGGTGCCGGGCCGCCGAGATGACCTCGCCGAGGTTGTGCGGCGCCATGTTCGTGGCCATGCCGACCGCGATGCCGGACGCGCCGTTCACCAGCAGGTTCGGGAACGCGGCCGGGAGCACCTCCGGCTCCTGCTCCTGCCCGTCGTAGTTGGGGCGGAAGTCGACGGTGTCCTCGTCGATCGACGCGACCATCAGCATGGCCTCGCGGGACATGCGGGCCTCGGTGTACCGCATGGCGGCGGGCATGTCGTCGCCGCCGAGCGAACCGAAGTTGCCGTGGCCGTCCACGAGCGGCATCCGCATCGCCCACGGCTGCGCCATCCGCACCATCGCGTCGTAGATCGCGCTGTCGCCGTGCGGGTGCAGCTTGCCCATCACCTCCCCGACGACGCGGGCGCACTTGACGTGGCCGCGGTCGGGGCGGAGGCCCATCTCGTTCATCGAGTACAGGATCCGGCGCTGGACGGGCTTCATGCCGTCGCGTGCGTCGGGGAGCGCCCGCTGGTAGATGACCGAGTAGGCGTACTCGAGGAAACTGCCGCGCATCTCGTCGGAGACATCGACGTCGACGATGTTCTCTTCAAAGTCGGGCGGAGGTGGAGGGGCTTGGGATCCGCGTCGTGCCATGCCCCACATTGTGGCCGGTCCCGGGGACATCTTTCGCCCGCCCCACCGGGTGCGCCGTCCAACTCGGGGGATCTATGCCGTTCCGTCACCTTGCCGAACCTGGCATCTTGAGGACCGACGGTACCGATATCCCCAGGTGGAGGTTCTTTTGAGCGGGCTGGCCGACTTCCAGAACTCGATCTATCTGCAGGGGCTCGGTGACGTCCTTCCGACGCTGCCGACCGATCTGACGAAGCTGGAGGGCCTCGCGGAGCGCGCGCTGTCGGCGCAGGCGTTCGGCTACGTGGCGGGGTCGGCGGGCAGCGAGGCGACGGCGCGCGCCAACCGGGCGGCCTTCGACCGGTGGCGGATCGTGCCGCGCATGCTGCGGGACGTCGCCGAGCGGGACCTGTCGGTGGAGGTGCTGGGGACCTCGATGCCGTCGCCGGTGCTGCTCGCGCCCATCGGCGTCCAGTCCATCTTCCACCCGGACGGCGAGCTGGCCGTCGCGCGGGCGGCGGCGGCCGAGAAGGTGCCGATGGTGCTGAGCACGGCGTCCTCGTACTCCATCGAGGACGTGGCCGAGGCCAACGGTGACGGGCCCCGCTGGTACCAGCTGTACTGGCCCAAGGACAGGGAGCTTGCGGTCAGCTTCCTGGAGCGGGCCAAGGCCGCCGGTTACACGGCCCTCGTCGTCACCCTCGACACGTTCACGCTGGCGTGGCGCCCGCGCGACCTCGACCAGGCGTACCTGCCGTTCCTGCGGGGGATCGGTGTCGCGAACTACTTCAGTGACCCGGTCTTCCAGAAGGCCGTGGGCGGGCCCGTCACGAAGGAGAACCGCGACATGGCGATCCTGCACTGGGTCGCCAACTTCGGGAACCCCAGCCTGACGTGGGACGACCTCATCTTCCTGCGCGACCACTGGGACGGGCCCATCGCGCTCAAGGGCATCCAGCATCCCGATGACGCCCGCCAGGCCGTGGACGCCGGCATGGACGCCGTCATCGTCTCCAACCATGGCGGACGCCAAGTCGATGGGGCCATCGCCTCACTGGACGCACTGCCGGGCGTGGTCGAGGCCGTCCACGACCAGGCGACCGTGCTGTTCGACAGCGGAATCCGGACGGGCGCCGACATCGCCAAGGCGCTGGCGCTCGGCGCCAAGGCCGTTCTTGTCGCGCGCCCGTACGCCTATGGGCTGGGCCTGGCCGGTCAGGCGGGGGTACAGCACGTACTGCGCTGCCTCCAGGCCGAACTGGAGCTGACCATGACTCTCTCGGGGATCAGCTCTCTGGACGGGCTCACCAAGGACATCCTCGTGCGCGCGTAGGACCGCGCAAGGCGGGTGGGACGCTCTCTCCGGGTAAGGGACGGGCATGCGCTGGCCCGATCACGCCATCTGGTGGCATGCCTACCCGCTCGGTTTCGTCGGAGCCGAGCGGGACGCCCTCCCCGCCGGGACGCCCCCGCCGCCCAGGCTCGCGAGGTTCGGCGGCTGGCTCGACCACCTCGTCGAACTCGGCTGCAACGGGCTCGCGCTCGGTCCCGTGTTCGCGTCCGAGACCCATGGCTACGACACCGTCGACCACTACCGGGTCGACCCCAGGCTCGGCGGTGAGGACGACCTGCGACGGCTCATCGACGACGCCTCCCAGCGGGGCGTCAGGGTCCTGTTCGACGGCGTCTTCAACCATGTCGGGCGTGGTTTCGAGCCCTTCGCCGACGTCTCGGCGAAGGGCGACGCGTCCCGGTACCGGAAGTGGTTCCACCCGGATCTCCGCACGTTCGAAGGGCACGACAGGCTCGTCACGCTGAACCACGACGAACCCGAGGTCGCCGACTACGTCACCGACGTCATGGCCCACTGGCTGGAGCGCGGCATAGACGGCTGGCGTCTCGACGCCGCCTACGCGGTTCCGCCGGAGTTCTGGCGGACGGTCACAGACCGCGTCCGCGCGCGCTTCCCCGACGCCTGGTTCGTCGGCGAGGTCATCCACGGCGACTACACCCGCCTGGTGGAGGCCACCGGATTCGACTCCGTCACCCAGTACGAACTCTGGAAGGCCATCTGGAGCTCGCTCAACGACGGCAACTTCTTCGAACTGGCCCACGCACTCGACCGGCACAACACGATGCTCGGTACGTTCGCCCCGCAGACCTTCCTCGGCAACCACGACGTGACCCGCATCGCCAGCCGCCTGAACCGGGAAGAGCACCGGGAACACGCGCTCGTGATCCTGCTGACGGTCGGGGGTGTCCCGTCCATTTACGCGGGTGACGAGTTCGGCTTCGAGGGCGTGAAGGAGGAACGTCCGGGCGGGGACGACGCCATACGGCCGACCTTCCCGGAACGCCCTGACGAGGCTCCCGGCCACGGCGCCTCTTACCAGCGCCTACACCAGCAGCTGATCGGGCTAAGGCGACGTCACCCGTGGCTGGTCCGCGCCGAAACCACGGTCGCCACCTTGACCAACACGGTTCTCTCCTACACAGTGGGGCACGGCGCACAGCGGCTCGGGGTCGTCCTCAACCTGGGCGATGAGCCCGCCGAGGTCGAACTGCCCACCGCGGACTGGACGTATGTGGCCGGTGAAGCGAGCTTCACCGCCGATGGCGCCACCGTCCCGCCGACCGGATGGGCGATCGCCGAACCCTGACATTTGTCATGGGTCACCCCTGCGAACCTCATGATCGTTTCCTGACGTCCGTGACTGCACGCCCGCACCCGCGGCGGCCAGCATGGAAGCCATGAAGGCACCTGTGATCGAGGTACGCGACCTGGACTTGAACGAGGCCGTGCGAAACGTCTCGTTCACCGTGGCCGAGGGCGAGGTCTACGCGCTGCTGGGCCGCTACGGCTCAGGCAAGACCACCCTTCTGGAGATGCTCGCCGGCCTGCGCCGTCCCACAAGCGGAACCGTCCGCCTCTATGGCGCCGACCCCTACACCGACCGCGACTCCGCGCGCGCCGGGGCCGTGTGGCGCGACGGCGGCCTGTTCCCGGGGCTGACCGTCGCCGAGGTCATCGACACCTGGCGGCGCTGGACGCTCGACCCGCTCACCCGCGACGAGGCCCTGAGCCTGGCCCGCCTCACCCACGTCGCCGACGTCCCCTTCGAGCGGCTGGCCCCCGGGCGGCGGCGCATGCTCGACATCGCGCTGGCCCTGGTGGGACGGTCCGACGTGCTGTTCCTCGACGAGCCGACCGCCGGGCTCGACGCCGCCGCGGCCCGCGAGGTGTGGTCCGTCCTGCTCATGCTGGCCGCGGACGGGGTCAGCGCGGTGGTCGCGACCCGCGACCCGGACGAGGCGTGCCGCGCCGACCGGGTCGGGATCCTGGACGACGGACGCCTCGTCACCGGCCGCGAGGCCGCCCGGCTCCAGCACCCGCCGGCCGGCCGCGCCGCCTGACCGGCCGCCGCCCCCGCGCCCCCGACGAG
>NZ_VCKZ01000551.1 GCF_005889745.1 Actinomadura geliboluensis
GGCGCTGGGCTGGACCACGGGACGTACGAGGTGCTGCGGGCGCGGCTCGCCGAGCGGGCCGCCGAGCTGGCGCGGCGCGCGGAGGCGCTGAACGCGCGGCGGCTGGAGGTGTTCGGCGGCACGGAGCTGCGGCTGGCCGGCACCGAGCGGATCCGGACGGCGCACAACTGCGTGCCCCGCGACGTGGTGGCGCTCGGCGGGGTGATGCTGTTCGGCTACAACGTCTTCCTCGGGCTGAAGCCGGAGACGACGGTCGACGACGTGTTCTCGCTGCACCGGTTCACCCGGACGGAGGACGGCATCGCGTTCGTCCCCGCCGGGCCGGAGGCGGTGCCGGGGCTGCTGGACGACCCGCGCTTCCTGCGCGACTTCGCCGACATGTACCGGTATTACCGGCAGGCGCGGCTGCTCCAGCTGAGGCTGGTGGACGGGCGGCTGCTCGCCGTCTTCCAGACGGGGCCGCGCCTGTCGGACCTGCGCGTCCTGCGGTGGCGGACGGCCCCGGACGGCGGCGTCGCCTACGAGGACAACCAGGGCGAGCGCGACCACGCGTTCCCGCCCGCGCACGACGTCGACTGGGTCGAGACCACCCGGGACGACCACGTCCTCGGCCGGCACCCGCACATCTCGATCGAGGGCGAGGTGTTCGTCGAGACGATCGGCGGCACCCTCACCGTCAAGATCGAGGACAACACCGACAGCGGCGAGGGGATCTACTCCGAGCCGGTGGACGAGCCGCTGCAGTCGCTCGCGGACGCCGACGTCCTGCACGCGCGGGTCGGCGCGCTGATCCTGCTGCGGATCCGCCCGTACAACGAGCGGGCGTGGCGGCATCTGGTGTTCAACGTCCGCACGAAGGAGGTCACGCGGCTCGACGGGATCGCGCAGGCGTGCCGGCGGCTGCCGGACGACCACGGGATCATCTTCCCGGGCGGCTACTACCTCGACACCGGCACCGCGAAGACGTTCGACACCGACGTGGCCGGGCTGGAGTACGAGCGGGTCATCCGCTCCCCCAACGGGGAGGACGTCCTCTACGTCTTCCACGCGCGGGAGGACGGCCGGTCGCTGCTGCTGCCCTACAACGTGATCCGCAAGCGGGTCGCGACGCCGATCACCTGCCACGGCTACTCGCTGTTCGCGGACGGGACGCTCGTCGTGATGCGGGCGTTCTCCGACGAGCCGTCGCGGGTGCACCCGATGCAGATCTGGGCCACCCCGTACGTCTCGGACGCCTACGCCGCCGCGCAGCCGGTCGGCACCGGGCCGCTGGAGCGGGTCGGGAACGCCGAGCTCGTGCGCGGCATCTCCGAATGCCTGTCGGTCACCCGGATGGTGGACGAGATGTCGCCGTCCGCGCGGGTGTTCGAGGCGCTGATCTCCGCCTGCACGCGGGCCGCCGACCTGTACCACTGGCTGGCCGACGAGGACCTCGGCGCGGTGACGGCGCCGCTGGCGGACGTCCGCGCGACGGCGGGCCAGGTGCTGGACGAGTTCGAGAAGGTCCAGGCGCTCACCGAGCAGGCGGTCTCCGCCGTCTCCGAGGCGGCGGACGACATCGCCGCGCTGATCCGCCGGGCCCATGCGGAGCCGCCGGCCACGGCCGACGGCTGGGTGGCGCAGCTGGCCTCCTTCCGCCGCGCCCAGGGCCGCCTGGAAACGCTGCGCGACCTGCGCTACGTCGACGCGTCCCGGCTGGACGAGCTGTCGGAGACCGTCCAGTCCGAGTTGCGCGAGGCGGGCGAGGGCGCGGTCGCGTTCCTCCAGGGCGAGGACGCCTTCACCGGCTACCACGCCGAGGTCGAGCGCATCACCGAGGCTGCCGGGGCCATCGAGACCGCCGCCGACGCGGCGCCCCTCTCCGACCTGCTCGCCGCGCAGAACGAGGGGCTGGAGGTCGTCACCGAGGTCGTCGGGGACCTCGACATCACCGACGCGACCGCGCGGACGGCAATCCTGGAGCGGGTCGGCGAGGTGCTCGGCGGCCTCAACCGGGCCCGCGCCGTCCTCGACAACCGGCGCCGGGACCTGCTCGGCCGCGAGGGCCGCGCCGCGTTCGCCGCCGAACTCGCCCTCCTGGACCAGTCGATCGCGGGCGCGCTGGCGACCGCCGCCACGCCCGAGGACTGCGACGAGCAGCTCGGCCGCCTGCTGCTCCGCCTGGAGACGCTGCAGGCCCGCTTCGCCGAGCTGGACGAGTTCCTCGGCGAGCTGGAGACCAAGCGGACCGAGGTCTACGAGGCGTTCTCGTCCCGCAAGCAGTCGCTGCTGGACGAGCGCGCCCGCCGCACCGACCGGCTCACCGAGTCGGCGGACCGGATCCTGGCGGGCGTCCGCCGCCGCGCCGCCGCCCTCGGTTCGCCGGACGAGGTCAACACCTACTTCGCGACCGACGCGATGGTGGCCCGGCTCCGCTCGATCGCCGAGGAGCTGCGCGGCCTGGACGACGGCGTCCGCGCGGAGGAGCTGGAAGGGCGCGTCAAGGCGGCCCGGCAGGAGGCGGGCCGGGCGCTGCGCGACCGCCTCGACCTGTACGGGGACGACGGCGGGACGATCCGGCTGGGCCGGCACCGGTTCGCGGTCAACACCCGCCCGATCGAGCTGACGCTCGTCCCGCACCGCGACACGGTCGCGTTCGCGATCACGGGGACCGACTACCGGGCGCCCGTCCAGGACGAGGGCTTCGCCGCGACGCGGCCGCTGTGGAACCAGACCCTCGTCTCGGAAACAGCGGAAACATACCGGGCCGAGTACCTGGCGACGTCGATCCTGGCCACCTCGCCCCTGGACGACCTGTTCGCGGCGGCGGCCGACGGGCGCCTGCTCGGCCTCGTCCGCGACGCGGCCGCCGACCGCTACGACGAGGGCTACGAGCGGGGCGTCCACGACCATGACGCGGCCCGCATCCTGGAGGCCCTGCTGCGGCTGCGCGCCGACGCGGGCCTGCTCCGCTACCCGGGCCCGGCCCGAGCCACCGCGCAGCTCTTCTGGACGCACGGTCCCGACGAGACCGAACGCGGCATGTGGACGGCCCGCGCCCGGTCGCTGGTCCGCGCCCGCCAGGCGTTCGGGCGCACCGACGCGCTGGCCGACCTCACCGCCGAGCTGACGGCGTCGATCACCGAGTTCACCGAGCGGCACGACCTGCGCCTCCCCGACCCGCTGACCGCCGAGTACCTCATCGAGGAACTGGCCGCCGCCCCGGACGGCTTCGTGACCAGCCAGGGCGCCCGCGCCCTCCTGAAGGGCTTCACGCAGGCGCTGGGCGACACGACGCTCGACGACGACCTGCGTGACGCCGGCACGCTGGCCGCCCGCCACCAGCTGGCCGAAGCCTGGCTGGCCTCCTACCTGGCGACCGGCGAGGCCGGCGACGAAGCGGACCTCCCCGAGGCCGTGGCGACGCTCCTGTGCCCGTCCGCCCGCTACGACTCCCCCGCCGCGCTGACGGCCGCGATCGAGGACCTCCTCGGCGACCACCCGCGCATCACCGACCGCCGCCTGGACCTGCGCCTGGACGAGACCCTCGCCCGCACCCACCGCTTCCGGACCGAGCGGGTCCCCGCCTTCCGCGCCTACCAGAAACAGCGGAACGACCTGATCGCCGTCGAGGAGAAGCGCCTCGGGCTGGCCGACTTCAAGCCCCGCACGATGAGCGCGTTCGTCCGGAACCGCCTGGTGGACGAGGTCTACCTGCCGCTCATCGGCGACAACCTGGCCAAGCAGCTCGGCGCCGCCGGCGACGGCAAGCGCACCGATCAGATGGGCCTGCTCCTGCTCATCTCCCCGCCCGGTTACGGCAAGACGACGCTCATGGAGTACGTCGCCGACCGCCTCGGGCTGGCGCTGGTGAGGGTGGACGGACCGGCCCTGGGCCACGACGTCACGTCCCTCGACCCGGCCCAGGCGCCCAACGCGACGGCGGCCCGCGAGGTCGAGAAGATCAACCTCGCGTTGGAGATGGGTAACAACGTCCTGCTCTACGTGGACGACATCCAGCACACGTCCCCCGAGTTCCTGCAGAAGTTCATCCCGCTCTGCGACGCCCAACGCCGCATCGAAGGCGCCACCCGCACCTACGACCTGCGCGGCAAGCGCTTCGCGGTCTGCATGGCGGGCAACCCGTACACCGAATCGGGCCGGCGTTTCCGCATCCCCGACATGCTCGCCAACCGCGCCGACGTGTGGAACCTCGGCGACGTCCTGTCCGGCAAGGACGACCTGTTCGCGCTCAGCTACATCGAGAACGCGCTGACCTCGAACCCGGTCCTGGCCCCCCTGACGACCCGCGACCGCGAGGACGTCGAACTGCTCGTGCGCCTCGCCTCGGGCGACCAGACCGTCCGACCGGACCGCCTGTCGCACCCGTACTCCCAAGCCGAACTGGACGAGATCCTGTCCGTCCTGGAGAAGCTGATCCACGTGCAGCGGGTGGTGCTGACGGTCAACCGCGCGTACATCGCCTCCGCCGCGCAGGACGACGCGTCCCGCACCGAACCGCCGTTCCGCCTCCAGGGCTCCTACCGCGACATGAACAAGCTGGCCGAACGCGTCCTCCCCGTGATGAACGCACGGGAGTTGGAAGCGGCCTTGGACGACCACTACCGGGCCGAGTCGCAGACGTTGACCTCGGACGCCGAAGCGAACCTCCTGAAACTGTCCGAACTCCGCGGCACCCTCGCCGCCGCCGAAGCGGACCGCTGGACGGAGGTGAAGGCGGCCTACCAGCGCTCCCGAACCCTCGCGGGCAACACCGAAGACCCGTCCGTGGGCGCCTTGCTCCACCTGGCGGACAAACTGACCGCCATCGAAAAGGCCCTCCGCAACACCTAGCCACCGTTCACAGAACGTCCGCCAGGATTGACACTCACCAAGTGGACATCCGACGTGAGGACATCCAACCGGGGGGACATCCAACCGGGAGGGGGCGTCCGACTGTGCCAGCGTTCGATCAGACCGACGTTCAACCGAACCAGCATTTGACAAGTCGATGTTCGACCACGCCGGACACCATGGCTTAAGTGTTGTTCGTGGAATTGTGGTGGGGGCGGCGCTGCGTACGGGGCCGCCCCTCCAAAGTCAAGGGCGCCTTCGGCGTCGCTTCGCGATGGGACTCCGTCCCACCCTTGACTTCGGAGCCTCTGCGGCCCCTGAGTGCA
>NZ_VCKZ01000552.1 GCF_005889745.1 Actinomadura geliboluensis
GTCCGAGGCCGAGGGCACGGCCGAAGTGGGGCCGCCGCGCGGCGCACCGCTCGGCGTCGAACTGTCCGGCGTCCGCAAGTCGTTCGGCGGCGTGCACGCCCTGCGGGGCGTCGACCTCACCATCGAGCCCGGCAAGGTGCACGCGATCGTCGGGCCGAACGGCTCGGGGAAGACGACCCTGCTCAACGTGATCAGCCGCCTGCTGCGGCAGGACGAGGGCCGGGTCCTCCTCGGCGCCGAGGACGTCAGCGGGGCTCCGGCGGAGCGGCTCGCCCGGCGCGGTGTCGCGCGGGTCTTCCAGACCCCGCGGCTGCTCGGGGCGTCGAGCCTGCGCGACAACGTCCTGCTCGGCGCCTACGCGCGCGAACGGTCCGGTGGGCCGGCGACCGTCCTGCGGCTGCCCCGGGCCCGGCGCGAACGAGCGGCCCTGGCGGCGGAGGCCGACCGCCTGCTGGCCGCCCACGGCCTGGCGGGACGGGCGGACGAGGAGGCCGCCGCGCTGCCGCACGGCGAGCAGCGGCTGCTGGAGGTGGCGCGGGCGCTGATGGCGCGCCCGCGGCTGCTGCTGATGGACGAGCCGGCCGCCGGGCTCACCCCGCGCGAGCTGGAGGCGCTCGGACGCCTGATCCGCGCGATCCGCGACGCCGGCACCACCGTCGTCCTGGTGGAGCACCACATCGAGCTCGTCGCGAACGTCGCCGACGTGGTGACGGTCCTCGACCGGGGCGAACTGGTGACGTCGGGGGCGCCGGAGGACGCCCTCGGCGACGCGCGGGTCGTCGAACTGTACCTGGGGGCACCGGCATGACGGCGCAGGGCGAGGAACTGATCAGCGTGTCCGGGCTGAGCTCCGGGTACGGGGCGGTGCCGGTGGTCCGCTCGGTGGACTTCGCGGTCCGGACGGGCGAGGTCTTCGCGGTGGTCGGCGGCAACGGCGCCGGGAAGACCACCCTGCTCAGCACCATCTCGGGGCTGCTGCGCCCCACGTCCGGGTCGGTGCGCTTCGGCGGCACCGACATCACCGGGTGGAGCCCGGAGCGGATCGTGGCGCACGGCCTCGTCCACATCCCCGAGGGCAGGCGCCTGTTCACCGGGCTCACGGTCGCCGAGCACCTGCGGCTGGGGCTGTGGAACGTCCCGAACCGGCGCAGGGTCGAGCGGGAGCGGACGGAACGGGTCGTCGACCTGTTCCCGGTCCTGGGCGAGCGGATGGACGCCTACGCGGAGGTGCTCAGCGGCGGGGAGCAGCAGATGCTCGCCATCGGCCAGGCGCTGATGCGCGAGCCCCGGGCGCTGCTGCTGGACGAGCCGTCCATCGGCCTCGCGCCCGTGGTCATCAAGCGGGTGTTCGCGGTGGTGGACCGGCTCCGCGAGCAGGGCCTGACGGTGATCCTGGTCGAGCAGCGCGTCGGCCAGGCGCTGGCGCTCGCCGACCGGGGGCTCGTCATGCGGCACGGTGAGGTGGAGGCGTCCGGGGACGCCGCCGCGCTGGCGGCGGACCCGGCGCTGCGGGTCGCCTACCTGGGCGCGGCGGCGGCCGGCGGGCCGCGGAACGAGGAGTGACATGAGCGACGAATGGTGGGGCCCGGCGGTGCCCGGGGCCGAGGACTGCGTGGTCGGGGAGCTCCTCGTCCGCCGTGCCGCCGAGCACCCCGACCGGGTGTACGCGGTCTTCCAGGACGGGACGCGGTGGACCTACGCCGAGACCCTGGCCGAGGCCGAGCGGGTCGCCGCCGGGCTGCACGGCCTCGGCGTGCGGCCGGGCGACACGGTGGTCTCCTGGCTGCCGAACGGGCCGGACGCGCTGCGGGCCTGGTTCGGCGTGAACCTGCTCGGCTGCACCCTCGTCCCGCTGAACACCGCCTACCGCGGTGGGCTGCTCGAACACGCGATCCGGCTGTCGGGGGCGCGGGCGGCGGTCGTGCACGCCGAGCTGGCCGGGCGGCTGGCCGACATCGACACCGGCGCGCTGGAACGCGTGGTCGTGCTCGGACCGGACGACGCCCGGCCGGAGACGGCATCTGGGCTGGAAGTCCTCGGGCCGGAGGCGCTGGCCGCGCCCGCCCCCGGATTCCGGGCGGAGGCGCCGGCCAGGCCGTGGGACCCGTACGCGGTGATCCTGACGTCCGGGACGACCGGGCCGTCGAAGGGCGTCCTGTGCTCGTACGTCCAGCTCGCGGCGTGCGCGCGCGCCGCGTTCACGGGTTTCGGAGCCGCCGACCGCTACATGGTGAACCTGCCGCTGTTCCACGCGGGCGGCACCATCGGTACCTACGCCGCGCTGCTGTTCGGCGGCGGGATCAGCCTCGTGGACGCGTTCGACACCGAGGCGTTCTGGCCGACCGTCCGCGCGACGGAGACCACGCACGTCACGCTGCTCGGCGTGATGGCGACGTTCCTCGGCAAGCGCCCGCCCTCTCCGGAGGACCGCGCGCACCCGCTCCGGCGCGTCTTCATGATCCCCCTCATCGAGGACAGCGCGGCGTTCGCCGAGCGCTTCGGCGTCGACGTGGTCGCCATGTTCAACATGACGGAGGTCTCGATCCCGATCATCTCCGGGCCCGACCCGGAGGTGCCGGGCACGTCCGGGCGGCTGCGGCCGGGCGTCGAGGCGCGGGTCGTCGACGAGCACGACCGGGCCGTCCCCGACGGGGAGGTCGGCGAGCTGGTGCTGCGCACCGCGCAGCCCTGGGCGATGAACTCCGGCTACCTCGGGATGCCCGAGGCGACGGCGCGGGCCTGGCGCAACGGCTGGTTCCACACCGGCGACGCCTTCCGCACGGTGGACGGCGAGTACTTCTTCGTCGACCGGATGGGCGACACGATCCGGCGCCGCGGCGAGAACATCTCCTCGGCCGAGGTGGAGGCCGAGCTGCTGGCGCATCCGGCGGTCCGGGAGGCCGCGGTGGTCGCGGTGCCGAGCCCGCACGGCGAGGACGACGTGCTCGCGGTCGTCGCGCCCGTGGACGGCGCGGCGGTCGACCCCGCCGAGCTGCTGCGCTTCCTCATCCCGCGGATGGCGCACTTCATGGTGCCGCGCTACGTGCGCGTGGTCGGCGCGCTGCCGCACACGCCCACGAACAAGATCGAGAAGCACCGGCTGCGCGCGGAGGGCGTCACGGCGGACACCGCCGACCGCGAGCGGCTGGGCGTCGTCGTCCGGCGGGACCGCATCGGCGGGACGTCCCCCGCCCGCTGAACCGCCCGGCCGGAGGGCGCACCGGCACGTCCGGTGCGCCCTCCGGTCTCCGCGCGTGCGGGACGACCCACCCGGCAGACCGCCGGGGCGTCAGGTCTGACGGGGCGTCAGGTCTGCTGGGGGTCGGCGCCGACGAGCTGGAGGGCCAGGAACGCGTACTGGTCGGCGAGCTCCCGGGCCGTCATCGCGCCCTCGGGCCGGAACCACTGCCCGGCGTTGATGCACATGTCGAGGATGGCCTTGGCGACCACGTCCACCTGCGCCGGACGCTGCGAGCGCGGGTCGCTCAGCCGGAACCGGCCGGCGGCCAGGCCGCGCTCCAGCGTCCGCTCGAAGATCCGGCGGACGCGCCGCTGCGCGTCCAGGACCTCGCGGGCCTGCTCGGGCGGGAGGTGGCGCCACTCGGTCCGGGCGACGAGGCCCTCGATGCGCCGCTCGGTGTGGAACAGGGTGAGCTCCCGCACCAGCTCCGCGAGCTGCCGGTCGGGGCGGTCGCCGCCGTGCAGGAGGCCCTCCTCCAGCAGGGCCTCCGAGTCCTCGTGGGCGCGTTTGAGGATCGCGTAGAGGACCTCCTCCTTGGACCCGTAGTGGTTGTAGAGCGAGCCCGCGGTGACCCCGCACGCGGCCGTGATCTTGCGGACGCTGGTGGCGGGGAACCCGTCCTCGTAGAACAGGCGCGCCGCCTCGTCGAGGATCCGCCGGCTCATCGAGGCCGCGGCCGGGGTGCCGGCGGCGGTCGTCCGGGAGCGTGTCGTAGCCACGCCTTGACGCTATCACCACATGAACGTTCATTGACCTGTCATCGGGACATCTGGTAAACAAACGTTTGTACACAAGGGAGGCCGTGATGCGTGAACCGGTGATCGACGTCTGCGAGGTCGCCTATGACACCGAGTGCTGGACGGCCTATCTGGGCGCGCTGGCCGCCGCCGCGCCCCGCTACCTCGTGCTGTTCGCCGGGCGGCTCGCCGCCCGCACCGGGCGGGCGCCCGGCGAGGTCGCGGCCGACGCGGCGCGCGACCCGGCCGGCACGGCGGAGCGGCTGGCCGCCGTCCTCGGGGACGGCTTCGACATCGACCGCCATGTCGCCGCGCTCGCCGAGACCGGGGTGGCCCACCAGGTCCTGCACGGGGGGCCGTGGCCCGTCGCGGACGGCACCGTGAACGACCGGGTCGCCGGCTACGCCGCGCGGCACCCGGACCGGCTCAGCGCGTGGGCGGGCGTCGCCCTCGCCGATCCGCGGGCCGCGCTCGCCGAGGCGCGCCGCGCGCTCGACTCGCTCGGTGCGACGGGCCTGTCGGTGATCCCGTTCCTCGACGGCGTCGACCCGTCCGGGCCCGAGCACGCCGAGTTCTGGCGGTTCGCCGCCGACGCCGGCGTCCCGGTGTGGCTGCACTGCGGGCAGCACTTCCGCTCCGACGTCCCGATCGACGTCTCGGCGCCGCGCGTGCTGGACCGTATCGCCGGCACCCACCCCGGCCTGGTCCTGATCGCCGGCCATGGCGGATGGCCCTGGGTCGCCGAGATGCTGGCCGTGGCGCAGCGGCACCCCAACGTCCACCTGGAGTTCTCCTCGCACCGGCCGTCCAGGATGGCGGCCCCCGGATCGGGCTGGGAGGCGCTGCTGGCGCTGGGCGCCGGGCCCGTCCGGGACCGGGTCATGTTCGGGTCGACCAGCTGGACGCAGGCCCGCCCGCCCGCCGCGCTCGCCGCCGAGGTCGCCGGGCTCGGCCTGCCGGACGGCACCGTCCGGGCCTGGCTGGCGGTCATGGCCGTCACGCCCTGACGCGGCACGCTCCGGCGTCCTTGACGACTGCACCGACTTGGACTGGCCGAGCACCGTCGCGGCGTTCACCGTGGCGCGCCACGGCCCGGCGAGCAGTTCGGCGGCGCGCAGGAAGATCGCGGCACGGTCCTCCAAGGCCATGGCCCGCCAGCCG
>NZ_VCKZ01000078.1 GCF_005889745.1 Actinomadura geliboluensis
GCGTCGATCTGCTGGGTGAGGGCGCTGGCCTGTTGCCAGAGTCCCCAGGCGAGGGAGGTGGCGGGGAGTCCTTGTGCGTGGCGGTGGTGGGCGAGGGCGTCGAGGTAGGTGTTGGCGGCGGCGTAGTTGGCTTGTCCTGGGTTGCCGAGGGTTCCGGCTGCGGAGGAGTAGAGGACGAAGGCCGACAGCTCGCGGTCTTGGGTGAGGTCGTGCAGGTTCCAGGCGGCGTCGACCTTGGGGCGCAGGACGGTGTCGAGCTGTTCGGGGGTGAGGTTGAGGACGGTGGCATCGTCGATGATGCCGGCGGTGTGGATGACGGCCGTCAGGTCGGGGATGGTGTCGAGGACGTCGGCCAGGGCGGTGCGGTCGGCCAGGTCGCAGGCGGTGATGGTGACGTCGGCGCCCAGCTCGGTGAGTTCGGCGGCGAGTTCGTCAGCCCCGGGAGCGTCCGGGCCTCGGCGGCTGACGAGCACCAGTTTCTGGACGCCGTGGTGGGTGATGAGGTGGCGGGCGGCGAGGGCGCCGAGGGTGCCGGTGCCGCCGGTGATCAGGACGGTGCCGTCGGTGTCCAGGGTGGAGGGGTGGCCGTCGGCCGGGGGCTGCGCACGGACCAGCCGCGGGACGTAGGACCGTCCGTCCCGGACGGCCAGCTGCGGCTCTTCCGCCAGCAGAGCAGGGGAGACGAGCACTTCGCCGGGCTCGCCCTCGGCGCGGTCGATCAGGAGCAGCCGGTCGGGGTTCTCGTTCTGCGCCACCCGGACCAGGCCCCAGATCGTCGCGGCGGCCAGGTCGCGGAGCGGGTCGTCCGCGCCGATCGCGACGGCGCCGCGCGTGACGACCGCGAGCCGGCCGGTCGAGTCCTCGTCCGCGAGGAACTCCTGGACGCGTGCCAGGACGTGCCGGGTGGCGGCGTGGGCGGCCTCGACGGGGGCGACGCCGTCAGGCGACTCCCACGACAGCACCTCCAGATGGGGAGCCTCGTCCAGGCTGACGAGGTCGGCGTCATCGGCTTCGACCGGCTTCCAGACCGCGACATGAAGGGGGAGGCTCCCGCCGCTGAGCTGTGCCGGGTCGGCCTGCCTCGTCACAAGGGACTCCACCGTCAGCACCGGCGCGCCCGCGGTGTCGACGATCTCCAGCGACATGGTGTCGGCGTCCACGACACGGACACGGGCGCGCAACCGGCTGCCGCCGCGCGCGTGCAGCGTCACTCCGCTCCAGGAGAACGGCACCCCGAGCCGCACGTTCGGGTCCTGCCGGAACTTCTCCGCGATGAAGGACTGGAGAGCGGCGTCCAAGAGCCCGGGATGCACACCGAACGCCCCTGCGCCGGTGCCTTCGGGGAGCTCCAGCTCGCTGTAGATCGTGTCGCCGTCCAGCCAGGCCGACTTCAAGCCGAGGAACAGCGGTCCGTAGCCGAACCCCATCGCGGCCAGCCCGTGCTGCATCTCCTCGACGTCCAGCGGCGTCGCCTCGGCGGACGGCGGCCACGGCACGGACGCGACCGGCGCGGGCTCGCCGGAGCCCAGCGTCCCGGTGGCGTGCCGGGTCCATTCGGTGTCGGGCAGTGCGTCGGCCGGCCGGGAGTGCAGCGTCACGGAACGGCGCCCCGACGCGTCCGCGACCGACACGGCCAGCCGCAGATGCAGCGCACCCCGCTCGGGAACCGCGAGGAAGGCGTGGTGGGTCAGCTCCTCGATGTGCCCGCCGCCGGTCTCCTCCGCGGCGCGCAGCAGGAGATCGACGTACGCGGCGCCGGGGACGACGGCCACACCGTTGATGAGGTGCTCGGAAAGCCACGGGTGCGTGGCCGTGGACAGCCGTCCGGTGAAGACGTGCCCTTCCTCATCGGCCAACTCGATCGCGGCGTCGAGGAGCGGATGGTCGACGTCGCTCTGCCCCAGCTCGCCCGGACTGACCGCGACCGTGGAGTTGAGCCAGTAGGGCTGGCGCTGGAAGGCGTATGTGGGCAGGTCGGTGGGTGTGCCTGTGAGGACGGTGTCCCAGTTGGGTGTGACCCCGTGGGTGTGGAGTTCGGCTAGCGCTGTCAGGGCTGCGTGGACTTCGTCGCTCTTGGGCTTTTGCGCGGCGGTGGTGGTGGGTTCGGGGTCGATGAGGCCGGTGTTCTGGGTGAGTGTGGTGAGGGTGTTGTCGGGCCCGATCTCTAGGTAATGGACGATGTGGTGTTGCTGGTGGAGGGTTGAGACGGCGTGGTGGTAGTCGACGGTGTTGCGGATGTGGTTGGTCCAGTAATCAGGTGTGGTGATGTCTCCGGGGTTGGTCGTGGTGATCGGAATTTGCGGTGAGTGGTAGGTGATTTGCTCGGCGGCCGCCCGGAATTCCTTCAACATCGGTTCCATGAGGGGTGAGTGGAAGGCGTGGCTGACGTTGAGGGTTTTGGTTTTGCGGCCTTGGCCGGTGAAGTGTGCGGCGACGGTGTGGGCTTGGTCGTGGTCGCCGGAGATGACCAGGGAGTGAGGGGTGTTGATGGCGGCGATGCTGAGCTGGCCGGTGAGGTGTGGCTGGAGTTCTTGGGCGGTGGCTTGGATGGCGATCATGGCGCCGATGGAGGGGAGTTGCTGCATGAGCCGGCCGCGTACGGTGACTAGGTGGGCGGCGTCGGGGAGGGTGAGGGTGCCGGTGATGTGGGCGGCGGTGATTTCGCCGATGGAGTGTCCGGCGAGGTGGTCGGGCTGCAGGCCCCAGTGCTCGTAGAGCCGGTATAGGGCGGTCTCGAACGCGAAGAGGGCGGGTTGGGCGTTCCCGGTCTGGTGCAGGTCGGGGCTGTCGCTGAACATCAGCTCTTTCAGGCCATCGGGCAGGTACTGCATGGCCTCATCGAGAGCGTCTGCGAAGACGGGGAATGCCTCGTAGAGTTCGCGTCCCATGCCGGGACGTTGGCTCCCCTGTCCGGTGAACAGCACCGCGATTTTCCCGCTGTGGGCCTGCTGCACGGTTATGTTGGAAAGCCCCGCGAGCATTTCCTCACGCGTGCGTCCGATGACGGCGGCGCGGTGGTCGAAATGTGCCCGGGTCGTCGCCAGTGAATAGGCAACATCACCGATATTCGCTTCGGGGTGCCGGTTCAGGTGTTCGGTGAGGCGGATGGCCTGGTCGTGCACGGCGTGCTCGGTCTTGCCCGACAGCACCCAGGGCACGATCAACGGCTCGGGTGCGTCCTCCGGCTCCTCGGTTTCCTCGGCTGGCTCGGCGGCGGCCTCCAGGATGATGTGGGCGTTGGTGCCGCTGATCCCGAAGGACGACACTCCGGCGCGGCGGGGGCGTCCGGTGTCGGGCCAAGGCGTGGCCTCCGACAGCAGTTCCACGGCTCCCGCAGACCAGTCGACCTGCGGGGACGGCTCGTCCACATGCAGGGTCTTGGGCAGGACGCCCTCCTGCATGGCCATGACCATCTTGACGATCCCGGCGACTCCGGCCGCCGCCTGGGCATGGCCGATGTTCGATTTGATCGACCCGAGCCACAACGGCGCAGCGCCGTCCCGGCCCTGCCCGTAAGTGGCCAGCAGCGCTTGGGCCTCGATCGGGTCGCCGAGCCGGGTGCCCGTACCGTGCGCCTCGACCGCGTCCACCCCTTCCGGGGGTAGTTCGGCGTTGGCGAGGGCTTGGCGGATGACCTGTTCCTGGGCGGGGCCGTTGGGGGCGGTGAGCCCGTTGCTGGCGCCGTCCTGGTTGATCGCGCTGCCGCGCACCACCGCCAACACGCGGTGCCCGTTCCGGACCGCGTCCGACAGGCGCTCCAGCACGAACATGCCCGCGCCTTCGGCCCAGGCCGTGCCGTCGGCGCCGGCGGCGAAGGACTTGCAGCGGCCGTCCGGTGAGAGGCCGCGCTGACGGCTGAACTCCAGGAAGATCCCGGGGCTCGGCATCACCGTGGCGCCGCCCGCCAGCGCC
Organism: Actinomadura geliboluensis; assembly: GCF_005889745.1. GTDB lineage: Bacteria > Actinomycetota > Actinomycetes > Streptosporangiales > Streptosporangiaceae > Spirillospora > Spirillospora geliboluensis. The sequence goes on from NZ_VCKZ01000078.1 coordinate 3,913, forward strand.
ATGTCGCACTCGCCGTGCCGGAGCGACTGGCAGGCCAGGTGCAGGGCGACCAGCGAGGACGAGCAGGCGGTGTCCACCGTGACGGCCGGGCCTTCGAAGCCGAACGTGTAGGCGACCCGCCCGGACGCGACGCTCGCCGCGATGCCGGTCAGGACGTACCCCTCGGCTTCCTCCGGCGCCGGGTACCGCAGGGACGCGTACTCCTGCGCGGCGACGCCCGTGAACACGCCGGTGCCGCTGCCGCGCAGCGCCGACGGGTCGATGCCACCGCGTTCGAGCGCCTCCCAGGACGTCTCCAGCAGCAGCCGCTGCTGCGGGTCCATCGCCAGGGCCTCGCGCGGGCTGATGCCGAAGAACCCCGCGTCGAAGCGGTCGGCGTCGTGGAGGAAGCCGCCGTGCCGGACGTAGGTCTTCCCCGGCGCGTCCGGGTCGGGGTCGTAGAGGTCGTCCACCGCCCAGCCGCGGTTGCGCGGGAACGCGGTGACCGCGTCGCGCTCCTCGGCGACGAGCCGCCACAGCGCCTCGGGGGAGTCCGCGCCGCCGGGGAAGCGGCAGGCCATCCCGACGATCGCGACCGGCTCGGGCCGCCGGTCCTGCTCCAGTTCCTTGAGCCGCCGGCGCGCCTGTGCGAGGTCGGCGGTCACCCGCTTCAGGTAGTCGCGCAGCTTCTCTTCGTTGGCAGTCGCCATCGAGCCCGCCCCCTTCGTCACAGTTCGTTGTCGATGAAGCTGAAGATCTCCTCGTCGCTGGCCGCGTCGAGCGCCGCCGCCGGATCGGACGGCGGCCCCTCGGCGGACTCGGCGGGGTCCTCAGCGGCGGCTCCGGCGAGCTCGTTGAGCCGGAACAGGAAGTCCTTGAGGCGGCCGGTGAGCCGGTCGCGCAGTTCGGCGTCGGGCGGGGCGGCGAGCACCCCGGCCTCCAGCCGCTCCAGTTCGGCGAGCGCGGCGGGGGCGGCGGCCTCCTCGGCGGGAGCCAGCGCACCCGCCAGGTGCTCGGCGAGTTCGACCGGCGTCGGGTGGTCGAAGATCAGCGCCGCGGGCAGGCGGCGGCCGACGGCGGCCCCCAGCCGGTTGCGCAGCTCCACGGCGGTCAGCGAGTCGAAGCCCGTGTCCTTGAACGCCGTGTCGGGATCGACGGCGTCACCGTCCGCGTGTCCGAGGACTGCGGCGGCCTCGTCCCGCACCAACTGGAGCAGTGCCTCTGTGCGGCGTGCCGGGGGAAGCGCCGCCCAGTGCGCCTCCGCCGTCCGCCCGTCCCGGACGGCCGGGCTGCCGGTGGCGGCGGCGCGCGACGGGCGGCTGCGGACCGTGCCGCCCGTCAGCGCGGGCCCGAGCCGGGCCGGGACCACGGTCGCCCGCGCGGACGGGACGGCCCGGTCGAACAGCGCGAGCCCGTCGTCCGGCGACATCGGCAGGATGCCCGTGCGGGCCATGCGGTCCCGGTCGGCGGCGGACAGGTCGCCGGCCATCCCGCCCGGCTGCTCCCACAGGCCCCAGGCCAGCGAGACGGCGGGCAGGCCGCGGGCGCGGCGCTCGTGCGCGACGGCGTCCAGGGCGGCGTTGGCGGCGGCGTAGGCGGCCTGGCCCGCGTTGCCGAGCGTCCCGGCCAGCGAGGAGAACAGGACGAACGCGGCCAGGTCGGTCCCGGCGGTGAGCTCGTCCAGGTGCCGGGCGGCCGTGGCCTTGGCGGCCATGACCCGGTCGAGCCGGTCCGGGGTGAGGGACGCGAAGGTCCCGTCGTCCAGGACGCCCGCCGTGTGCACGACGCCGGTCAGCGGATGCTCGGCCGGGATCGCGTCCAGCGCCGCCGCGAGCGCGTCCCGGTCGGAGACGTCGCAGGCGGCGACCGTCACCGTCGCGCCCAGCTCGCCTAGCGCCGAGGTCAGCTCGGTGGTGCACCCGGCGTCCGGGCCGCTGCGGCTGACCAGCAGCAGGTGCCGGACGCCGTGCACGGCCGCCAGATGCCGGGCCACGAGCCCGCCCAGCGCCCCGGTGCCGCCCGTGACGAGCACCGTGCCCTCGGGGTCGAACGGCGCGGGGACGGTCAGCACCACCTTGCCGATGTGCCGGGCCTGGCTGACGAACCGGAACGCCTCCGGCGCCCGGCGCACGTCCCAGGCGGTGACCGGCGGCGGCGCCAGCACCCCGCGCTCGAACAGCCCGACCAGGTCGGTGAGCATGCTCTGCACCAGGTCGGGGTCGGCGTCGGCGAGGTCGAACGGCCGGTAGTCGACGTCCGGATGTCCGGCCGCCACCTCCTCGGCGGAACGGAGGTCGGTCTTGCCCATCTCCAGGAAACCGCCGCCGCGCGGCAGCAGCCGCAGCGACGCGTCCACGAAGTCCCCGGCGAGCGAGTTCAGCACCACGTCCACGCCCTCGCCGCGCGTGGCGGCCTTCACGTCGGCCTCGAAGCCGAGCGTGCGCGAGTCCGCGAGGTGGTCGCCGTCGAAGCCGAGGGTCGCCCGCAGCACCGCGTGCTTCCCGGTGCTCGCCGTGCCGAAGACCTCGGCGCCCCAGTGCCGGGCGAGCTGGACGGCGGCCATGCCGACCCCGCCCGCCGCGGCGTGCACCAGCAGCCGCTGCCCGCGCCGCAGACCCGCCAGCTCCTTCAGCCCGTAGTAGGCGGTGAGGAACACCACCGGCACGGCGGCGGCCTCGGCGAAGGTCCAGCCGGACGGCATCCGGGTCACGCACCGCCGGTCGGCGACCGCGACCGGTCCCATCGCGCCCGGGAACAGGCCCATCACCCGGTCGCCGACGCCGATCCCGGTGACGTCCGCGCCCACCTCGGTCACCACGCCCGCGGCCTCGCCGCCGATCGACACCGCGCCCGGATACATGCCGAGCGCCATCAGCACGTCCCGGAAGTTGAGCCCGGCCGCGCGGACCGCGATCCGCACCTCACCCGGCCCCAGCGGACGGACGGCCTCGGGCGCGGGGACCAGCGCCAGTCCGGTGAGCGCGCCCGGCTCGACGGCGTCCACCCGCCAGGCGGGCGCGTCAGCCGGCGGCACCAACTCCGCGTCGTCGGCGCCGGAGCTGAGCCGCGGCGCCAGGAACGCGCCGTCCCGCAGCGCGAGCTGCTCCTCACCGGTCGCGAGCAGTAGGGCCACCGGCACCGCATCGAGGTCACCGTCGATGTCGATGTCGGCCAGGACGATCCGGCCGGGCTCCTCCCGCTGGGCCGCGCGGACCAGACCCCACACACCGGCGGCGCCGGGATCGGTGATCCGCTCGCCCTCGCGCGCCGCGACGGTGTGCCCGGTGACGACCACGAGCCGCTCGTCGGCGGGCGGCTCAGCGGCCAGCCATTCCTGGACTAGCGTGAGCGCGTCGTGAATACCGTCGGGTCGGACGAGCTCGTACGGGCCCGTGGACGGCTCCGGCGGCACCGCGACCGGCACCCAGTCGAGGCGGTACAGGGGGTCGTCGACCTGGAGCGCTGCGGCCAGCCGACCCGGCGTCACGGGACGGACGGTCAGCGACTCGACCGTGGCCACCGGCGTGCCCGTGGTGTCGGTGAGCGTGAGTGACCATGCGTCGGGACCGACCGGCGACAGCGTCACCCGCACATGAGCGGCGCCGACCGCATGTAGGGCGACCCCGGACCATGCGAACGGCAGCACGACCGCACCGGGCTCCGTGCCCGGCGCCAGACCGAGCGGATGCAGCGCGGCGTCCAGCAGCGCCGGATGGATACCGAAGCTACTGACCTCGCCGGGCTGCTCCACCTCGGCGTGCAGCGTCGTCCCGTCCCGCCAGACCGCGCGCAACCCTTGGAACGCGGGACCGTAGTCCAGGCCCAGTTCGGCGAGGACTTCATAGGGGTTCGTCTCGACCCGCACGGCACCAGGCGGCGGCCAGGCCGTCGTGGCGTCGGGTGCCTCAACCTCTGGCGCGTCCTGCGTGAGCACACCCGTCGCGTGCTCCACCCACGCCGCGTCAGGCCCGGACCGCGAACGGACGGAGCACGACCGCCGACCGTCCTCGCCCTCTGCTCCGACAGTGATCTGGAGGTGGGTGTCGTGGTCTTGATGGAGGACGAGCGGGGTCTGGAGCGTGAGGTCGTGGATGTGGGGAGTGTCGGTGGTCTCTGCGGTGTGGAGGACGAGGTCGAGGAGAGCGGTGGCGGGGAGCAGCGTGTGGTTGTGGACGGTGTGGTCGTGGAGCCACGGGTGGTCGTGGGTGCTGATGCGTCCGGTGAAGAGGTGCCCGCCGTCCGGGAGGTCGGCGTGCGCGTGGAGGAACGGGTGGTCGATCGTGTCGAGCCCGAGGCCGCGCGCGTCGCTGAGAGTGGTGGAGGCATGGAGCCAGTAGGGGTGGCGTTGGAAGGCGTAGGTGGGCAGGTCGGTGGGTTTACCGGTGACGACGTTGTCCCAGTTGGGGGTGACCCCGTGGGTGTGGAGTTCGGCTAGCGCATCGACGGCTGCGTGTACTTCGTTGGTCTTGGGCTTTTGTGCGGCGGTGATGCTGGGCTCTGGATCGGTGAGGCCGCTGTTCTGGGTGAGTTTGGTGAGGGTGTTGTCGGGTCCGATTTCGAGGTAGTGGGCGATCTGGTGTTGCTGGTGGAGGGTCGTGACGGCGTGGTGGTAGTCGACGGTGTTGCGGATGTGGTTGGTCCAGTAATCAGGTGTGGTGATGTCGCCGGGGTTGGTCGTGGTGATCGGAATCTGCGGTGCGTGATAAGTGATCTGCTCGGCAGCCTCCCGGAATTCCTTCAATACCGGTTCCATGAGGGGTGAGTGGAAGGCGTGGCTGACGTTGAGGGTTTTGGTTTTGCGGCCTTGGTCGGTGAAGTGTGCGGCGACGGTGTGGGCTTGGTCGTGGGCGCCGGAGATGACCAGGGAGTGAGGCGTGTTGATGGCGGCGATGCTGAGCTGGTCGGTCAGGTGCGGCTGGAGCTCTTGGGCGGTGGCTTGGATGGCGATCATGGCGCCGGTGGCGGGGAGTTGCTGCATGAGGTGGCCGCGCACAGTCACCAGGTGGGCGGCGTCGGGGAGGGTGAGGGTGCCGGCGATGTGGGCGGCGGTGATTTCGCCGATGGAGTGTCCGGCGAGGTGGTCGGGCCGTAGGCCCCAGTGCTCGTAGAGCCGGTAGAGCGCGGTCTCGAACGCGAACAGGGCGGGTTGGGCGTTCCCGGTCTGGTGTAGATCGGGACTGTCGCTGAACATCAGCTCTTTCAGGCCATCGGGAAGGTACTGCATGGCCTCATCGACAGCGTCCGCGAAGACGGGGAAGCTCTCGTAGAGTTCGCGTCCCATGCCCGGGCGTTGGCTCCCCTGTCCGGTGAACAGAACCGCGAGTTTTCCGCTGCGAGCCTGCTGCACGGTGATTTTGGCAAGCCCTGCCAGCATCTCCTCACGGGAGGGCCCGACAACGGCCGCACGATTATCGAAATGCACCCGAGTTTTCGCCAGTGAATAGGCGATATCGCCGATGTTCAGTTCAGGGTGTTCGTGGATGTGTTCGGCGAGGCGGGCAGCCTGATCCCGCACGGCCTGTTCGGTCTTGCCCGACAGCACCCAAGGCACGATCACCGGCTCCGGTGCGTCCTCCGGCTCCTCGGCCTCCCCGCCGGCGGCCTCCAGGATGATGTGGGCGTTCGTCCCGCTGATTCCGAAGGACGACACTCCGGCTCGGCGCGGGTGGTCGGTTTCCGGCCAAGGGGTGTTCTCCGTGAGAAGGGAGACCGCGCCCGATTCCCAATCGACGTGCGGGGACGGCTCGTCCACGTGCAGCGTCTTGGGCAGGACGCCTTCCCGCATGCCCATGACCATCTTGATGATCCCGGCGACCCCGGCCGCCGCCTGCGCATGCCCGATGTTCGACTTGACCGACCCCAGCCACAGCGGCGCGGCGCCGTCCCGTCCCTGCCCGTAGGTGGCCAGCAGCGCTTGGGCCTCGATCGGGTCGCCCAATTTGGTGCCAGTCCCGTGTGCTTCGACCGCGTCGATCTCCTCGGTGGTGAGTCCGGCGTCGGCCAGGGCAGCTCGGATGACGCGTTGCTGCGACGGTCCGTTCGGTGCGGAGAGTTGGCTGCTCGCGCCGTCCTGGTTGACCGCGCTGCCGCGGATCACCGCGAGGATCCGGTGCCCGTTCGCCTGCGCGTCCGACAGCTTCTCCAGCAGCAGGAGACCGGCGCCTTCGCCGAGGATCGTGCCGTCCGCCGCCGCCGCGAAGGCTTTCACGCGGGCGTCGGCGGCGAGGCCGCGCTGACGGCTGAACTCCAGGAAGCTGGCCGGGGTCGCCATGACGGTGACGCCGCCCGCGAGGGCCATGTCGCACTCGCCGTTCCGCAGTGCCTGCGCGGCCAGGTGGACGGCCACGAGCGACGATGAGCACGCCGTGTCGACCGTGACCGCCGGGCCCTCCAGCCCGAACGTGTACGCGACCCGCCCGGACGCGACGCTGTAGGCGCTGCCCGTGCCGAGGTACGCCTCGAACTCCTCCGGGGGACGGTGCCAGAGCCGGCCGCCGTAGTCCCCGTACATGACGCCCGCGAAGACGCCCGTCCGGGAACCGCGCAGCGTCCCCGGGTCGATCCCGGCCCGCTCGAACGCCTCCCAGGCGGTCTCCAGCAGCAACCGCTGCTGCGGGTCGATCGCGAGGGCCTCGCGCGGGCTGATGCCGAAGAATGCCGCGTCGAAGTGGTCGGCGTCCTCCAGGAAGCCGCCCTCGCGGACGTAGCAGCGGCCCGCGGCGGCGGGGTCGGGGTCGTACAGGTCGGCGTCCCAGCCGCGGTCGGCGGGGAAGGGGCGGATCGAGTCCCGCCCCTCGGCGACCAGCCGCCACAGCCCCTCCGGGGAGTCCACGCCGCCGGGGTAGCGGCAGCTCATCGCCACGACCGCGACCGGCTCCGGTCCGGCGGCGGCCTCCGCGAGCCGCCGCCGGGTCCGGTGCAGCTCGGTCGTCACCCGCTTCAGGTAGTCGCGGAGGCGTTCCTCGGCGGAGGCCGGAGGCGTGGACGACTCGGAAATGGACATCGGCGGCTGACCCTTCGCACTGGCGGACATCAGGTGATTCCGAGCTCCTTGTCGATGAAGTCGAAGACCTCGTCGTCGGTGGCGGACTCGATCCGGGCGCCGACCGCGGCGGCCGGGTCGGCGCCGGTCAGCTTCAGCAGGAAGTCCTCGAGGCGGGCGGCGAGTTCGGCGCGGGCCTCGCGGGTGACGGCGGGCAGCAGCGGCTCCAGCCGGCTGATCTCGTCCAGGACGGGCTGGGCGCCGGCGGCCTCGCGCGGTGCGAGCCGTTCGTCCAGGTAGCCGGCCAGCGCCGCCGGGTCGGGGTAGTCGAAGCCCATCGTGGCGGGCAGCCGCAGGCCGGTCGCGGCGGCCAGGCGGTTGCGGAGCTCCACCGCGGTCAGCGAGTCGAAGCCCATGTCCAGGAAGCCGCGCTCGGGATCGACGCGGTCCGGGGAGCCGTGCCCCAGGACCACGGCGGCCTCGCCGCGCACCAGCGCGAGCAGCTCCGCGCGGCGCTCCGCCGCGTCCAGCCCGGCCAGCCGCCGTGTCAGGCCGCCGTCGCCGGTCGCCGCCGCGCGTCCCGCCGGTACGCGGACGAGTCCGCTCAGCAGCGGCGGCAGCAGACCGGCGGCGGCCTGCTCGCGCAGCCGCGCGCGGTCCAGCCGCAGCGGCACGGCCACGGCCTCGTCCAGCGCGAGCGCGGCGTCGAACGCGGCGAGTCCGGCGGCGGTGTCCAGCGGGGCGAGGCCGGTCCGGGCGAGGCGTGCCCGGTCGGCGCCGCTCAGGTCGCGGGTCATGCCGGTGTCCTGCTCCCACAGCCCCCAGGCGAGCGAGAGGGCGGGCAGGCCGAGCGCCCGGCGGTGCGCGGCCAGCGCGTCGAGGTAGGCGTTCGCGGCGGCGTAGCCGCCCTGCCCGGCCGTGCCGAGCACCCCAGCGGACGAGGAGTACAGGACGAAGGCCGACAGGTCGCGGTCTTGGGTGAGCTCGTGCAGGTTCCAGGCGGCGTCCGCCTTCGCCCGCAGCACGCCGTCCACTTGGCCGGGGCTGAGCGACATGGCGGTGCCGTCGTCGCGGACTCCGGCGGCGTGCACCACCGTCGTCAGGTCCGGCAGCCCGGCGAGCAGTGTGGCGAGCGCGTCCCGGTCGGCGGCGTCGAGGGCCGCGACCGTTACCTCGGCGCCCGCCGCGGCCAGCTCGTCGCACAGCTCGGCGGCGCCCGGTGCGGCCGGGCCGCGCCGGCCGGCCAGCACCAGCCGCCGGGTGCCGTGGCGCTCCACCAGGTGGCGGGCGAGGGCGCCGCCCAGCGTCCCGGTGCCGCCGGTGATGAGCACCGAGTCGAAGGAGGGGGCCGCGCCGCCTCCGTCCGGCGGCGCGGCCCGGACCAGGCGCGGCACCCGGACGGCACCGTCCCGCAGCGCCAGTTGCGGTTCGTCTCCGGCCAGCGCGGCGGGCAGCGCCACAGCGGACGCGTCGGTCCCGTCGAGATCGACGACGGTGACCCGGCCCGGGTGCTCGCTCTGGACGGACCTGGCCAGACCCCACACCGCGGCGGCGGACAGATCCGGCTCGCCGGTGCCCGCGACCGCGTCCCGGGTCACCAGAACCAGCCGGGAGCCGGTGAAGCGGTCGTCGCCGAGCCAGCCCTGCAGCAGCGCGAGCGCGTCCAGCACGGTCGTGTGCACCTCGCCGCCGCTGATCGGGACGAGGACGGCCGAGGGGACCGGGGCGCCCGCGTCCACGGCGGCGCGCAGCTCGTCGAGGCCGGAGTGCGTCCTTCCCGCGAGGCCGCCGAGCCGCAGGGCCGCGCGGGCCGCGTCGCCGCCGACCACCGCCCACGCCCGGCCCGGTGCGGCGCTGCCCAGAATCGGGGCGGCGACCCAGTCGACCCGGTGGAGCACGCCGCCGGCGTCCCCGGACGGACGCAGCCGCTCGGGACTGATGGGCCGGATCACGAGGGACTCGACCGTGGCGACCGGACGGCCGTCCGCGTCGGTCGCCTCCAGCGAGACCGAGTCGTCGCCCGTCTGAGTGAGGCGCACGCGGAGCGCGGTGGGCGCGGCTGAATGGCACGTCACGCCCGTCCAGGCGAACGGCAGCGGCACGCCATCGGAGCCCTGGCTCGCGGCCGGGCGCAAGAACACCGTGTGCAGGGCAGCGTCCAGTAGTGCGGGGTGAAGGAGATGGCCGCCTGTGTCGAGGTCTGCGCCTAGTTCAACCTCGGCGTAGACGTCGTCGCCGCGGCGCCAGGCGGCGCGCAGACCTTGGAAGGCGGGACCGTAGCCGAGGCCCTGGTCGAGCAGCGTGTCGTAGAGGTCGTCCACGTCTACCGGCTCGGCACCAGGCGGCGGCCACGCCTCCGTGCTCTGCGGCCCGTCCACAGCCGAGAGCGGGGCCAGGGTGCCGGTGGCGTGCTGCTCCCACTCGGCGTCCTCGGCACCGGACGGCCGGGACCGGACGGTCAGCGCACGCCGGCCGTCCGCACCCGACGGAGGCCCAGCGAGCATCTGCACCTGAACGCCGCCGCCCTCCGGGACGACCAGCGGCGTGTGCAGCGTCAGGTCGTCCACGCGCCCGCATCCGGTGCGCGCCGCGACGTGCAGGGCCAGGTCGGCGAGCGCCGCCCCCGGCAGCAGCACCACGTCCAGCACCCGGTGGTCGGCCAGCCACGGGTGGTCGTCCTGCGAGAGCCGTCCGGTGAACAGCCGTCCGCCGTCCGGAAGCTCGGTCGCGGCGGCCAGCAGCGGATGGTCCTGCGGGTCGAGCCCGGCCGCGGTGACGCCCGCCGCCGCGTCCGTCTCGGGCGGCGCGTCCAGCCAGTAGGGCCGGTGCTGGAAGGCGTAGGTGGGCAGCTCCGGCACCGGCTCGCCGTCCCGCCCGGCGAAGAGCCGGTCCCAGCGCACCGGCAGGCCGTGCGCGTGGGCCTGGGCGAGCGAGGTGAGCAGGCGGGACGCCCCGCCGTCGTCGCGCCGCAGCGTGCCGAGCGCGGCGGCGCCGGAGCCCGCGTCCTCGGCGGTCTCCTCGACCGGCCCGGTCAGCACCGGATGCGGGCTCGCCTCGACGAACAGGCCGTGGCCGTCCGCCAGCAGCAGCCGGACGGCCTCCTCGAACCGCACCGGCCGCCGCAGGTTCCGATACCAGTAGGCGGCGTCGAGTTCGGCGGTGTCGATCCGGGCGGCGGTGACGGAAGAGTAGAACGGGACCGCCGGAGCCTGCGGCCGGACGTGCGCGAGCTCGGCGAGCAGCCGCTCCTCGACCGCCTCCACGTGGTGGCAGTGGGACGCGTAGTCCACCGGGATCGTCCGGGCCCGGACGCCCGCGCTCCGGCAGTCCGCGACCAGCCGCGCGACCGCGTCCGGGTCGCCCGCGACGACGGTGGCGGACGGGCCGTTGACCGCCGCGACCCGCACCTCCTCGTACGCGCCCGCGAGCATGTCGCGGACCCGCGCGGCGGGCAGCGGCACCGCCGCCATCGCGCCCGTCCCGGCGAGCGCGGTGATCGCCCGGCTGCGGATCGCCACCACGGCGGCGGCGTCCTCCAGGCTGAGCGCCCCGGCGACGTGGGCGGCGGCGATCTCGCCCTGGGAGTGGCCGAGCACCGCGTCCGGGCGGATGCCGCACGCCTCCCACACCCGGGCGAGCGAGACCATCACGGCGAACAGCGCGGGCTGCACCACATCGACCCGCTCCAGCGGGGGCGCGTCCGGAGCGCCGCGCAGAACGTCCTCCAGCGACCAGTCGACGTGCGGGGCCAGCGCCTCGGCGCAGGCGCGCATGTGCCGGCGGAACAGCGGCGAGGCGTCCAGCAGCTCGACCGCCATGCCCTCCCATTGCGAGCCCTGGCCGGGGAAGACGAACACGGTCCCGCCGGACGCGCCTGCGGCGGCCGTGCCCCGGACGAGCGCGGTGGCGGGGTCGTCCCGGATGAGCGAGTCCAGCGCGTCGCGCAGGACGTCGGGCGTGCTGCCGACGATCACGGCCCGGTGGTCGTGGTGGGTGCGCGCGGCGAGGGCCCGCCCGACCGCCACGGGGTCGGCCGCCGCCGGGTCGGTCTCCGTGGTGATGAAGTCCAGGAGGCGGGCGGCCTGCCCGCGCAACGCGTCTGGGCTCTTGCCGGAGAGCAGCCAGGGCGTGACGGCGTCCGCCAGGACGGCGGGGGCGTCGTCGCGAGTGGCCTCGGCGTCCGCCGGTGCGGGCGGCGGCGGTGGGGACTCCAGCACGACGTGGGCGTTCGTGCCGCTGACCCCGAACGACGAGACGCCCGCCCGGAGGGGACGGTCCGCCTCCGGCCACGGGACCGGCTCGGTGAGCAGCCGGACCGCGCCCGCCGCCCAGTCCACGTGCGAGGTCGGCCGGTCCACGTGCAGCGTCCGGGGCAGCACGCCCGCCCGCATCGCCATGACCATCTTGATCACCCCGGCGACGCCCGCGGCGGCCTGCGCGTGCCCGATGTTCGACTTGATCGACCCGAGCCACAGCGGACGGTCGTCCGGCCGGTCCTGCCCGTAGGCGGCGAGGAGGGCCTGGGCCTCGATCGGGTCGCCGAGCGTGGTGCCGGTCCCGTGCGCCTCCACGGCGTCGACCTCGTGCGGGGCCACCCCGGCGGCGGCGAGCGCGGCGCGGATCACCCGCTGCTGCGACGGACCGTTCGGCGCGGTCAGCCCGTTGCTGGCGCCGTCCTGGTTGACGGCGCTGCCGCGCACCACGGCGAGGACCCGGTGCCCGTTGCGCCGCGCGTCCGACAGGCGCTCCACCAGCAGCATGCCGATCCCCTCGGAGAAGCCCGTGCCGTCGGCGGCGTCCGCGAACGGCTTGCACCGGCCGTCGGGCGCGAGGCCGCGCTGCCGGCTGAACTCGATGAACGTCATCGGCGTCGCCATGACGGTGACGCCGCCGGCGAGGGCCATGTCGCACTCGCCGTTCCGCAGCGCCTGCGCCGCGAGATGCAGGGCGACCAGCGAGGACGAGCAGGCCGTGTCGACCGTGACCGCCGGGCCCTCGAAGCCGAAGGTGTAGGCGACCCGGCCGGACGCCACGCTGCCGTGGCTCCCGTTGCGCAGGTACCCCTCCAGCTCCTCGGGGGCCGTCCGGAGCCGCGCCCCGTAGTCGCCGTACATCACCCCGGCGAAGACCCCGGTGCGGCTGCCGCGCGCCGTGTCCGGGTCGATCCCGGCGTGCTCGAACGCCTCCCAGGTGGCCTCCAGGAGGAGCCGCTGCTGCGGGTCCGTGGCCAGGGCCTCGCGCGGGCTCATCCCGAAGAAGTCGGCGTCGAACAGCTCGGCGCCGTCGAGGAACCCGCCGTGCCGGGTGGTGCTGGTGCCCGGCCGGTCCGGATCCGGGTCGTAGAGCTCCTCGACGTTCCAGCCGCGGTGCTCGGGGAAGGCGCCGATGGCGTCCCGGTCCGCCGCGACGAGCCGCCACAGGTCCCGGGCCGAACGCACGCCCCCGGGGAAGCGGCACGCCATGCCGACGATCGCGATCGGCTCGTCGGCCGCCGCGGACGCGGCGGCGGTGGGGGCGCCGTCCGCCGGGCCGCCGGTCAGTTCCGCCCGCAGGCGCGAGGCCAGCGCGGCGGGGGTCGGGTGGTCGAAGACCAGCGTCGCCGGGAGCCGCAGCCCCGTCGCCGCCGTCAGCCGGTTGCGCAGCTCGACCGCCGTCAGCGAGTCGATGCCCAGCTCCTTGAACGCGCGGTCGCCGTCGGCGCGCTCGCCGGGCGCGTGGCCGAGCACCGCCGCCGTGTGGGTGCGGACCAGGTCCAGCAGCGCGCGCTCCCGCTCTTCGGGGGAGAGCGCCGCCAGCCGCGCCGGCCAGTCCGCCGGGCCGGTCGCGCCCGTCGTGGTGCGGCGCGCGGGCGTGCGGACCAGGCCGCGCAGGACGGCCGGGATCCCGGCACGGTCCCTGCCACGGAACGCCTTGGCGTCGATCCGGGTCGGGACCGGCACGGCCGTGTCGGTCGTCAGTGCGGCGTCCAGCAGCGCCAGCCCCTGGTCGGTGGGCAGCGGCAGGACGCCGCCGCGCGCCATCCGCGCCAGGTCGGCGGCGTCGAGGTGGCCGGTCATGCCGCTCGCCTCCGCCCACAGACCCCAGGCAAGCGACCGCGCCGGCAGGCCCTCGGCGCGGCGCTGCTCGGCGAGCGCGTCCAGGAACCGGTTCGCGGCGGCGTAGCCGGACTGGCCCGGCGTGCCGACCGTCCCGGCCACAGACGAGAACAGGACGAAGTCAGCCAGATCCAGGTCGCGGGTCAGCTCGTGCAGGTGCCAGGCCGCGTCCGCCTTCGGACGCAGCACCGTGTCGAGCCGGTCCGGGGTGAGCGCGCCGACAACGCCGTCATCGAGCGTCCCGGCCGCGTGCACGACGGCGACGAGCGGACGGTCGTCGGGCACCGCGCCGAGGACGGCGGCGAGCGCGTCGCGGTCGGCCGCGTCGCAGGCGGCGAACGTCGCGGCGGCGCCGTGCGCGGCGAGTTCGGCCTCCAGCTCCCGCGCGCCGGGCGCGTCGGCGCCGCGCCTGCTGAGCAGCAGCAGGTGACGGACGCCGTGCTCGGCCGCCAGACGGCGCGCCACCAGCCCGCCGAGGGTGCCGCTCGCTCCGGTGATCAGGACGGTTCCGTCGCCGAACCGGGGAAGCGGCTGCGTGCCCGGCGTCGTCCGGACGAGCCGTGGTGCTCGCGCACCGTCGGCGCGCAGGGCGAGCTCGGGCTCGCCGGTCGCCAGCGCCGCCGCTGTGTTCTCGGCATCCTCGGCATCGAGCAGGACGAACCGGCCGGGGTTCTCCCGCTCGGCGGAACGGACCAGCCCCCACACCACAGCGGCGGCGGGGTCGGGCGTCTCGTCCGGAGACACGGCCACGGCCCGCCGGGTGTGCACCACCAGCCGCGACTCGGCGAAGCGGTCATCGGACAGCCAGCGCTGCACCGCCTCAAGGGCGGCGTGAGCAGCCGACCGCGCCGCGTCCGGCGGGGAGGTCTCGGGTGCTGCAGTCGGGGGTGTGTAGAGGACGAACTCCGGCACGGCCGCGTCCGACGGGAGGACGTCCTCGAACAGGGCCACCGTGACGGTGTCGTCCTCGGAGGTCTCCACCGGCGTCCAGGCGATCTCGTAGAGCGCGTCGGACGTGGCGGGGGCGATCTCGTCCAGCCGAACCTGGCGCGTGGTCAGGGCCCGCACCGCCGCGAGCGGGTTGCCGGAGGTGTCGCTGAGCAGCACCTCGACCGTTTCGTCCGACAAGGGAGACCAGCGGACCCGCACCGCCGCCACCCCGGAACCAGAACCGGAACCGTGCAGCCGGACCCCCGACCAGGAGAACGGCAGCGCGACCTGGCCCGGCCCGCCGGACCCCAGCGGCCCGCCGAGCGCGAGCGCGTGCAGCGCGGCGTCGAGCAGCGCGGGATGGACGCCGAACCGCGCCGCCTCGGCGGTCTGCTCCTCGGCGAGGACCGCCTCGGCGTAAACGGTGTCGCCGACCTTCCAGGCGCTCTGGAGCCCCTGGAAGGCGGGACCGTACTCGTAGCCGTCCTCGGCCAGCCGCTCGTACAGGCCGGACACCGGGACCGGAGTCGCGCCCGGCGGCGGCCAGGCGGCGAGCCGGTCCGGCCCCGCGACCCCGGCCGGAGCCTCGACCGCGAGGACGCCGGTCGCGTGCCGCGTCCACGGCTCGTCGTCGTCCGCGCCGCCGCGTGCGTGGACCGCGACCGACCGCCGCCCCGCCTCCTCCGGACCCACGGTCACCTGGATCCGGACCTCGGCCCCGTCCGGCAGCGCCAGCGGCGCCTCCAGAGTCAGATCGTCGATCTGCGCGCACCCCGCCCGCTCCGCCGCGCACGACACCAGCTCGATCAGCGCGGCCCCGGGCAGCAGCACGGTGCCCGCCACGGCGTGGTCGGCCAGCCACGGGTGCGCCGAGGTCGAGACCCGGCCGGTCAGCACCAGCCGTCCGTCATCGGCGAGGTCCAAGGCGGACGTCAGCAGCGGATGGTCCAGACCGTCGTGCGAGCCGCCGCCCGCTGACGCGTCCAGCCAGTAGCGGTTGCGCTGGAACGGGTAGGTCGGCAGCTCGCTCTTGACGGTCCCGGCGCACGAAGCGCTGAAGGCAGGTGCCCAGTCCACCTCGACGCCGCGGACGTGCAGCTCCGCCAGGGACGTCAGCATCCGATCCATGCCGCCGTCGTCGCGCCGCAAGGAACCGGCGACCACGGTGTCCGCGGTCTCGCCGTCGAGCGCGTCCGCGATGCCGGTGGTCAGTACGGGATGCGGGCTGACCTCGACGAACACCCCGTGACCGGCGTCCCGCAGCGCCCGCACGGCGGGCTCGAACAGCACCGTCCGGCGCAGGTTGGCGTACCAGTACCCGGCGTCCAAGGTCGCGGTGTCGACCGGCTCCCCGGTGACGGTCGAGTAGAACGCGACGCCGGTGGAGCGCGGTTCGATCCCGGCGAGCGCCTCCGCCAGCGCCTCCTCGATGGCCTCCACGTGGGCGGAGTGCGAGGCGTAGTCCACCGGGACCGTGCGGGCGCGCACCCCTCCGGCCTCGCAGTCGGCGACGAACGCGGCGACCGCGTCCGGGGCGCCGGAGACGACCGTGGCGGCCGGCCCGTTCACCGCCGCGATCTCCAGCCGCCCGGCCCGGTCCTCCAGCCGCGCCGCGACCTCGGCGGCGGGCAGCGCGACCGAGGCCATGCCGCCCGTCCCGGCCAGCGCCGTGAGGACCCGGCTGCGCAGCGCCGCCACCTTCGCGGCGTCCTCCAGCGACAGCGCGCCCGCGACGCACGCCGCCGCGATCTCGCCCTGCGAGTGCCCGACGACGGCGTCCGGGCGGACGCCGAAGGACCGCCACAGCGCGGCGATCGAGACCATCATCGCGAAGAGGGCCGGCTGGACGACGTCCACCCGGTCCAGGCCGGGCGCGCCCTCGGCCTCGTGCAGCACGTCCAGCAGCGACCAGTCCACGTGCGGGGACAGCGCGCGGTCGCAGTCCTCCATCCGGGCGCGGAAGACCGGCGAGGACGCCAGCAGCTCGCGGGCCATCCCCGCCCACTGGGCCCCCTGCCCGGGGAACACGAACACCGTCCGGCCGGGAGCGCCCGCGACGCCCCGGACGGCCCCGGCGCCCGCGTCGCCCGCCGCCAGCTCCGCCAGCCCGGCCGCTGCCGCGTCCCGGTCACCGGCGACGACCACGGCGCGGTGCTCGAACGACGCGCGGCCGAACGCCAGGGACCGGCCGAGGTCGTCGAGGTCGAGGTCCAGGCCGGGCGCGGCGACGAACGCGCGCAACCGCTCGGCCTGCGCGCGCAGTGCACCCTCGGAACGCGCCGAGACCGTCAGCGGCACCGGGCCGCCCCGCCTCCCGTCCTCCGGAGCGCCGCCCGCGGCCGCGTCCTCGGGGGCCTGCTCGACGATCAGGTGGGCGTTGGTGCCGCTGATCCCGAACGACGACACCCCGGCGCGGCGCGGCCTGTCGGCGTCCGGCCAGGGCGCGGCCTCGGTGAGCAGGGACACCGCGCCCGCCGACCAGTCCACGTGCGGGGTGGGCTCGTCCACGTGCAGGGTCTTCGGCAGGACGCCCTCCCGCAGCGCCATCACCATCTTGATGACCCCGCCCACGCCCGCGGCGGCCTGCGCGTGCCCGATGTTGGACTTGAGCGAGCCGAGCCGCAGCGGACGGTCCGCGGGCCTGCCCCGCCCGTAGGCGGCGAGCAGCGCCTCCGCCTCGATCGGGTCGCCCAGCGCGGTGCCCGTCCCGTGCGCCTCGACCGCGTCCACCGCGTCCGGCGCGAGGCCCGCGTCGGCGAGCGCGGCGCGGATCACCCGCACCTGCGACGGTCCGTTCGGCGCGGTCAGCCCGTTGCTGGCGCCGTCCTGGTTGACCGCCGAACCGCGCAGCACGGCGAGGACGGGATGGCCGTTGCGGCGGGCGTCGCCGAGCCGCTCCAGGACCAGCATCCCCGCGCCCTCCGCCCACGCGGTGCCGTCGGCGGCGGCGGCGAACGCCTTGCACCGGCCGTCGCGGGCCAGCCCGCGCTGCCGGGAGAACTCCACGAACATCCCCGGCCCCGCCATGACCGCGACGCCCCCGGCGATCGCGAGCGAGCACTCGCCCTGCCGGAGCGACTGCCGCGCCAGGTGCAGCGCCACCAGGGACGACGAGCAGGCCGTGTCGACCGTGACGGCCGGCCCCTCCAGCCCGAGGGTGTAGGCGATCCGGCCGGACGCGACGCTCGCCGTCCCGCCCGTGAGCAGATGGCCGTCCAGGCCCGCCGGCGCCTGGTGCAGGGGCGGCCCGTAGTCCTGCGACATCGCGCCGACGTAGACGCCGACCGGCGTGCCGCGCAGCGCGCCGGGATCGATCCCGGCCCGCTCCAGCGCCTCCCACGAGGTCTCCAGCAGCAGCCGCTGCTGCGGGTCCATGGCGGTGGCCTCGCGCGGGCTGATGCCGAAGAAGGCCGGGTCGAACCGGTCGGCGTCGTGGAGGAACCCGCCCTCCCGGACGTAGGACCTGCCGTGCGCGTCCGGGTCGGGGTCGTAGAGGCCGGGAAGGTCCCAGCCCCGTCCCGCCGGGAACCCGCCGATCGCGTCGCCGCCGTCCAGCACCAGCCGCCAGAGCTCCTCGGGGGAGCCGACCCCGCCGGGGAAGCGGCAGCCCATCCCGACGACGACGATCGGGTCGGAGTCGTCCGCCGCCGGCACGGCCGCGGCCGCGTCGCCGACCGGCTCGCCCGCCAGCTCGGCGCGCAGGTGCCGGGCCACGGCGGCGGGGGTGGGATGGTCGAAGAGGAGCGCGGCGGGGAGCCGGAGCCCGGTCGCGGCACCGAGCCGGTTGCGGAGCTCCACCGACGACACCGAGTCGAAGCCGAGTTCCTTGAACGTCCGGGCGGCGTCCACGGCGCCGGGCGCGGAATGCCCGGCGATGACGGCGATGTTCGCGCGGACGAGGTCAAGCAGATCGTGCTCCGAGGCGGTCTCCTGAGCCGCCTCCACGACCACCGGACGGGCGGAAGCCTCCATCGGAGCCGCCGTCGTGGTCGTGGTCTCGTCCGGCCAGTACCGCTCGCGGTCGAAGGCGTAGGTGGGCAGGGCGACCCGGCGGACCTCCCGTCCGCCGAAGACCGAGGCCCACGCCACCGGGACGCCGTGGACGTGGAGCCGGGCCAGCGCCTCCAGCATCCGCTCCCATCCGCCGTCGTCGCGGCGCAGCGAACCGACGACCACGGGGGACGCGTCCGCCTCTGCTGAAGCGTCCTCCCATGTCTCCTGCACGCCCGCGGTGAGCACGGGGTGCGGGCTCGCCTCGACGAAGGTCCGGTGGCCGTCCTCGGCGAGGGCCCGCACCGCCCGGTCGAACAGCACCGGCCGGCGGAGGTTGGCGTACCAGTAGGCGGCGTCCAGTTGCGTGGTGTCGATCCGCCCACCGGTCACCGTGGAGTAGAAGGCCACCTCCGACTCCCGGGGCGTGATGCCCGCGAGCGCCGCCAGCAGGTCGTCCTGGACGGGCTCGACGTACGGGGAGTGCGACGCGTAGTCCACGGGCACCGTCCGCGCGCGGACGCCGTCGGCCTCGCACGCCGCGACCAGCGCGGCGACCGCCTCGGCGTCGCCGGACACCACCGTCGAGCGCGGGCCGTTCGCCGCCGCGACCGCGAGCCCCCGACCGAGGCCCGCGAGGCGGGCTTCGGTCTCGGCCGGGGACAGCGCGACGGCCGCCATGCCGCCGCCGCGCGGCAGCGTGGCGAGCGCCCGGCTGCGCAGCGCCACCACCTTCGCGGCGTCCTCCAGCGACAGCGCGCCCGCGACGCACGCCGCCGCGATCTCGCCCTGCGAATGGCCGACCACCGCGTCCGGCGCCACGCCGAGCGACCGCCACAGCCCCGCCAGCGCCACCATGACCGCGAAGAGCGCGGGCTGGACGACGTCCACCCGCTCCAGCGGCGGCGCGCCGGGGGCCTGCCGCAGGACGTCGATGAGCGACCAGCCGTCGGTGTGCGGGGCGAGCGCCTCGGCGCAGCGCTCCAGCTCCCCGGCGAAGACCTCGGAAGAGTCGAGCAGGTCAACGGCCATCCCCGCCCACTGCGAACCCTGTCCGGGGAACACGAACACGGTATTGCCGGGGTCGGAGGCGGTGCCCTCGGTCAGGCCGGCGGCCGGGAGCCCGCGCGCGAGCGCGTCCAGGCCGTCCAGCAGGTCATCACGACCCCGCCCGACGAGCACCGCGCGGTGAGCGAAGGACGTCCTGGTGGTGGCCAGCGACCATCCCACGTCGCCGAGCGCGGACGCCGGCCCGCCGCCGGCGTGCTCCCGCAGCCGCGCCGCCTGCGCCCGCAGCGACCTCCGGCTCGCCGCCGACAGCACCCACGGCGTCCACTCCGGCGGGACCGCCGTCGCAGGTCCGGTGTCCGCGGCGGCGGACGTCTCCGCACTCGTCGCGCCGAGCAGGACGTGGCAGTTGGTGCCGCCCATGCCGAACGAACTGACCCCGGCGACCGGCGTCCCGGACGGCCAGTCCTCGGGCTCGACCTGGACGGACAAGTTGGCGGCATCGAGGTCGATCGCGGGGTTCGGCGAGGCGAAGTTCAGGCTGGGCGGCAGGAACCGGTGCCGCAGCGCGAGCGCCGTCTTGATCAGGCCGGCGATGCCCGCCGCCGCCTCCAGATGCCCGATGTTGGTCTTCACCGAGCCGACGCGCAGCGGATCGCCCGGCGTCCGGGCCGAGCCGAGCGCGCGCCCGAGCGCCGCCGCCTCGATCGGGTCGCCGACACGGGTTCCGGTGCCGTGCAGCTCCACGTACTGGACCTCGGCCGGGTCGACGTCCGCGTCCGCGCAGGCCCGGCGCACCACCTCGGCCTGGGCGTCGCTGCTCGGCACGGTGAGCCCCGGCCCGTCGCCGTCGTTGTTGACCGCGCTGCCGAGGACCGTGCAGTAGATGGCGTCGCCGTCCGCGAGGGCGCGGGCCAGCGGCTTGAGCACCACGATCCCGGCGCCCTCGCCGCGCACATAGCCGTCGGCGCGGGCGTCGAAGGTGCGGCACCGCCCCTCCGGGGACAGCCCGCCGAACAGCTCCGAACTCCTCGTGCTCTCCCGCAGCACCGCCAGGTTGACGCCGCCGGCGAGGGCGAGCGAGGACTCGCCGCGCCGCAGGCTCTGCACCGCAAGATGCACCGCGACCAGGGACGACGACTGCGCGGTGTCCACCGTCATGCTGGGCCCGCGCAGCCCGAACGCGTACGAGAGCCGATTGGCGATGACACCCCGGTTCATGCCGGTCATGGAGTGCCGGTTCATCGCCGCGCCGCCGTCCCGGTACAGCAGCGCGGCGTAGTCGCCCCACGTCGCGCCGACGAAGACCCCGGTGGCGGTGCCCGCCAGCGACGCCGGGACGATCCCGGCGTCCTCCAGGGCCTCCCAGCCGAGCTCCATCACGAGCCGCTGCTGCGGGTCCATCGTCGTCGCCTCGATGGGGGAGACGCCGAAGAAGCCGGCGTCGAAGCGGTCGATGTGCTCCAGGAAGGCCCCGTGCCCGCCCGGACCGTCCACCGGGCGCCCGCCCCAGCGGTCCGCGGGCGCCCGCGAGACGGCGTCGCGGCCGTCGCGGAGCAGGCGCCAGAAAGCGGCCGGGTCGGGGGCGCCGGGGAACCGGCAGGCGATGCCTACGATCGCGTACGCGTCGTCCATGTCGTCGTGTCTCAGCCGCAGAGCCGGTAATTCGTCTCGTAGACGTTCTGGCCGTCCCGCTGCTCGACGAGCCGGAACGTCCGCGTCCCGAACTTGCCCGCGTAACGGCCGCTCTTGCCGACCGCGCTGAGCGTCAGCACCTTGCCTTCGAGCGCCTGGCTGATGGACGTGATCCCGGTGGCCCGGATCGTCCCGTCGCCGTAGACGTCGGTGCTGTCGACCCACTGCAGGTTGTCCAGCACCACGGGGATCAGCTTCGCCGTGCCGTCGGCCGTGCCGACCTTGGCGCCGGACGCGTCGAAGAACTCGTCGTGGAACGTCGAGACGTCCCCGAGGCTCGGCCCCGCAGGCGCGACGTCGGTCCGGTCCACGATGGTCACGACCTCCGTGAGACCGGTGATGTTCACGCAGTCCCACCGCTTGCTCTCGGCGTGCGCGGCGGACCCGGCGCTCACGCAGGCGAGCGCCGTCAACGTCGTGAGCGCGATGGTCCCCGGCTTCCGCACGGACGGCCGCATGGCGGTTCCCTAAGATCGTTTTGTCTGGAGTGAGTCGCTCTGGATGCCCAGGGCGACGGGGTGTGGCTGATGGTTGTTTGCCGCTGTTGTGGCTTGAAAGGAATGGCCGCCTCGTCGCCCTGGACGCCCTGGCC
>NZ_VCKZ01000553.1 GCF_005889745.1 Actinomadura geliboluensis
CCAGCGCCTCGCGGCACTCGACGATCGCGCCCTCCCCGGTCACCCAGCGGCTGTGCCAGATGAGGCCGCGGTCCTCGTAGTAGCCGCCCCACACGAACCGGTCGCACACCGGCCGGACGTCGTAGCCGCCCGGCCCGCCGAGCAGGCCGGCGAAGGCGGGCTCGGAGTCCCAGCGGGGGAAGCACAGCCAGGCGTGCTCGCCGTGCGGGCCGACGAGGATCCCGCGCTCGCCGTCGGCGATGAGGGCGTAGTCGCGCAGGGCCTTGGGCAGGGCGGCCAGCCGCGCCGAGGGGTCGGTCAGCATGGCCCTCCCCTACCCGCCGCAAGCCGATCAAGACGCCGACGCGGGCGCCGCGGCGCCCGCGTCGGCCGGGGTCACCCGGTCCGTTCGCGGACGAGGGCGGCGAGGTTCATCCGGGAGAGGCCGCGCAGGCCGGGGAGCTGCGCGAGCCAGGCGACGGCGAGCACGGCCAGCGCCGACCAGGCGAACGTCGCGGGCTTGATCTCGGCGTGGAAGGACATCAGGTCGCTGTTGAACGCGCCGAGGAACGCGCCGGTCGCGAGCCGCCCGAGGACCAGGCCGGGGACCGCGCCGGCGGCGACCACGAGGAGGTTCTCGGCGGTGACGAGCCGGGCGAGGCGGCGCCGCCCGACGCCGGCGGCGCGCAGGGTGGCCAGTTCGGTGCCGCGTTCGGCGAGGTTGACCGACAGGGTGGCGAACAGCACGGTGAAGGCCAGCAGCCCGCCGAACGCGAGCATGACCGCGACGAACACGTAGAACAGGTTCATGTACTGGTCCATGGTCTTCTTCAGCGCCTGCGCGTCGGTGTAGGCGACGACGCCGGGCCGGGCGGCCAGGGCGTGCTCGACGGCGGCGCGGTCGGCGCCGGGGTCGAACGTCACGAGGACGGTGTCGGGCCGGGCGCCGGGGTCCCACGCGGCGACCTGGTCGAGGGAGGCGTAGGCGTAGGTGCCGAGCGGCTCGTCCACGAACCCGGCGACGGTGGTGGTGACGGTGCGGCCGCCGGGCAGGCGCAGCCCGATCCGGTCTCCCGTGTCCACGCCGAGCTTGCCGCGCAGCGCGGCGCCGATCAGCGCGCCCCGCCCGGCCAGCGCCCGCTCACCGCCGCCGGGGGTGAGGAAGCGGTGCATCGTCGTCGTCTCGGGGAGGCCGACGACGGTGGTGGAGTACCCGGCGTCCCCGGCGGTGATCGTGACGGGCAGGTGCGCGGCGGGCTCGGCGGCGCGGACGCCCCGCGTCCCGGCGATCGCGGCGAGGCCGCCGCCGTCGAGGGGGCGGCCGAGGGTGAGCTCGGCGTCCTGCCGCTGGATCCGGTCGAACTGGCGGGACACGGTGGCCTGGGAGGAGTCGAGCATCCCCCACGACACCAGGATCAGCACGAGGGCGAGGACGACGCCGGCCATGGTGTAGAGGGTGCGGCGGAACTGGCGGGCGGGGCCCCGCAGCACCAGCCACGCCCCGGCGGGCAGCCGCCCGGCGAACGGCAGCGCCCGCTCCAGCCGGGCGAGGAGCCCCGCTCCCCCGGTGCGGGGGACGGTGCCGCGCATCGCCTCGGCCGGCGGGACGCGGGCGGCCGACACGGCGGGCGCGAGGGCGGCGAGGGCGCCCGCGACGATCCCGAACGCGAGCCCGGCGAGGACGGTGGTGGCGCGCACCGACACCAGCGTCTCCGGCAGCCCGATCGCGTCCCCGTACAGCCGCGTGACCGTCCCGGCGAGCAGCAGCCCGGCGCCGACGCCGAGGACGGACCCGGCGGCGCCGACCGCGACGCCGGTCGCCAGGTAGTGCCCGACGAGGGTGCGGCGGCGGAACCCGCCGGCGCGCAGCGTGCCGATGACGACGCGGTCGCGGGCGACGCGGCGGGTCAGCACCACGTACACGGCGACGCCGGCCGCGGCGAGGAACAGCAGCGGGAACATCACCGCCAGCTCGGAGAACCCCTTGATGTCCTCGGCGAGGGTCGCGTTGGAGGGCTGCTCGGCGCGGGTGATCGCGGCGCCGGCGCCGTGCCCGCGGGCGGCGGCGGTCAGGGCCGCGTCCAGCTCGGCGGCCCGGTCGCGGCCCGCGGCGGTGTAGTACACGGCCACCTGGTTGGGCGCGGCGGCGCCGGCGATGCTGCGGGCGAGCGGCTCGGGGACGAACAGCACCCCGAACGAGCCGGGCGCGGGCAGCACGTCCTGGCGGCTGGCGGCGGGCCACAGGTACTCGGGCGAGGACGCGGTGCCGCGCACGCGCACCGTCCGCCACGCGCGGCCGTCCCACACCGACACCTCGTCGCCGGGCTTGAGGTGCGCGTGGTCGGCGATGTGCCGCTCGGCGAGGACGCTGTCGGGCGCGGCGGGGTCGAGGTAGGCGCCGGTGAGGACCTTCACCCGGTTCACCTCGGGCTGGGACCCGGCGGGCAGCCCGACGACGCGGCCGACGAGGGTGTCCCCGCCGGGCATGCGCAGCGGCACGTCGGCGACGGTGCGGGCGGCGGCGGCCGCCACACCGGGCCGGGCCGCCGCCTCCCCGGCGATCGCGGCGGCGTCGCCGCCCGACAGGGTGAGGTCGGCGAACCGGTAGTCGCGGAAGTTCTGCTGGTATCCGGCGTCCAGGTTCTTGTAGGCGTCGTAGGACGCGCCGAACAGCGCGACACCGAGCATGACCAGCACCACCACCGACACCAGCTGCGCGGGGCGGCGCCGCAGGTCGCGGCGGAGCTTGGTGTTGAGGACGCTCACCACGTCACCTCGTCGGCGCCGGCGGGCGCGTCGTTGGCGGTGACCTCGACGATGCGGCCGGAGCGCATCCGCACCACGCGGTGCGCGATCGCGGCGATCGCGGCGTTGTGGGTGACGACGAGGACGGTCCTGCCCTCGGCGTTGAGGTCCTTCAGGACGCGCAGGACGCCGCGCCCGGTCTCCAGGTCGAGGGCGCCGGTGGGCTCGTCGCACAGCAGCAGCGCGGGGTCCTTGGCGATGGCGCGGGCGATCGCGACGCGCTGCTGCTCGCCGCCCGACAGCTGCGCGGGGAAGTGCCCGGCGCGCTCGGCGAGCCCGACGGCGGCGAGCGCGGCCTCGGCGCGCTCGCGGTCGCCGCGGCCGGTCAGCTCGGCGACCAGCCGGACGTTCTCCAGCGCGGTCAGCGACGGGACGAGGTTGAAGAACTGGAACACGAACCCGACGGTGTCGCGCCGGTAGGCGGTGCGGCCGTCCTCGCCGAGGCGGGAGATGTCGCGGCCGCCGGCGACGACCTCGCCCGCGGTGGCGGGCTCGATCCCGCCGATCAGGTTGAGCAGGGTCGTCTTGCCGGACCCGGACGGGCCGAGCAGCACGGCGAACTCGCCCTGCTTCACCTCCAAGTCCGCCTCGCGCAGCGCGTGGACGGCGGCGTGGCCCGTCCCGTAGGTCTTGCCGGCGCCGCGCAGCAGGACCGCCGGCGGGGCGTCCGCCCGCGCGGTCCCGGCCCCGCGGGCGGGTGCCGGCTCACTGGCGTGTCGCGTCATCCTCGTCTCCTCCGTCTTCGTCGGCGCGCCCGGCCGCGCGATGGGGCGCGGGGTCCGGCTCGGTGCCGGACGCGGGGCCCGGCGCGGTGCCGGACGCGGAGCCCGGCTCGGTGCCGGGCGCGCGCAGCAGGGCCAGCAGCCCGGCCGCCGCGTCGCCGGCCTCGGTCTCGGGGTCGATCAGCACGTGCATGAGCAGCCCGTCCAGCAGGGCCGCGATCACCACGGCGAGGCCGCGCGGGTCGGCGTCGGCGCGCAGCGTCCCGGCCGCCTGGTTCTCGGCGAGCCGGGCGGCGAGCAGGTCGCGGAACATCCGGATCTGCCGCTCGGTCTCGGCGCGCAGCTCCGCGTCGCGGATGCCGTGCAGCATCGCCTCGACCATCACCCGCTGCCCGGCGGTGCCGGGGCCGCGCGCCACCAGCTCGCGGACCGCGTCGGCGACCCCGGCGAGGGCGTCCCCGGCGCGCAGGATCGCCTCGACCGGGCCCTCCAGCTCCTTCTCGACCGCGTGCATGACCGCGGCCCGCCGCAGGGCGTCCACGGACCCGAAGTAGTAGTGCACGAGCGCGTTGTTGGCCTGCGCCCGGTCGGCCACGACCCGCGACGTCACCGCGGCCCAGCCGCCCTCGGCCATCACCGCGACGGCCGCCTCCAGCAGCCGGATCCGGGTCGGCACCTCGCCGTCCGCCATCGCTCCCCCGCTTCTTGGTCACTCGCTTTAAGCAACTGCCCAACACAGTAGACCCGAATCGTTGCACCCTGCAACAGTCCAGCTCGCGGGCATGAAAAAACCGCCGGCCTCCCGCGCCCGGTGGGGCGGAAGGCCGGCGGCCGAGATCGGCGGCGCGGGCCGCGGTCAGGCGTCGCGGCGCTTGAGCAGGTACGCGGCGACGGCGAGGAGCGCGGCCGTCCACAGGGCGAAGACGCCGTACCCCTGCCAGGGCGACAGGATGTCGTCGGGGCCCTGGTGGGCCTTGGCGATCAGCGCGCCCGCCTCCGACGGCAGGTAGGCGTGGATGTGGTCGCCGACGCTGCCGGGCAGCAGCATCGCCAGCGGCGCCAGCACCAGCACGAACCCGATGACGCCGGTGATGCCGCCGGCGGTGTGCCGCACGATCGCGCCGACGGCGAGCGCGAACAGCCCGAGCATCGCCAGGTACAGGCCGCCGCCGATGACGGCGCGCAGCACGCCGTCGTCGCCGAGGGAGACCTCGATCTTGTCGCCGCTGATCGCCGAGCCGATGAAGAACGACCCGAACGACACCGCGACGCCGAGGACGAGCACGACGACCGCGAACACGGTCGCCTTGGCCCACAGCATCGGCAGCCGCCGCGGCACCGCGAGCAGGCTGGCGCGGATCATGCCGGTGGAGTACTCGGAGGCGACCACCAGCACGCCGAGCACGCAGATCGCCAGCTGGCTGAGGAAGAAGCCGCTGCCGAGGATGAAGCTGACCGGGTCGGCGGCGATCTGCGCCTGGTCGGTCGGGCTCGCGTTGTCCCACTGGGCGATGGTGAGGCCGACCAGCAGCGCGGTGAAACCGAGGTCGAGGACGACCAGCAGGATCAGCGACCACAGCGTGGACCGGACCG
>NZ_VCKZ01000079.1 GCF_005889745.1 Actinomadura geliboluensis
ACTCCGGGGAGGGGGAGCACTCCGCGGCGCGCCCGGTAGCGTGATCGGTATGCATGCGATCGTGATCCGCGAGCCGGGCGCCCCTGACGTCCTGGAGTGGACGCAGGTGCCGGACCCGGAGCCGCAACCGGGCGAAGTGCTGATCGATGTGGCGGCGAGCGCGGTGAACCGCGCGGACGTCATGCAGCGGCTGGGCTTCTACCCGCCGCCGCCGGGCGCTCCGCCGTACCCCGGGCTGGAGGTGTCCGGCCGGGTCTCGGCCCTGGGCGCCGGCGTCACCGGATTCGCCGCCGGCGACGAGGTGTGCGCGCTGCTCGCCGGGGGAGGGTACGCCGAACGGGTCGCCGTGCCCGCCTCGCAGGTGCTCCCGGTGCCGCGCGGGGTGGACGTCGCGGCCGCCGCCGGACTCCCGGAGGTCGCGTGCACCGTGTGGTCGAACGTGTTCTGGCTGGGTGAGCTGCGCAAGGACGAGACTGTCCTCGTCCATGGGGGCGGCAGCGGCATCGGGACGTTCGCCATCCAGCTCGCCAAGGCGCGTGGCGCGCGTGTGGTGACGACCGTGGGCAGCGCGGAGAAGGCGGCCCGCTGCCGCGAACTCGGCGCGGACGTCGCCGTGAACTACCGCGAGGACGACTTCGTCGACAGCGGCCCGTACGACGTGATCCTCGACCTGATCGGCGCCAAGTACCTGGCCCGGAACGTGGAGGCGCTCGCCACCGGCGGACGGCTGATGGTGATCGGCCTCCAGGGCGGCGCCAAGGCGGAGCTGGACCTCGGCAAGCTGCTGCGCAAGCGGGCGCTGGTGCACGCGACGACGCTGCGGGCCCGTCCCCTGGAGGAGAAGGCGGAGATCGTGGCCGGGGTCCGCGAGCACGTGTGGCCGCTGCTGGAGTCGGGGGACGTCCGTCCGGTCATCGACCGGTCCTTCCCCATGGCGGACGCGGCGCGCGCGCACGAGCTGATGGAGGAGAGCGGTCACGTCGGCAAGATTCTGTTGACCGTGTGAGGATGTGATGTTTATGAGCGAGCCTTCGAAGAACCAGTCTGAACAGGAACCGCAGGTCCTCGTGGTCGGCCCCAACGGCATCGCCATGGAGAGCGCCGGCGAGGGCGAGTCCGAGGGCAAGTCGGTCACCGAGATGGTCGAGCAGCCCGCGAAGGTCATGCGGATCGGCGGGATGATCCGGCAGCTCCTGGAGGAGGTCAAGGCGGCCCCGCTGGACGAGGCGAGCCGGGCCCGGCTGCGGGAGATCCACAAGTCGTCCATCAAGGAGCTGGAGGACGGCCTCGCCCCCGAGCTGGTCGAGGAGCTGGAGCGGCTGTCGCTGCCGTTCGCCGAGGGATCGGTGCCGAGCGAGGGCGAGCTGCGGATCGCGCAGGCGCAGCTCGTCGGCTGGCTGGAGGGGCTGTTCCACGGCATCCAGACGACGCTGTTCGCGCAGCAGATGGCGGCGCGGGCGCAGCTGGAGCAGATGCGCCGCGCGCTGCCCGCCGGCATGGTGCCCCCCGGCGAGGAGGAGCCGCAGTCCCGGCCGCGCTCGTCCGGCCCCTACCTGTAGGACGCCCCCGGCCGCACCCTCCGGCGAGGGTGCGGCCGCCCGCTACGGGAAGAGCCGCTCCAGGACCTCGGCCACGCCGTCGTCGTCGTTGCGGGACGTCGTGTGCGTCACCGCGGCCCGCACCAGCGGGTGCGCGTTGCCGACGCCGTAGGACGTGCCCGCCCAGGTGAGCATCGGCAGGTCGTTGGGCATGTCGCCGAACGCCACGACGTCGGCGGCGGCGAACCCGTGCTCGGTGCACAGCGCCGCGAGCGCGCTGGCCTTGGTGACGCCGAGCGCGCTCATCTCCAGCAGCCCCCGCTGGGACGAGTGCGTCACCGTGACGATGTCGCCCACCGCCTGCACCGCCTTCTCCGAGAGCGTGTCGGGGTCGGAGTCCGGGTGGAAGGCGAGCAGCTTGGTGCCGGGCCTGGTGACCAGTTCGGCTGCGGTCACGCGGCGGCCGCCGAGGGCCTCCACGTCCCAGCGGCCGAGGTGGTAGTTGTCCTCGAAGTAGAACCCGGACGGGTGCTCCACCGCGAACTGCAGTTCGGGCGCGATGCCGCGCAGCCGCCCGACCGCCTCCGCGATCACCTCCGGTGTGATCTCCCGCGCCTCCAGGACGGTCTCGGTGTGCAGGTCGTAGACGACGGCGCCGTTCGCGCAGATCGCGACGCCGTGGTGGGCGACGGCCGCGGCCACGTCGGCCATCCAGCGCGGCGGCCGCCCGGTGACCATGACGAGCATCGCCCCGGCCCGCTCGACCCGGGCCAGGGCGTCGACGGTCCGGGCGGAGATCGTGCCGTCGGAGCGCACGATCGTGCCGTCGAGGTCGGTCGCGATCACGCGCGGCGAAGACTGGCTCATGTCACCTTCCAGGGCAGATGCCACAAACCATAGGCGACGCCACCGACGCCGGACGGCCGAGGGTCAGCGCTTGACCGGCTCCAGGACGTCCTGCCCGAGGAACTTGCGCAGCGCCTCCGGCACCCGCACCGACCCGTCCGCCTGCTGGTGGTTCTCCAAGATCGCGACCATCCACCGGGTCGTCGCCAGCGTGCCGTTCAGCGTCGCGACCGGCTGGTTCTTGCCGTCGGCGTCGCGGTACCGGACGGACAGCCGCCGCGCCTGGAACTCCGTGCAGTTGGACGTCGAGGTGACCTCGCGGTAGGTCTGCTGCGTCGGCACCCACGCCTCGCAGTCGTACTTGCGGGCCGCGCTGGAGCCGAGGTCGCCCGCCGCGACGTCGATCACCCGGTACGGGAGCTCGACCTTCGCGAGCATCTCCTTCTCCCAGTCCAGCAGCCGCAGGTGCTCGGCGTGGGAGTCGGCCGGGTCGCAGTAGGAGAACATCTCCACCTTGTCGAACTGGTGGACGCGGATGATGCCGCGCGTGTCCTTGCCGTAGGAGCCGGCCTCGCGGCGGAAGCACGACGACCACGCCACGTACCGCCGCGGCAGCTCGTCGACGATCTCGTTCATGTGGTACGCGGCGAGCGGGACCTCCGACGTCCCGACCAGGTACAGGTCGTCGTCCGGGAGCCGGTACACCTCGGCGGCGTGCGCGCCGAGGAACCCGGTGCCCTCCATCGCCTCCGGCTTCACCAGCACCGGCGGGTACATCGGCGTGAACCCGTTCGCGACGGCCGTCTCCATGGCGAGGTTCAGCAGCGCGTACTGGAGCCGCGCGCCGACGCCCGTCAGGTAGTAGAACCGTGCGCCGGACACCTTCGCGCCGCGCTCCATGTCGATGGCGCCGAGGCTCTCGCCGAGCTCCAGGTGGTCCTTCGGCTCGAAGTCGAACGCGGGCGGCTCGCCGACGTGCTCCAGGACGACGAAGTCCTGCTCGCCGCCGGGCGGGGCGCCCTCCTCGATGAGGTTCGGGACGCCCTTCAGCAGGGCGTCGAGCTCCGCGCCGAGCCGGTCGGCCTCCGCCTCCCGCTCCTTGACCTGCTGCGCCAGCTCCCTCGCGCGGACGAGCAGCGCGTCGCGCTCCTCGCCCTTGGCCTTGGACACCGACTTGCCGAAACTCTTCTGCTCCGCCCTGAGCTGCTCGAACGAGGTCAGCGCGGAGCGGCGCCTCCCGTCCAGGTCGAGCAGCCGGTCGACGACGGCGTCATCCTCACCGCGGGCGCGCTGCGACGCGCGCAGCCGCTCCGGATCCTCTCGAAGAGCTCGCAGGTCAATCACAGACCCGAGGCTACCGTTCCGAGCCCCGCGCCCGCGCGCGCATAACCGCGCTTCTACCGGACGCCGCTCGCGAGCAGGGCGTGCGCGGGCAGCGCGACCTTGCCGCCGTCCACCCCGTAGTCGGCGATGATCGTGTCGTAGGCGTCCTTGATCCGGGCGACGGTCTCCGCGTCCTGCCGCCCGACGATGACGCCGTTGGTGCCGACCCCGGACAGCGCGCCCGTCTCCCACCACTCCTCGGGGTCGACGACGTGCTCCCAGGTCACCTCCTCGACCGCGACCTCGGCGATGCCGGCCTCCGTCACCAGCCGCCGGAACGGCGCCGCCTCCCCGTACTCCATGAACGGCGACTGCGGGATGTCGTCCGGCCACGGCACCCCGGCCTGCTCGATCGCCTCCCGGACGATCCCGAGGGCCCCGCTGCCCGGCATCACCCAGCAGCTCAGCGCGAGCCGCCCGCCCGGCCGCAGCACCCGCCGCAGCTCGGCGATCGCGGCGCCGGGGTCGCTCACGTGGTTGATGACGCAGTTGCCGGCGACCGCGTCGAACGTCCCGTCGGCGAACGGCACGTCCGGCAGGACGGCGACCCGCACGTCCAGCCCGGGGACGTTCCGCCCGGCCGCCTCCGCCATGCTCGCCTCGGCGTCCACCGCCGACACCTCGGCGCCCCGCCGGGTCGCCTCCAGCGCGACGAACCCGGGGCCCGTCCCGACGTCGAGGAACCGCGTCCCGCCGGTCACCCCGGCCGCGTCGAGCAGCGGACCGGCCAGGTAACGGGTGAGCCGGGCGAAGCCCCGCTCGTACGCGGGGCCCCGCCCGGCCCACAGTTCCCGCTCGTAAAGATCGAAGTCCTTGGCCACCAGGGCAGCCTACGTCAGCGCACGTCCACGTAGTCGTCCCGATACGTCTTGATGTAACTGGACGTCGCCGAGGTGTACGCGCGCCAGGTGCCGTCCTTGGTCGCCTTGAACCCCTTACGGAAGCGGCCGTACTTGTCGGCCTTCTGGGAACCCATGTACGTCCACTTGGACGACCCCTTCGGCAGGAAGTAGAACGCGATCGTCTTCGAGCCGTAGGGCTTCCACCGGTCGGTCTCCCGGTAGAGGGCCCCCATCACGGTGACGGTGCCGCCCTTCCGCACCGGCTCCGGAGCCGCGTTGAAGTCGAGGATCTTCGTCCGGTAGCGGACGTCCACGTAGTCGGTTCCGCCGACGGACGGCTCGGCGTAGTCCCCGCGCGGGACCACCGCGCGCCAGTACCCGTCCCGGTCCGCGCGCCCCTCGAAGCGGAACGTGCCGTCGCCGTTCACCCCCACGGCGGCCTTGGTGCTCCACTTCTTCCGGTCGGTGGAGAACTGCAGCTGCGCCGTCGCGTTCGCGTACGCGCCGACCCACCGGCCGTCGGCCAGCCGGTTCATCACGCGCCCGCTCCCCGTGACCATGTTGCCCCGGCCGACCGGCTCGGGCGCCGCGTTGAAGCCCGTGACGGACGTCCGGTACGCGACGGGCCGGTTGGTCGTGTACGCGCTCGACATCAAGTAGCCGTAGTAGTCGTCGGGAAGGGTCTGCGGCTCGTTGGCGAAGGTGACGCTCCAGGCACCGGGCTCCGTCACGGTGACCTTCGCCGTGTAACCGCCGTCGGCGCCGGTCACGGGCCTGCCGACGACGCTCCAGTCGCCGCTCTTCGTCGCGTTGAAGCTCAGGCTGAGCTGCTTGCCCGCGAGCGGCGCCCAGACGCCGGCGCGGTCCCTGCGCTCCAGCCGCCCGGTCACGGTGACCTGGTCGCCCACGATGAGGCGGGCGGGCATGGCCAGCGAGAGGCGGGTTTGGAGGCGCACCTTCGCGATCGGGATCTCCGCGCTCTTCGCGGGCCGGTACAGGAACCCGCCGCCGTAGGTGAGCTGCGCGTCGGCCGTCGTGACGACGTCGCCGGTCCCCTGTACCCGGCCGTCCGCCCCGGTGACCGCCGAGGGCGCCGGCCCGGCCGCGCCGTTGAGACGCAGGGTGGCGCCCTCCACGGGGGCGAGTGCCCCGTCCGCGCCACGGCTCATCAGCCGGCCGCCGAAGGCGACCTCGGGGTGCTCGACGTCGACGATCCGCGGCGTGACGTCGAAGTCGGTGATCAACGTGTCGAGGCCGTTGTCGATGGTGGCGCGCTGCCGGAACACGGTCGTCACGTCCGCGTTGCTCAGCTCGACGTCGACCCACCAGCGGCCCTGCTCGACCGCGACCGCGGACCTCGTCCGCCACACGCCGTTCACGGCGGTGCCCTCGACGAGTTCGAAGTCGTCCACGGTGAGCGGCTCCGCGGTGCCGCCGGAGTACGGCCGCACGACGGCGCGCACCTTCGTGATGTCGACGGACGAGTCGGCCGCGACCTCGATCTTCGTCGTCCCGCCGGGCGACAGGACGCGGGTCTCCCGCACCCGCAGGTACGCCCCCGCGGCCGCGGGGGCGGCGGCGAGGGAGAGCGTCACGACGACGGCCGTGACCAGGGCGAGCAGTCGGCGCACCGCGCCTCCAAGATCAGTAGTTGTCATCAGGGGCCCGGCCTCAGCGCACGTCCACGTAGTCAGTGGGCGCGTTGGACGCGATATAGGTGCCGCTCCCCGCGTACTTCGCCATCCACGTGCCGTCCTTGGACGCGGTGAACGTCTTCTTGAACCAGCCGTCGCTTCCCGTCTTGGTGTCGGCCATCCACTTCCACGTGGACGTGCCGGCCGCCTTGAAGTAGACGGAGATCTTCGCGCCCGGCGCCACACTCGACGAGGGCCGGTAACGGTACAGCCGACCCTTGACCGTGATGGTCTTCCCCTTGCTCACCGGCTCGGGAGAGGCGTTGAAGTTGTACATGTTCGTTCGGTACTTGACGTCGATGTAGTCGACCCAGCTGATCAGGGGCGCGTTCCGCTCGTTGCCCGGGTAGCGGAGGCGCCAGTAGCCGTCCTGCTTCACGGGCTTGTCGGCGATGAAGTAGAAGTCCCCCGGTCCGGCCAGCGTCCAACTCTGGAAGACCGTCCATGTCCTGCCGTCCGGGGAGAACTCCAGGTACACCGGCAGATCCGTGTCGGTGGCGTAGGAATTCAGCCTGCCGCTCACGCTCATCAAACTGCCGTAGGGGAAGGGCTCCGGGCCCGGGTTGAATCCGCTGAGTTGCAGCATGTTGCGGACATTGAGCGCGCCGAGGCCGACCTCGGAGGGAGCGAAGAACCCGCCGCCCATGTAGCGAGCGACCACAGTGGCCGACGCCCCCTCGTTCCGGCCGGCCTTGAAGGTGGTCCGGAACGTGCCGTCCGCCTCCGTCCGCACCCCACGGGGAAAGGAGAAGGCCACTTCGGCGGGCACCTCGACGCGGACCTCGCCGTCGGCAACGGGCACGGGTCCGGCAGGGCTCAGCCGGACGACCTTTCCCTCCACCGTCATGTCCGTGAACGGCACCACCGTCGACGACGGCATCATCTTCGCGGTGATCTGCGTGGCCTGCTTCTCGACGGTGATCGGGGCGGCCCGGTGCGTCCCGCAGAGCTGCCCCTGCGAGAGGAGCTGGACGGTCGGAGCGGTGTCGCCCCTCGTGCTCAGGGTGAACGAACCGTCCTCACCCGTGGTCGTGGAATCGTCCCCGTACTGTGCGCTGACCTTCGCGCCCCGCGCCGGTTCCTGCGCGGCCTCGCGGTACTTCTGGACCAGGACCCTGCCGCGCATCGTCACGTCGGAATGCTCGAAGTCGATGACGTCCGGCGAGTTCGTCAAGTCGGCGATGGTCGTCATGTAGCAGTCGTAGAACTGGCTGTACCGCGTGACGGTGGCACCGTCGGCCGTGGCGACGAGCACCTCCACACGGGTCGTGCCGGGGCGGGCCTCGATGTCGGAGCGGAAGGCCGCCGTCCAGACGCCGTCGTGCTCGGTTCCCTCGGTCAGCGTGAGGTCGACCGTGGCGTACGGCTCCGCGTCGAGGCTCTGGTAGTGCATCTTCGCGCGCACGCTGGTGACGCCGCTCTCCGACTTCGCCTTCATCGTGAGCTTCACGACGCGGTCCTTGGCCAGCCGGTCGAAGTCCAGCGTGAGCAGGACGCCCGTCGCGTCCGCCTGCGCGGCGGTCGCGGGGACGAGCAGGGCCGATGCCGCGAGCGCGGCGGCCGCGAAGAGGGCAGAACTTCGACGCACGGGGTCTCCAAGGAAAAGAGATAAGTAGGTGCCGAGCGGTGGGGACCGGCGCCGCCCGCGCCGGTCCCCACCCATGCGGCCTAGGTCAGCGCACGTCCACGTAGTCGGTGGGCGCGTTCGAGGCGAGGTAAGTGCTGCTTCCCGGGTACTTGGCCATCCAGGTGCCGTCCTTGGACGCGGTGAACGTCTTCCGGAACCAGCCGTCGCTTCCCGTCTTGGTGTCGGCCATCCACTTCCACGTGGACGTGCCGGCCGCCTTGAAGTAGACGGAGATCTTCGCCCCCGGCGCCACGCTCGACGCGGGCCGGTAACGGTAGAGAAGGCCCTTGACCGTAATGGTCTTCCCCTTGCTCACCGGCTCCGGCGAGGCGTTGAAGCTCGTCATGTAGGTCCGGTACTTGACGTCGATGTAGTCGGCCCAGCTCGTGTAGGGCTCGGTGTAGCCCCCGGCGGGGACGACCGCGCGCCAGTACCCGTCGCGCACCGGCGGGACCTCGAAGTGGAAGCTGCCGTCCCCGTCGAACACCTGGGTGGCCTTGTTGGTCCAGGACTTGCCGTCGGGGGAGAACTGCAGCACCACGGTCCCGATGGCCGGGGCCGGGGTCCATGTGCCGTCGGCCATCTTGCGCAGGATGGTGCCGCTTCCCGTCAGCTTCCTGTCCAGCGCGACGGGCTCGGGGGCGGGGTTGAAGCCGGTCATGGACGTCCGGTACGCGACCATGCGCACGTTGGTACCGGCGTAGGACAGCTCGTAGCCGTAGTAGTCGTCCGGCAGATTGGCGGGATCGTTGGCGAAATCAATGGTCCACGCGCCGTCGGCGGTGATGGTGACTTGGACGCTGTAGTTCCCGTTGGCGTCCGTGGTCGGCGTGGCGATGGTGTGCCAGTCGCCGCCGGTCGCCAGGTCGAACTGGAGGTCCAGCTCCTTACCGGCCAGCGGGCCCCAGACGCCGTCGCGGCTCAGCCGTTCCAGGCGGCCGCTCACGGTGACCTTGTCACCGACGATGAGGCGGTCGGGCATGGAGAAGCTGAGGCGGGTCTTGAGGCGCTGCTTGGTGATGCGCGTCGCCGCGCTCTTCACGGGGCGGTAGGCGGCATCGCCGCTGAAGGCCAGGACGGCGTCGCCCGTCTTGGTGAACTCCGTGGTCCCGGCGGCGCGGCCGTCCGCGCCGGTGACGGCGGTGGCGATCTCACCGTCGGGCCTCGTCAGGCGCAGCGTCGCGTTCGCCACCGGCTGCAGGCTTCCGTCAGAAGCTTTGGACAGCAGCCGCCCCTTGAACGTGCCGCGCGTGTTCTCCACGTCGATCGTGGTCGGTCCGATCTCGACCTCGGTGAGGACGGTGTCGGCGCCGTTCTCGATGACGGCCCTGTCGTTGTACACGAGCGTCCGGTCGGCGTTCGTCAGCTCGACGTCGACCCCCCAGCGGCCCTCGCCGACGGTGAGAGCGGACTTCGTGCGCCACACGCCGTCCTTGGCGGTGCCCTCGACGAGCTCGAAGTCGTCCACCGCGGTGGACGAGTCGCCGCCCACGGGGTGGACGAGGACGCGCACCTTGGAGATGTCGGTCTCGGAGGTCGCGGACACCTCCAGCCGGGTCGTCGCTCCGGGCGAGAGGACCGTGACCGAGCGCAGCACCGGGTAGGCGGCGGCCGCCGCAGGAACGGCGGCCAAGGAGAGGACGGTGGTCAGTATCGCGACCAGGGCGAGCAGTCGGCGCACGGAGCCTCCATGATCAAGGGTGCATGGAGGAGACGCACTTCACATTCGGGTGGTTTACCTCGAAATCCGATATTTCGGGCACAGAATGATCACGGAGGCGCCGTGCGGGGTCAGTGCCGGTGCGGCGGGACGGCGCAGGTGTCGTCGGTGCAGGCTTCCGCGTCGCCGCCGATGGTGGTGAGGGCGGGGTTGGCGTCCGTCCAGGCGCGGTTGAGGGCCTCGGTGAACGCCTCGGGCGGCTGGGCGCCGGAGACGCCGTAGCGGCGGTCGAGGACGAAGAACGGGACGCCGGTCGCGCCGAGGGCGGCGGCCTCGCGCTGGTCGGCCTCCACGTCGGCGGTGAACGCGCCGGAGGCGAGCGCCTCGCGAGCGGCGTCGGCGTCCAGGCCCGCCTCGGCGACGACCTGGACCAGGGAGTCGCGGTCGAACACCGAGCGGCGGTCGGTGAAGTGCGCCTTGTAGAGGGCCTCGACGACCTCGTCCTGGATGCCCTGCTTCGCCGCCAGGTGGACGAGCCGGTGCGCGTCCACGGTGTTGCCCGCGCGGCCGCCTTCCAGGTGGTACTCCAGGCCCGCCGCCGCGGCGCGCTCCTCCATCTGCCGGTTCATCTCGACGGCCTGCTCGCGCGTCATGCCGTACTTCTCCGCCAGCATGTCGGCCACGTCGACGGTCTCCCCGGGCGGGAAGGTCGGGTCGAGCTGGAACGAGCGGTGCACCACCTCTACGTGGTCGCGGTGCTCGAACCCTTGGAGGGCCTTCTCGAAATGCCGCTTGCCGATGTAGCACCAGGGGCAGACGACATCGGACCAGATCTCAACGCGCACGGGGCAACCCTTCGATTAGGAGTCACCCCCTAGCAACACGCGGAGGACCGAATCTGTTTCAGCTCTGGCGGCCGGTGCGGATCGAGGTCAGCCAGTCGGCGGCCTCGGTGAAGTCGGCGTCGTGGGTGCCGCGCCGGATCTCGGGGCTGACACTGTCGGCGCGCGGGTAGGAGCCGACGAAGCGGAGGTCGGCGCAGACGCGGCGCAGCCCCATCAGGGCCTCGCCGACGCGGGCGTCGGAGACGTGGCCCTCGAAGTCCATCCAGAACAGGTAGGAGCCGAGGCCGGCGCCGGTCGGGCGCGACTGGATCAGCGTCAGGTTGATGCCGCGCATGGAGAACTCGGTGAGGATCTCCAGCAGGGCGCCCGGGTGGTCCTCGCCGATGAAGGCGACGACGGTCGTCTTGTCGGTGCCGGTCGCGGCGGGCGGCGGGCACGGGCGGTGCAGGACGACGAAGCGGGTGACGGCGTCGGCGACGTCGTGGATGTCCTCGGCGAGGACGGACAGGCCGTAGCGGGCCGCGGCGAACGAGCCGGCGAGCGCCGCGTCGTAGTGGCCGTCGGCGACGTGCTGGGCGGCCTCGGCGTTGGACGTGGCGGCGCGCCACTCGGCGTCCGGGACGTTCTCCAGCAGCCAGCGGCGGCACTGCGGCTGCGCGATCGGATGCGACGCGACCGTCTTGATGTCGTCCAGCGCGGTGCCGGGCCGCACGAGCAGCGCGAACGACACCGGCAGATGGACCTCGCCGACGATCTGCAGGGGCTCGCCGGTGGCCAGCTCGTCCAGCGTGGTGGGGACGGAGCCCTCGACGGAGTTCTCCAGCGCGACGACCGCCGTGTCGGCCTCGCCGGTGCGCAGCGCCTCCAGGACGGCCGGGACGGTCGCGTACGGGAGGTGCTCGGCGGCGGCGGCGCCGGGGAGGGTGAGCAGCGCCGCCTCGGTGAACGTGCCCTGCGGACCCAGGTAGGCGTAGCGCGCTGTCCTGTCGTCTGCGGTCACGGGTCCCCCGGGGCGAACGGTGTGGTGGAGTGCCTCTGACGTGAGGCGAGATACCCGAGTCTACTTCCCGGCGGGCGGAGCCTGGAGCGTCAGGTGGGCGGAGCCCGGAGCGTCAGGCGCGGGCCGAGGTGCGCTCGCCGCCGCCGAAGTCGGGCAGCGGGTCGTCCATCGAGACGACCGGGCCCTTGCCGAGCCGGGCCGCGCGCAGGGCGTGGCTCTCCTCGGGGGACAGCATCTCCACCGGGTGCCCGGCCTGCACGACCTTGGCGTAGGTGCGGGTCTCGGTGCGCCCGTTGATGGAGCTGACGACGACGCCGTCGCCGACCGCGTTGATCAGCGCGAGGGAGAACGACCGGTGCCCGGACATCTCCTTCAGTGCGTCGTAGTGGACGATGGCGAGGTCGCGCAGCGCGCGCTCGTCCACCGATCCGCTGGCGACCTGGAGCTGGCGCCTGAGCATTTCCCCGCACTCGTCGACGACCTGGTTGACCCGGTTGTGCGCGACCACCGCGATGGAGAGGCCCGCAACACCGGCGACCAGGCCCGCGACGGCCACCGCGACTAGCATCACGGGGCGAGCGTACCCACCTCGACCTCCGGTTGCGAAGGATCCTCCCGGCCGGCGTCCGGTTTCAGCCGGTTCACCAGCCAGCCGCCGAGCAGCGCCATGGCGGCGAGCGCCGCGATCCCGAACGAATCCCGCAGGACCTGGCCTGCGAATTCCGCTATGACGGAGTGTTCCGGGCCGATCCACGCACGTCCCCACCAGGGGAGCGGCCACAGGAACAGCAGCCACACGGCCCCCGCGAACAGACATCTTCGCGTGTCCCGTCCATCACCGGCCAAAGCCCCAATGACCGCGATCATCCAGACAAGGTGGTGGATCCATCCCACCGGGGACAGCATCACCGACAGCAGCCCGGTGATCGCGACGCCGGCGAGCAGCAGGCTGGAGGCGTCCGGGCCGGTCAGCTCGTCGGCGGCCAGGGTGGCGCGGCGGGCCCACCGGAAGCCGGCGTAGGCGACGGCCAGGGCCAGCACGAGCCACACCGCCGTCCGGACCGGGCCCTCGTCGAAGATCCGCGCGACGATCCCCTGCACCGCCTGGTTGGTGGTGCCGTCGACCGCGCCCGTCCGGTCGCCGCCCTGGAGCAGCGCCCCGAACCAGTAGGCGGACGAGTCGGCGGGCAGCAGCATGAACCCGCCGAGGGTCGCGGCGGCGGCGGTCAGCACCGCGTTGACCAGCGCGTCCCGCCGCCCGGTGAGCAGGAAGTAGATGAGGAAGACGCCCGGCACCAGCTTGATCGCGACGGCCAGCCCGACCAGCGCGCCGCGCGGCCACCGGGGCGTGCGGGCGCAGCAGTCGGCGAGGCACATCGCGAGCAGGAACAGCCCGACCTGCCCGAACCGGACCTGGTCGCGGACGGGGTCGAGCCACGCCATCGCGGCGAACAGGACGCCGGCGGTGAGCGGCGCCCAGCGCCCGGTCCGGCGGATGAGGTCGCGGAACGCGAACCACACCACGATCGCCAGCGCGACGTAGATCAGCACGACCCAGGTCCACTGCGCGACCGGCCAGGAAAGCAGCGTGAACGGCACGGCGAGCGCGGCGGCGAACGGCGGGTAGGTGAACGGCAGCAGCTGCGGCGGCTGGGTGAGGAACTCGTACAGCGGCGCCCCCCGCAGCACGGCCAGGCCGCCCTCCCGGTACACCTCCAGGTCGACGAGCCGCTGGTCGGGCGGGTTGGTGAGCCACCGGGACGCGATCGGGACGACCGCGATCACGGCGACGGCGATACCGGCGAGGAGAAAGGGCAGGCGCGACCGCCGGACCCGCCCGCCGCCGACCTGATGCGCCCTGGGACCGTCCACAGCCCGCAGGATATGGCCCCAATGCGGTAGTAGCGCTCTTTTGACGTGCTCCCGGGCCCAGGGGGTCGGGGGGGCAGCCTGCGCCGCGTGTGCGGCGCTTCTGCGGCTTCCTGTTTCACCGAGCCCCGCCTCCCTGAGCAGGAGGTCTTATGGACTCTCCGCAGGCGTTTAACCTCTCCGCCCGTCCGGCGGCGAGAATGTTGATGGCGGCGTTGACATCGCGGTCGTGCACCGCACCGCACGAGCAGGCCCATTCCCGGACGTGCAGCGGCATTGACTCGGCGACCCTCCCGCATGCTCCGCAAAGCTTGGAGGAGGGGAACCAACGGTCCACTTTCACCAGCGTGCGGCCATGCCGTTCGGCCTTGTACTCCAGCATCGCCGCGAACTGGGACCAGCTTGCGTCGTGCACACTCTTGGCGAGCCGAGTGCGGGCAAGACCGTACACGCAAAGATCCTCCAGGTAGACCGCTTGGTTGTCGCGGATCAACTGGGTGGAGAGCTTGTGGTGATGTTTCCGCCGCGAATCGCGGACGCGGGTGTGCAGCCGCGCGACCTTCACGACGGCCTTCTTGCGGTTCTTTGAGCCCTTCTGCTTGCGGGACAGCGCCTGCTGAGCCTTGCGGAGACGTCGTTCGGCGCGGCGCAAGAACCTCGGGTTGGCGATCTTCCGGCCCGCAGAGGTCACCGCGAAGTGCGTCAACCCCAGATCGATGCCTACCTCGGACGCGGTCTCCGGCAGCGGCTCGTCGGCGGTCTCGACGACGAACGAGGCGAAGTATCGCTCGGCCGCGTCCTTGAGCACCGTCACTGACGACGGTTGCGACGGCAACTCCCTCGACCACCGCACCCGCACGTCGCCGACCTTCGGAAGCCGCAGCTTTCCGCCCGCCGTGATCGTGAAGCGGGCGTTGCGAGTGAAACGGATCGCCTGCCGCCGGTCCTTGCGGGATCGGTATCGGGGCGCCGCGACTGCGCGCCCCTTCCGCTCACCCGACAGTGACGCGAAGAAGTTGCGGTAGGCGGTGTTCAGGTCCGCCAGAGCCTGCTGCAGAACGACGGACGACACCTCGCCCAGCCACGCCCGCTCGACGGTCTTCTTCGCCTGCGTGATCACTACCTTGGACAGCTCTCCGTCCGACAGGTACGGCTGCCCGGCCGCATGCGCCTCCTTCCGTGCGCGCAGGGCGTCGTTGAACACCACTCGCGCGCACCCGAACGCCCGCGCCAGCGACTGCTGCTGACCGACGGTCGGGTAGATCCGGAAGTTGTACCTAAGCCGCACCAGTTGATTGTACGTCCATGTACATGAGAGATCGTGCTCGTACACTGACGTAATGGAATCGGAAGAGATGAGCGTCGCCGACGTCCGCCGCCAGTTCGCCGACGTCCTCAACAGCGCCGCCGTCCG
The DNA here is from genome assembly GCF_005889745.1 of Actinomadura geliboluensis. Classification (GTDB taxonomy): domain Bacteria; phylum Actinomycetota; class Actinomycetes; order Streptosporangiales; family Streptosporangiaceae; genus Spirillospora; species Spirillospora geliboluensis. Next base: position 14,719 of record NZ_VCKZ01000079.1, read on the forward strand.
AGGACGCATCACCTACGTCACCAACCGCGGGCGCCGCATCGCCGCGATCGTCCCCGCCCCCATCGCCGAAGCCGCCGATGAGGACAGCAGGGTCACATGAACCGGCCGGGTCACGGCGCACCAGGGCCCGATGGCCCTCTCGCGCGGGCCCTCGTCCCCGATCCGGAGGCCGGAGCACCGACCCGCATCCCGGTAGCCTTGACGCCATGATGCGCCGGGGGACCAAGATCGCCGTGTTCCTCGCGACCCTCGGGACGGTGCTGACCGCGATCCTCGGCTGGTCCCCCGCGTTCGCCGACGGCCGGGCCGGCGCCGGCACGGGCGCCGCCACCGGGCGGGTCGTGATCGTCGGCGTCCCCGGGCTCATGTGGAGCGACGTCACCCGGGAGAACACGCCGGCGCTGTGGGAGCTCACGGGCGACGGGTCCGCCGCGGGCCTCAGCGTCCGGACGACGCGGGTCAACACCTGCCCCACGGACGGCTGGCTGACGCTGTCGGCCGGGCAGCGGTCCCGGCTGCCGCACGGCGACTGCGCGCTGCCCGCCGCGCCGATCCTGCCGGGGCAGCCCTCCCCCACCGGCCCGCCGCCCGCCGGAGGCGCGATCGCCGCCGGCTGGCCGGCCATCAAGAGCGACAACGCGGGCACCAACTACCACGCCGAGATCGGGCTCCTCGGCGACGCCGTCCACAAGGCGGGCGGCTGCACGCTCGCGGTCGGTCCCGGCGCGGTGTTCGGCGCCGGCGACGGCGGCGGCCGGGTGGACCGCTACGTCGCGTCCCCCGACAAGGTCACCGCCGCCGACTGGGTGCACTGCCCGCTCGCCGCGGTCGACGTGGACGACCTGTTCCGCGGCTACATCGACGCGGGCGTCGACCCGAAGGGCGACCAGATCCCGCTGTCGGAGGCCAAGCGCGCCGACGCCGCCGCCGCTGCCGACCGCCGGGTCGCGCAGGTCGTCAAGGGCGTCCCGCAGGGCACGACCATCCTGCTGGCGGGCCTGTCGGACACCGGCGTCAACCCGCACCTGCGGGTCGCCGTCGCGAAGGGCGACGGGTACGGGCCGGGCTTCATGACGTCCAGCGCCACCCGCCAGGAGGGCCTGGTCACGCTGACCGACCTCACCGCGACCGCGATGAAGCTGCTCGGGCTGCCGCAGCCGAAGCAGGCCGTCGGGTCGGCGTGGAAGTCGCAGCCGTCGAAGGCGTCCACGCAGGACCGGATCGACGCGCTGGAGGACGAGGACGTCGCCGCCCAGGCGATCCGCAACGTGCAGACGTCGTTCTACTGGGTGCTGTTCGCGACGCAGCTCGTCCTGTACGGGGTCGCGGTGGTGGCGCTGCGGCGCCTCGGCGGCGACCGCCGGTCCCGGGCGCGGATACTGGGCGGCACGCGGGTGATAGCGCTGCTGGGCGGGGCCGTGCCGGGCGCGTCGTTCCTCGCCGGGCTGCTGCCGTGGTGGCGGGCCGATCATCCGACCCCGGTGCTGATCTGCACCGTGCTGGGCTTCGCGGGGCTGCTGACGGGCGTGGCGCTGGCCGGCCCGTGGCGGCGCTCCGTGGTGACCCCCGCGCTGATCATCACCGGGGTGACCGCGGCCGTCCTCGCGCTGGACGTGATGACCGGGTCGAACCTCCAGCTCAACACCCTGATGGGGTACACCGCGCTGGTCGCCGGCCGGTTCTACGGCTTCGGCAACCAGGCGTTCTCGCTGTTCGCCGTCGCCGCGATCCTGACGGCGGCGTGGCTGACGGAGTACCCGCTGCGGCAGGGCCGCAAGCTCGTCGCGGTCGCGATCGTCGCCGTGCTCGGGGTGGCCGCCGTCCTGGTGGACGGCCTGCCCGCGTTCGGCAGCGACTTCGGCGGCGTGCTCGCGATCGTCCCCGCGTTCGCGATGCTCGGGCTGATGGTCACCGGGCGGCGCGTGTCGGCGCCGCTGCTCGGCGCGTTCTTCGCGGCCGGCGCGGCGATCGTGCTGTTCATCTCCTACCTGAACGCGCAGAGCGCCAACCCGACGCACCTCGGCCGGTTCTGGCAGGACCTGATGGACGGGGACGCGTGGGGCATCGTCACCCGCAAGTTCAACGCGATGCTGAACAGCCTCGGGTACTGGCCGTACACGCTCGCGATCGCCGCCGCCGTCGTGTTCCTGTTCTTCGTGCTGGCGCGGCCGACGCGGTGGCGGGTGTCGCTGCTGCGGGGCGCCTACAAGCAGAGCCGGTCGATGCGCCCGGCGCTGATCTGCGCGCTGACCATCGGCGTCGTCGGGACGCTGGTGAACGACTCCGGCGTGGTGATCCTGTCGGTGGCGTTCAGCCTGGCGACCCCGCTGATGCTCGCGGCCGGGCTCCGCTCACTGGAGGTCGATCTGAGGAACGCAGACACGCCGCCACCAGCGCGGCCAGAATCGCCAGAAGCGTCCACGGGACCACGGTCGGCCGAACGACGGTGAACAGCCACTCCAGGTCGTCCGGGAGCCGGATGCGGGCGGGTGCGCGGGCCGGCAGGTAGGCGAGGCTGAGCGCGGCGGTGTGGGCCAGCAGGATCCAGTCGATCCGGGTCCAGGGGAGCAGCGCGAGGATCGCCCAGCCGAACCCGTCGTACCAGGGCAGCGCGTAGGGCGCCACGAGCAGCCACGCGAGGACGAGGGCGGCGGCGACGCGCCGGTCCTGCTCCACGCCCTCCTTGGGCAGGGCCCGGATGAGCAGCACGAACAGCGCCAGGCCGAGCAGCATCGCGCCCGTCTTGATGATGTCGCGCTGGGAGCCGCGCCCGAGCGACTCGTCCAGCAGGTGCCAGGGCGTCGCGAACGACACCATGTCGCTCGCCTCGCGGACCTGGTCGAGGGAGTGCGGCCCGGCGAGGGCGTAGGAGACCACGGTGACCGCCGCGGCGCCGCAGGTCAGCGCGGCGAGGCGGCCGAGCGGGCGCCACCGGTGCCCGGTCCGCGCCGAGCGGAGCAGCGCCCAGGCGGGCCCGCCGGCGACGAGCGCGGCGGGCAGCTTGATCGCCGCGCCGGCCCCGGCGAGGGCGCCGGCGGCCAGCGACCGCGCCCATCCGGCCCGCGGCCCGAACACGGCGAGCGCGGCCACCATCGGCGCGATCGCGAGGACGTCGTTGTGCGCGCCCGCGACCAGGTGGAACAGCACGAGCGGGTTGCAGGTCCACAGCAGCGCGGTGCGGAGCCGCCGCTCCTCGGTCTTCGACGCCCGGTAGAGGACCAGCGCCGTCACCGCGAACGCGAGCACGTTCACCACCGACATGACGAACACCGTCAGCCGGACTGAGCCGTCGCCGATCCACGCGGCGAGCGCCTGCTCGCCGGTCGCGATGGGCCCGTACACCGACGGCGTCGTCCGCCACTCCTCGGGCGCCCCGGCGACCGGGTCGCGCGACAGGTCTTCGGCGCTCGTGGCGTACGGGTCGTGGCCGGTCGCCGCCATCCGCCCGTAGGACGCGTAGTTCAGATGGTCGGTGGAGCCGACCGGCGGCATGCACATGAACGCGACCGCCGCCAGCAGCCCGGCGGCGACCAGCGGCAGCGCCCGCACCCGCCAGCCCCTGCGGACGGCGGCGAAGCACAGCGCGAGGCCCGCGGTGCTCGCCACGATCCCCGCGACGACCAGGCCGATCACCAGGTACGGCGACGGGTGGACGTCCAGCGCCCACGGCGGCTGCCCGGGGCGGCCCTCCAGTTCCGGCTCGAACACCGACGGGCCCAGCAGGGCGGTGCCGAGGAAGCAGGCGATGCCGGCCCCGATGCCCCACAGCCCGCCCGTCCCGAGACGGGTCACGGGCGGCTGCCGCGCAGCCGGTCCAGCCGCCGCGCCACCGCCGGGTCGCGGCTCGCGAGCGCCCTCGCGACGTCCCGGAACTGCCGGCCGCGGTGCAGCTGCGCGCGCCAGTCGGTGCCGGTGGCGCGGTGCGCGAGCGGCACCTCCACCTCCCGCACCCGGAAGCCCTGCCGCAGCAGGTCGATGGTGAGGGCCGTCTCCACGCCGAAGCCGGGGGCGAGCGGCAGCGCGGCGTCGAACGCGGCGCGGGTCAGGCACCGCTGGCCGTTGAGGGGGGCGTCGGGCTCCCAGCCGGTGGCGCGGCGGATGCCCTCGCGGGACAGCCGCACCACGAAGCCGTGGCCGCCGAGCTTCACCGTCGTGGTGAACACCGCGATCGTCATGTCGGCGTCGCCGGCCCGGACGGGTTCGACGAGCGGCGCGGCCTCGCGGGCGGTCTCGGCGAGGTCGGCGTCGAGGAACAGCAGGTGGCGGGGCTGGTCGCGGCCTCCGGCGTCGACTCCGTCGAGCAGCCGCGCCGCCTCGGCGCCGGTCTCCATCGCGGCGCCCTTGCCGCGGTTGCGGCTGTGCCGCACGACCCGGGCCCCGGCGTCGCGCGCGACCCGGCCGGTGCCGTCGGACGACCCGTCGTCGACCACCACCACGAGGTCGGCGCCGGGCAACTCCTGGGCGGCCTTGACGGTGGCCGCGATGCGGTCGGCTTCGTCCTTGGCCGGGATGATCACCGCTACGTCCTGCATATCGCGATGGTAGTCGGGTGGCGGCGCGGGAGGCGGCAAGGCGCCGCGAACCGTTACCCGCGCGCCGACGCGGCGACCCCCGGGGTTCACCCGGCAGGCCGCCTCCGCTCGAAGGACGGTTGGTCGGAAGGTGGGACGGCCGGCCGGGACGGCCGGGCCGGATGGTTCGGACGGGTCAGCCGGCGTCCAGCACCGGCGCGGCCTTCGTCACGGTGAAGACGGTGTCGAGCCCGGTGACCTGCAGGATCCGCTGGACGGCCGGGCGCGGGGCGGCGAGTTCCAGCGCGCCGCCCTGCTCCTTGAGCCGCTTCATCGCCGAGAGCAGCACGTTCATGCCGGTCGAGTCGCAGAACTCGACGCCGCTCAGGTCGACCACGACGCGGGTGACCTCCTCGCGGAGCAGCCCCGCGAGGGCCGCCTGCAGCCTGGGCGCGGTGTACAGGTCCAGCTCGCCGGTCGCCGTGACGACGGCGTGACCTCCTTGAGACGCGGTCGAGACATTTAGCTCCACGTTCGGCACACTATCTCGGGAACGGCCGGTGGGCCAGGCAGTTCGCCAAGTCCCCTGTGCGGTGGGTGTTTCCTGGGCGTGTCGCCGCCTTGCCAGCCCCGCACGCTTTGGTTACTACGTACCGTGATGTCCTGGTTTCGGAGTTTCTGCGGCGCGATCACGCCCGGACCATCTCCCCGGTTCCCCCCTCACGGGAGGCCGGAGTGAGAGAGGCTGAGCGGGTGCAACCGAAGGCCGATCCGAGAGAGACCCGGCTCCGCGAACGCCTGGAGGCGATCCGGACCCGCTCGGCGAAGTCCAGCTCGTGGCGGACGTCCACCCAGCTGCTGTCCCGCCTGGTGAACCGGAACGGCTTCGTCCCCGTCCGGACGCGCCTGTCCCGCGAGGACCTCGCCTTCCTCGCCGGCGCCCGGGAGGAGGTCATCGCGTTCGCCGACCTCGGCGTCCGGCTCCTCGACCTGCACCGCCCGCAGGAGTCCGGCGGCATCACCAGCGACCCCGACCGGCCCATCCGCCGCTGCCGGGCCTGCATGTCCCGCTGGCCCTGCCCCACCTTCCGCACGATCGCCGAGACCCTGGAGACCTGAGGCCGCCGGGCGGCCCTACACGGCGGTCAGGGGGAGCCGGACCTCGAAGCGGCAGCCGGGCCCGTCGTTGGCGACGCCGATCCGCCCCGCGTGCGCCTCGACGATGCCGCGGGCGATGGCGAGGCCGAGGCCCGCGCCGCCGCCCGGGGTGCGGGCCGCCTCGCCGCGGAACGCGACGTCGAACACGCGCGGCAGGTCGGCCTCGGGGATGCCGCCGCACGCGTCGGCGACCGTCACCCGCGCCTCCCCGTCGGCGACCTCGCCGATGATCTCGACGGAGCCGTCGCCCGGGGTGTGCCGGATCGCGTTGACGACCAGGTTGCGCAGCGCCCGGCCCAGCTCCCCCGCGTCCACCTGGACGGGCAGCCCCTCGCGGACGTCGCCGCGCAGCCGCACGCCCTTCGCGCGGGCGAGCGCCTCGGTGCCCGCGACCGCCTCCGCGACCAGGTCCGCGAGGCCGACGCGCTCGCGGGACAGGCGCAGCGCGCCCGCGTGGATCCGGGACAGCTCGAACAGGTCGTCCACCATCTCCGTGAGCCGCTCCACCTCGACGCGGATCCGGCCGTGGTAGCGCTGGACGGTGCGCTCGTCGGCGACGACCTCGTCCTCCAGGGCCTCGGCCATCGCGCGCAGGCCGGCCAGCGGGGTCCGCAGGTCGTGGCTCACCCAGGCGACGAGCTCCCGGCGGCTCGCCTCAAGGGCCTGCTCGCGCTCGTGGGACGCGGCCAGCCGGTCGTATGCGGCCTCCAGCTCGCGGGACAGCTCGGCCAGCTCGGCGGGGAGGCGCGCCGCGGGCGAACGGAACCGGTCGGCCCGGACCGCCTCCACCAGCGTGCGGTTCGCGGCCACCAGGCGGCGCCCGAGCAGCACCGACACCGCCATCGCGACCACGCCCGCGGACGCCACGACCGCGAGGACGACCGCCCGGTCATGGTCGTTCAGCACCATCATGAACGAGATCACGATGATGCCGGAGATCGTCGCGAGCACCGTCGCCACGCCCACGACGATCAGCTGGGTGGCGACCGAGCGGCCGCGCAGCACGTACAGGGCGGCGAGCGCCACCGCCGCCACGGTGCACGCGGCGAGCACCGCGTACCAGACGACCCACAGCAGGTCCTCGAAGGGGATCACGGCTCGTCCACCGCGCGCCCGTCCACCACGGGCTCGTCCACCACGGGCTCGTAGCGGTAGCCGACGCCCCACACGGTGACGATGCGGCGCGGGGCGGTCGGGTCGTCCTCGATCTTCTCGCGCAGCCGCCGGACGTGCACGGTCACCGTGGAGGAGTCGCCGAACGTCCAGTCCCAGACCCGCTCCAGCAGCTCGTCGCGGGTGAACGCCCGCCGAGGGTGCCGGATCAGGAACGCCAGCAGGTCGAACTCGCGGGAGGTGAGCGCGAGCCGCTCGCCGCGCAGCTCCGCCTCGTGCGCGCCGACGTCCACCGCGAGGTCGCCGTCGCGCAGCGGCCCGGCCGGGACGGCGGGCACCAGCGCCCCGCGCGCCCGGCGCAGCACCGACCGGACGCGCAGGGCCAGCTCGCGCGGGCTGAACGGCTTCGTCACGTAGTCGTCGGCGCCGGTCTCCAGCCCGACGAGCCGGTCGGTCTCGGCACCGAGCGCCGTCAGCATCACGATCGGCACGGCCGAGGTCGCGCGGAGGCGGCGGCACACCTCCAAGCCGTCCATGCCGGGCAGCATCAGGTCGAGGACGATCAGGTCCGGCGGCTGGTCGAGCGCCCGGCGCAGCGCGGTCGGGCCGTCCGCCACGCAGGCCACCTCGTGCCCGTCGCGGGCCAGGTAGCGGGCGACGACCTCCGCCACCGTCGGGTCGTCGTCGACCACCAGGACGCGTCCCGCGGGGGTCACGGAGTTCACGCAGGACACGGTATGCGGTGGACGCGGCCGCCCCGCGTCCACGTCACCACCCTGTAAGGATTCGCGGCGGCCGTAAGGGTTCGCCTCAGGGGTTCTCAGGGTGCGGCTCCGCCGCGCGTCGGGGACGGGTCAGGGCCAGGGTCGTTCCCAAGGGTGATGTCCCCCGCCGAACCGGCGCATACGGTGGAGACATGGGTAAGACGATCCTGACCATCATCGGCGTAGTGCTCGCGATCTGGCTGGCGATGACCGTCATCGGCGCCATCATCTCGATGCTCAAGTTCTTCTTCTTCATCGGACTCGTCGCCGTCATCGTGGTACTCGCCGTGACCGCCGTGTCCAAGATGTCCAAAAGCCGCTGACCGAGCAGCTCATACCCCTTGCGGGGCGTCGCCGGTGACCGCATGATGCCGGAATAACCAGGCGGTCATCGGCGAAAGGGACATACCGTGCCCGGTCTGACTGAGGTGCTGCGCGAACGCGCACGTTCACATCCCGATCGCCTCGCGTACATCGCGGGCGACAATGAGATCACCTTCCGCGACTTCGACCGGCGCGCCGACCGGGTCGCGAACGCGCTCACCGCCGCGGGCGTCGGCCCCGGCGACCGGGTCGCGATCCTCGACAAGAACTCGCTCGAATACGCCGAGCAGCTGTTCGGCGCGGCCCGCATCGGCGCCGTCCAGGTGCCGGTGAACTACCGGCTGGCCCCCGACGAGGTCGCCTACATCGTCAACAACGCGCAGGCGAAGGTCTTCATCGTCGGGCCGGAGTTCGTCCCCGTCCTCGACGCGATCGCCGGCAAGCTCGAACACACCGACCACATGGTGGTCGTCAACGGTCGGGACCACGCCTACCGGGACTACGCCGCCTGGGTGGACGCGGCGCCCGACACCCCGCCCGAGCACGAGCCCGAGACGTCGGACGTGTTCGTCCAGCTCTACTCGTCCGGCACGACGGGGCTGCCCAAGGGCGTCATGCTGACGCACGACAACTTCCTCGCCGCGCTGAGCGTGACCACCGACGTGTGGGACATCGACGAGTCGTCCGTCCTGATGGTCGCGATGCCGATGTACCACGTCGCGGGCAACGTCCTCACCGTCTCCGCGGTCTACAACGCGATCACCGGCGTCATCGCCCGCGAGCCCGACCCCACCCTGATCGCGCAGGCGATCGAGCGGCACCGCGTCACGCACATCTTCCTCGTCCCGGTCCTGCTGCAGTTCATGCAGCTGATCCCGGAGGTCGCCGCGTGCGACCTGTCCAGCCTGAAGCTGATGCTGTACGGCGCGTCCCCGATCAGCGAGGACGTCCTGCGCGGCGCCATGCGGATGCTGCCGGGCACCGAGTTCATGCAGGTGTACGGGCTCACGGAGGTGACCGGCGCGATCACGATGCTGCCCGCCGCCGACCACGACCCGGACGGCCCGAACACCCACCGGCTGCGCAGCGCCGGGCTCGCCAACGACACCACCGTCCTCAAGATCGTCGACCCGGCGACGCAAGAGGAGGTCCCCGCCGGGCAGGTCGGCGAGATCCTCTGCCGGACCCCGCAGAACATGAAGGGCTACTGGGGGATGCCGGAGGCGACCGCGAGCGCGCTGTCCGACGACAACTGGTTCCGCACCGGCGACGCGGGCTACCTCGACGAGGACGGCTACCTGTACATCCACGACCGCGTCAAGGACATGATCATCTCGGGCGGGGAGAACATCTACCCGGCGGAGGTGGAGAACGTCCTGATGGGCCACCCCGCCGTGTCCGACTGCGCGGTCATCGGCGTCCCGGACGAGCGCTGGGGCGAGACCCCGAAGGCGCTGGTCGTGCTGTCGTCGGACGTCCCCGAGAAGGACATCATCGACTACTGCCGCGAGCACCTCGCCCACTTCAAGTGCCCGAGCTCGGTCGAGCGCCGCGACGAGATCCCGCGCAACCCCACCGGCAAGATCCTCAAGCGCGAGCTCCGCGCCCCCTACTGGCAGGGCGAAGAGCGCTCAGTGCACTGACGTGACCGAACCGCCGGGGGCGTCCACCGCCCCCGGCGGCCGCGTCACTTGAAGCGGACCTCGGCGGACATCGGGCGGTGGTCGGACGTCCGGACGCGGGTGGCGGGGACGCTGCACGAGACCCCGGCCGCCTTCGGGATGAACAGGTAGTCGGTCTTCTGCACGGCGGCGCCCTGCCAGTTCTGACGGGTCATCGCGCCGGTGCGGGACGAGCCGGACTGGTCGCACTCGGCGTAGGCGCCGTAGAGCGGGTCGAGGGCCGGGCTGTCCGGGCTGTCGGCGAAGTCGCCGCCGAGCAGGACGCGGCCGCCGCCGCCGAGCACGGCGAGCGCGCGGGCCTCCTTCTGCCGCCAGTCGCCGCCCTCGGACGGGTCGAGCCGCGTGACGCACACCCGGGTCGCCCACGACGCGACCTCGCCGCACAGCGCGATGCGCGTCCGGCCCGCCGGGGCCGGGAGCTTGGCCTGGCGGGTCTCGGTCAGCGGGCTGTCGGTGCCGATCGCGACGCCGACCCGGCCCTGGCCCTGCGCGCAGGACGCGCCGCCGGGGGTCGCGGCGAACGCCCACGTCCAGGTGCCGGTGGACTTCTCGGCGGTGCGGACCTGCCCCTCGCAGACCTCCTGGAGG
>NZ_VCKZ01000007.1 GCF_005889745.1 Actinomadura geliboluensis
CCCCGCCGCCATCACCGGATGGGGTCGTCCCTGCGCTGGGTGGGACGGCCCTGGGGGAGGCTGAGGCGGCGCGGCGGGTGCTTATCCCCCCGGATGCACTCGTCGCGCTGCCTCGGCCGTTCACCGCACGGCGGCACCTCAACCGGCTCGCGCGGACACTGCGGCGACGGGGCTGGACGGTTGACCGCCGGTACGCCGAGACCCGGCCCATACTGCGGGTCTTCTTCCCCGAGGCGCCGTGCCTGGGCGACAGCATCACCGTTGCGGCCGGGGACGGCGGCTGGTGGTACCGGTCCAGCACCGGCGAACTGCTCGCACCATGCGCGGATATCGACCTGGCCGTGTCGCGCGTGACGACAGCGCTGGACCGTTGGATCTCGGCCGCGGGCTCGTCCGGGGAGACGGACGGGTCCTGATGGACGCCGGCGCGGCCCTGGAGGAGATCGCCGAAGACTTCGGCGTCCTGTGCTGGCTGGGGCCGTACACCCAGACGTATTGGGCGCTGGTCCGCAGTAGGGACGGATGGCGCCTGGTTGAAGCGGTGTCAGTACGGGAGCTGGCCATGGCCATTACGCATCCTGACGGCTGGCCATGGCCTTGACGGCCGTGCGGTAGGCGGTCGGCGGGGCACAGTGGGCCCTACCGCGCGGTCGTCGCCAATCAAGTTAGGACGGAAAGGGCCGGGGCTGAGCGGTGCGCTGAAGGGCAACAGGGTGGTCTGAATCCCTGCGTTGGCGTCGCGAGTCAGCGGTGCTGATTGCGGATGTGCTTCGTTTGGGGCGTGGTCCTACCCTCGGGCTGCTGCCCCTGTGGACGGCAACGTGACTCGGATTAGCTGTCCCTCGTTCGCTCGTCCAAGTCGTCAAGCCTGGCGCTCAGGCGGCGTAGTTGGCCCCGGATGTCCTGAAGTTGAGTGAAGAGGAGTCGGAACTCCTCGCTTCGCTCCGGCGGGGTCTCGCCGGCCTCTTGGGCGTCCGGGGTCGCGATGACGGTTGCGCCACGGGCACCCTGCCGAGTGGTGACCAATCCCTCTTCGCGCAGGACGGCAATCGCGTTGCTGACGGTCATCCCTGAGACGCCGTACTGGTCGGCGAGTCTGGCACCTGGCGGCAGGGTCTCCCCCACCGGGTAGACGCCGGACGCGATGTCGCGGCGCAGGTCGTCAGCGATGCGCACGTACGGTTTGCGTCGGTCTACCGGGCCTTTTGCCATGTCAGGCAGTCTACGCCTGGGCTAGGTCTCTAGGTACCTGCAGAAAATTTCGGTCTAACGCTTGACTCCGCGACTTACCTAGGTACCTTGGTATCTAGCTAGCTTACTTCGAGCCCTGGAGGGGCTTCATGCGCAACATCCCGGTGGACGTGTCGGCGCTGACGTTCGTGTGCGTGTCACCGCCGCGTCCCAAGCTGGTCAACCAGGACACGGGGGAGGTGAAGACCGACCGCAACGGTCAGACGGTGTTCACGGTGGGTCTGTCGGCCGCGGACGCGTCGGGGCGGGTGGACCTGCTGAACGTGGCGGTGGTCGGGGACCAGTCGGTGACGATCGGAGAGGTCGTGACGCCGGTCGGCCTCGTCGCGTTCCCGTGGGAGGCGGTGCTCGGGGGTGAGAAGCGGTGGGGTGTGGCCTACCGCGCCGACCGGATCGCGCCCGTCTCCTCGGTCGCCTCGCCCTCGCCCTCGTCGGCCTTCACGTCGGGGTCGTCGGACTCGTCCGCTCCGGCGGGCGTGGCCTGAACGGCGGCCCGGTCATGACTGACCTGCTCCTGATGCTCGGGGTCCTGGCCGCTGCGGCGGCCGGGCTCTGGGCCTGGCGCCGCTTTCACCCGGCCTCGTTCTGGTACGGCGTCGGCTTCCCGGCTCGGGCGGTGCTGGTGTACCTGACGTGGCATCACGTCGCCTCGGGCTGCAAGCTCACCCGTAACCGGCGGCGGCTCCGGCTCACCCTCGACGCCGTCCCGCTCGTCGGCCCGGCGTCCCGCAACGCCTCGACCGTGGTCGAGCAGAAGCGGCGGGTGCGGTGGGTCGACGTCGAGCGCGCTCCCCGCCTCGGCCTTCTGCGGCCGACGCGGCTCGGCTGGCGCATGCGGCTGCGCCTTCACGATGGGCAGGTACCGGCGGACTACGAGAGGGCGGCGGAGGGGATCGCGCACGCCTGGCGCGTCCACTCGGTTCGGGTAGTCGATGTGCGGCCCGGATACGTGACGCTGTGGGCGACGATGCGTGACCCGCTGGTCGACGTGGTCACCCAACCCGAAACCGGCGAACTGCTGACCGTGCGGCCGGGCAAGCTGGAGAACGGCCGTGACTGGCTGATCGACTTGCGCACGGTCCCGCACTGGCTCAACGCCGGGGCGACACAGTCGGGCAAGTCCAACCTGGCCAACGCGCTCATCAAGGGCCTGGCCCCGCAGCCGGTCGCCCTGGTCGGGTTCGACCTCAAGGGCGGGGTCGAGTTCACCCCGTACGCGCCTCGGTTGTCGGCGCTGGCCACCACACGCAAAGAGTCGGTCGACCTGCTGGCCGATCTGGTCGGCGAGGTCGAGAACCGCATGGCCACGTGCCGCGCGCACGGTGCCCGCAACGTGTGGACGCTCCCTGAACACCTGCGGCCCGTCCCTGTCGTGGTCCTGGTGGACGAGGTCGCAGAGCTGTTTCTGATGGCCGACAAGTCCGAGAAGGAGGAGGTATCGCGGACCGCGACCGCGCTGCTGCGGGTCGCCCAGCTCGGCCGGGCGTTCGCCGTCCACCTGATCGTGTGCGGGCAGCGCATCGGCTCCGACCTCGGCCCCGGCGTCACCGCCCTCCGAGCCCAGCTCTCCGGGCGGGTGTGCCACCGGGTCAACGACCCCGAAACCGCCAATATGACCCTCAGCGGCCTCGACCCGGCCGCCAGCGACACCGCTCGTGCCATCCCCGCCGAGACTCCGGGGGTGTGCGTGGTCTCCGGGCAGGACGGCTCATGGCACCGTGCCCGCTCGGTCTACGTCCCCGAGAGCGAGGCCGAACACGCGGCGCGTGAGTACGCGCACCTGACCCCGGACTGGGACGCGCTGATCGGCTCAGTCCCCGCCGTCGACCCGGCCGCGTAACCGGCCCTCCTCCGCTCCCTTCCCTCTCCCTTCCTTCGGCTCGGTGTGAGCCCTGATCGCGCCACGTCCCTACCCGACCCATGCCCGAAAACCCTCCCTGGAGGCTGCCCGATGGTCGTCCGCGTCCGTGTTCTTCGTCCCCGTCCTCGTCCCCGGTTCAGCGTCGTCCCGTCCCCGTCCTCGCCGTCCGGCTCGTCGTCCTCGGGCTCGTCCCGGTCGTCGGTGGTGTCGTCCTGGGACGTGTGGCCAGTCGGAGTCGAGTGGGACGAGTTCCGCTCCCTGCACATCGCCCGCTGCCAGCGCTGCGCCGAGTCGTTCGCCTCCTCGTCCTGCGGCGAGGTCGATGACTGGGCCGACAGCCACCGGTGTGACGCCGAACTGGCCGCGCTGCTGGCCCTGGTCGACGTGCGGCGGGCGGCATGACCCGGCGCATCCTCGGCGCAGTCGCCGACTCCGGGCCGGTGGTGGTGCTCGCGGGCATCGCGGCGGCGGGCTCGTTCACCCACATCCGCGACACCGCCACCGAACACGGTCAACGCGGCTGGATGGCCTGGGCCATCGCGGTGTGCATCGACCTCACCTGCGTCATGGCGGCCGGAGAGCGACAGCGCGACAAGCGCACGGGACGCGACACCGGGCGGCTGTCGTGGCCGACCGTCGTCCTGGTCGGCGGGATCCTGCTGTCACTGGCCGCCAACCTCGCACAGGCCGACCCATCGGTCTGGGGCTGGATCACCGCGGGCACCCCGGCGGGCGCGTTCCTGGTCGCGGTGTCGATGCTGGAACGCCGCAAGGCCGGCCCTGGTTCGGCGGCCCGTCCTTCACCGGTCCCGGACTCCTTCGGCCGCCCGTCCCCGTCCTCGACGCCGACTCCGTCCTCGGCGGGCTCGTCCGTCCCATCCTCGTCCGCGTCGCCGTGGGTGGTGTGGGAGGACGAGCGGCCCACGGTCACCGCCGCCGTCCCGGCCGTCAAGCACCACACCACCGAGCGGGGCGAGGACGAGCAGGACGGCCAGACCTCCATCCCCATCCCCGCCGAACGCTCCGCCTCGACGCCGTCCGCGTCGTCCTCGGCCGCGTCGCCCTCGTCGGGCTCGTCGGCTCCGGCCGGTCCGCTGGTCGACTTCGCCCGCCGCGTCGCTGCCGAACACGAAACCGAGCACGGGCGGCCCATCACCCGTGACGCGCTCCGCGCACGCCTCGGCGTCTCCAACCAGCTCGCCTCAGACCTGCTCCGCCAGCTCCGCACCGAAACCGCATCGCTCGCCTGACCGCTGGAGGAAACCGCAATGACCACTCGCACGGACCACGCCAACCCCACCACCTCGGCCGGCCAGCCGACCCCGATCGTGCCCGGCCACCTGTTCGCCCGTCACCCGCGACCGCTGCCCGTGCTCCTGGTGCTCGTCGTCGGGTGGGTGTGCGGGACGTGCGGCGGGGGCGGGGTCGCCTCCGACGGCTCCACCTGCCCCGACTGCAACGGCCACGGCCACACCATCTGAAGGGGATCCGCCATGTTCCTGCGCCGCTGCGCCTTCGCCGCCTTCTGGATCGTCCTGGGCCTGTTCCTGATCCGCCAGCCCGAGAACGCCGCACACGCCGTCCGCGCGATCGTCGGCGGCCTGGCGCTGGTCGCCGACGCCCTCGCGCGGTTCACCACCGCCTTCTAGATCCCCGGCGTGGCCGCTGTCGCCGGCAAGCATCCGCGGCCACGCCGGGGTCGCCCCACCACCCGCAACCACCCGCACAGGCGAGGAGACCGCCCCATCATGCCCGACCCGGCACCCGTCATAAGCGGACTTGCCGCACGCGACATGGCCAACCGCTATAACCGGGCCGACTTCCGCGCCTGGGCACGCCGCGCACACTCCACCGGCGGTTGTGCTCAACCGGTCCACCTGCGCGGCCGCGTCACCCACCTCGACCCGCTGACCGGCGAGATCCTGCGCCACTACTCCACCGCGCGTGAGCCGGGCGGGGTGCTGCGGGTGGCCTGCAAGACCCGGCGGGCCTCGCGCTGTCCGGCGTGTGCAGAGGTCTACCGGGCCGACACCTACCAACTCGTCCGCGCCGGACTCGTCGGCGGGAAAGGCGTCCCGGACACCGTCACGACGCATCCGGCGGCGTTCGTCACGCTCACCGCGCCCTCGTTCGGTCCCGTCCACTCCCGCCGTACCGGCAAGGGCGGAGGCGTGGTGGCCTGCCGTCCCCGGCGGGAGGGCGGGACGTGCCCGCATGGGCGGCCGGTCTCCTGCACCGTCCGCCACGCTGACGGGGACCCGCGACTCGGGCAGCCGATCTGCGGCGACTGCTTCGACTACACGGGGGCGGTGCTGTGGAACGCGCACGCCCCGGAACTGTGGCGGCGGTTCACCCTGGCCTTCCGGCGCTACGTCGCGCGGTCGGCCGGGCTGCGGGTGTCCGACCTGCGGGACGTGCTCACGGTGTCGTTCGCCAAGGTCGCCGAGTACCAGCGGCGCGGCCTGGTCCACTTCCACGCCGTCATCCGCCTCGACGGACCCGGCGGCCCTGACAACCCTCCTCCCGCCTGGGCTTCCCTCGACCTGCTCAAGGCGGCCGTGGATCACGCGGCGGGCGCGGTCACCGTCTCGTCACCTGCTGCGGGCGACATCCCGGCGACAGAGCACGTGTGGGGATCGCAGATCGACGTTCGTCCGATCACCACCACGGGGGAACTGACCGATAGCGCGGTCGCGGGCTACATCGCCAAGTACGCCACCAAAGCCGCCGAATGCGTCGGCACCCTCGACCGCCGCATACGCCCCACCGACGACCTGGCCAACCTCCCCGTGAGCGGCCACGCGCGGCGGCTCATCGCCGAATGCCTGCGCCTGGGCGCGATCGAGGAATACGCCGGGCTGCGGCTGACCGAGTGGGCTCACATGCTCGGCTTCCGCGGCCACTTCTCTACCAAGTCCCGCCGCTACTCCACCACCCTCGGCGCGCTGCGTGCGGCGCGTATCGAGCACAACCAGCGCGAACACGACGACATCACGACCGGTCGCCTGCCCTTCGATGACGACCAGGTCCTCGTGATTGCGCACTGGCGCTACCTCGGCCAAGGCATGACGCCTGGCGAAGCACTGCTCACCGCTGCCCTGACCGGCAAACCGCTGCCCCCACTTACCACCACCGATGAACGGAGTACCGCGTGCCCAAGCTCCTGCTGACCGTTCCCGAAGCAGCCAAAGCCTTGGCCATCTCGCGCAGCAAGCTCTACGAGCTTCTCGCCTCCGGCTCGCTGCGCTCAGTCCGCATCGATGGCTCTCGCCGCATCCCGCTCAACGCCCTCAACGACTACATCAACACCCTCATGGAAGAGGCCGCCTGATGACCGACTCCGCCGACAGCGGCAAGCCACGCCTGCCTTCCAAAGCCATGCCGAGTAGTAGAGGCAAGACGAGCAAGAGCCGGCCCAAGCTGCGCGATGGAGTGATGAAGCGCGGCAATACTTGGTCCTATGTCATCCGGGTGACCGACCCCGAAACTGGCGTCTCAAAACCCAAGTGGGTCGGCGGGTTCGTCACCGAGGACGCTGCGAAGGAGGCGCGCGACGAAGCACGGGTCAAAGCGCGGCGCGGCGAGTACATCGACCGCAACGCCATCACCGTGGCCGAGTACCTGGACGAATGGCTCGACGCTCACGCCGTCGAGATCAAGCCCAAGACCCTCGCCGACTACCGGCACCTGATCGACCGACACGTCAAGCCGAACATCGGCGGCCTGCGGCTCCAAGCCGTCCGCCCCGGCCAGATCACCAAGCTCTACCGCGACCTCGTCACCACCGGCGGACGGCACGGCACGGGGCTCTCGCCTCGGACTGTCGCCTACGTTCACGCCGTGCTTCGTAAGGCGTTTGGCGACGCCCTCCTGGTCGACCAGGTCATCCCGTCCAACCCGGTCGAGCGCGCTAAACGGCCCCGGATGCGTTCTGCCGAGCCCGGCGAGGTCTGGACGCCTGCGATGCTGCGGGCCTTCCTCAAGGTCGCCGAAACACACCGGCTCTCCGCCTTCTTCCACTTGGCGGCGTACACCGGTGCCCGGCGTGGGGAGCTGCTCCACCTGCGGTGGCGTGATGTCGACCTGGACGGCGCGTCCATGCAGATCAAGGGCTCGGCGTCGTTCATCGCCGGCGAGCGCATCGAGGGCACGACCAAGAGCGGCCGGTCCCGCACGGTCAGCCTCGACGCCGGGACGGTCGACGTCCTCAAGGCCCATCGCAAGCGCCAGCTCGCCGACAAGCTCAAGCTCGGCAAGTCCTGGAAGGGCGCCGACAAGGAGGCGGACGGCTACGTCTTCGCCACCGGATGGGGCGACCCCGTCCACCCCGACACCGTCTCGTCCCTCATGACGTCCCTGATCAAGCTCCACAACACACCCACGGACGGGACGTCACCGGCTGAGCCGCTCCCACACGCGCGGCTTCACGACCTCCGCCACATCCACGCGACGACCCTCCTCCTGGCGGGTGTCCCCGTCCACGTCGTGGCCGCTCGACTCGGCCACGCTGACCCGTCCATCACGCTTCGGGTCTACGCACACGTCGTCAATCAGCAGCTCGTGGAGGCAGCCGAGATCTTCGCCAAGCGAGTGGAGGACGCCGCCTAGATCAGATGCCCTGTTAGCAAGACCGTTAGCAAAAGCCCCCTTGCGGAAGATCGCAAGGGGGCTTTGACCTGGGCGCACCCGAAGGGATTCGAACCCCTAACCTTCTGATCCGTAGTCAGATGCTCTATCCGTTGAGCTACGGGTGCCTGACGCATGCCAACTGTACCGGCTCCACGGACCTGTCCGCGAATCGGTTGGCGGATGGGAGGTCACGGATGTGTGACTTGAGTCACGGAACCCCTCGTGGCAGTGATACGCCAAAGGGGTGATCGAGGCGGGAGTGACCTGGATGTCCCCTGTTCCCGTCCGAAGCCCAACCCCCTGAAGGAGAAACCCCATGCGCATGTCCGCCACCAAGCTGGTCGGCGCCCTCGCCGTCGGTGGCCTGATGCTCGGCTCTACGGGATGTGGCGCCATCGACGCCATCGCCGGCGGGAAGAAGACCACCGCCTGCAAGAACATCGAGACGGAGCTGCGGAGCTTCTCCACCGGTGGCATGACCATGACCTCGCCGAGCGGCGCGTCCTCGACCGCCCAGAAGTTCTCGGACACGGCCGCCAAGGTCCGCTCTGAGGGCCAGAGCGCCGGCGGCGACGTCGAGACCGCCGCGACCGCGTTCGCGGGCGACCTCGACAAGACGGCCGAGATGCTGCGGAACCTGAGCTCCGGCAACACCTCGGCCATCGGCCGGCCCGACACCGCCGCCATGCAGCGCCACGGCAACGACCTGGCCGAGGCCTGCGGCTTCAACGGGTTCCGCCTGGGCTGACCCCCTCCCAGACGCCTCGCTCCCGCGGCCCCGGGAGCGGCACGTCCACAGCCGTTACGCACTATGCTGCTGGAGCCACGGGACGCAGGCTTTGCCGGTTGGCTCGCCGAACCGGTAGCCTGTGCTGAGCCCGATGGCTCCTGGAGGATTCGCCTAGTCCGGTCTATGGCGCCGCACTGCTAATGCGGTTTGGGTTCACGCCCATCCGGGGTTCAAATCCCCGATCCTCCGCCACTCTGACCAGGGACTTCGTCCAAGATCTCGATCTAGACGAAGTCCCTGTCGCATTCCAGGATGTCCACTTTGTTGGCCCTGGATGGCACGTGGTGAGCACGAGATGTCGCGGCGGCGTCACCGAGTCCAGGTCAGGGCTCCGAAGTGGATCACCGGAACGACTACCTTGCGTGCTCGGCTCAGCTCCCGAGCCGGTTCGCTGGCGATTCCCACGCTAGGGGGACGGAGGGGTCGTCGGCTCGGCTGACACGTCGACGGCTGCGGCTGTTGCTCTTGGCGGCCTCCGGGAGAACCGGGGTGTGGGCGCCATGAGCGATAGTGACCGCATCGTGCGCTGATCACTTTGATGTTGAACCTTGCCCGGCGGGCTGGAGAGTGCCGCGCCGTGGGCGATGGCTCCGCACTACCCGGTCTAAACAGGATTAATTGGTGATGGCGGGTGTGGTGGTGAGGGTGAGGCCGGTGGTGGTCAGGCAGCCGTTGATCACGTCGGGGTGGTGCTGGATGACTTTGAGGCGGTGCTTGATCATGCCGGTGAGGTGGTCCAGGTCGGTGGCCAGGAAGTTGGCCATGGAGCGTTTCAGCAGTGACCACACGCTCTCGGCGGGGTTGAGGTCGGGGGCATAAGCAGGCAGGTGGAACACAGTGAGCCAGTCGGTGTGGGCGTCGATGAACGCCCGCATCGCGGTGGAGTGGTGGATGTTCGGGTTGTCCCAGACCAGCACGATCTTCCCGTCGGGTAGCTGCTGGTGGGCGCCCTGCAGCATGCTCTTGTACTCGGTCAGGGTGAAGGCGGCGCGTTCGCCCTTGCGGCGGCGGCAGTGGTGCAGCCGGTAGATCAGCCGGGGCCGCTGACCCGGGCGGTAGCAGACCATCCCGGCGACCGAGATCCGTCCGCCGTGGTCGCCGCCGTGCACTCTCACCTGCGGCCGGTGCCCCCGCCGGCTCCAGGAGCGTCCTTTGGGCGGCCTGAGCCCCTGACCTGTCTCGTCGAGGAAACAGATCCAGGCACCCAGGTCCGCCGCGGTGGTTCCACTTGCGGCCACACCTGCTCTTTCCACACCTGCACGGTGTGATCGTCGCGTTCGATGGCGCGGCGTCCGGGGACCTGTACCGACCAGCCGTTGCGGCGCAGCAGCAGCGACACCCCGGGCAGGGTGTAGTCGATTCCGAACAGCCGGCTGATGAGCGCGGCCACCCGGCCCAGCGTCCACCGCTGGTCATCGGCATAGCCGTGCGCGGCCGGCCCGCGGTTCAACTCGGCCTCCAACCGCGCGAACGCCGCATCGTCCAGCCGCGGCCGCCGGTGCGGCCCCCTGGACTGCAGCGCCTCGGCCCCGCCCTGGCGCCAGGCCTGCCGCCATTTCTCCACCTGCCGAAGCCCGACCCGCAACTCGGCAGCGATCCACGCATTGGGGCGCCCCTCGCCGAACCATTGCGCGGCCTGCATCCGGACCTGTTCTCGTCGTTCACGGCCGGCAGCGGTCATCCCACCGCCCTGGGGGTATCTGGCCATGCAACCGGCATACGCCCACACCACCGGCCCGTCCACTCACCCCGCCGCCATCACTCATTAACCTTGGTTAGTGGCCGGTCTTCTTGATGTGCGGTAGTTCGACGTACTCCACAGTGTTGTAGGTGAGTCACTTGGTTGTCGGTGCGGCTGCTTCGTGATCTTTGTCGGTGTGGGCGCTGTGTCGGTGCGGGCGGGCATAGTGCCGTGTATGTTCAGCGGGCTTCACGACATCGGCTGGTCGTCGATGGATCATGCGTACGGCTCGGCCGAGGAGGTCCCGGGTCTGCTGCTGGCGCTGCGTTCTTCGGACGCGGAGGAGTGGCGGGAGGCTCTCAGCAGGTTCTACGGTGCGGTCCATCATCAGGGCACTGTTTACGCGTGCACGACGGCGAGCCTTCCGTTCCTGTTCGAGTTGGCAGAGGACGTCACGACGCCTGACCGGGCCGACGTCGTTGAGTTGCTGGTCAGCATCGGATCGCATGCCCTCGATCGCTGCGATGGACGGTATGGCGGCTCGGAAGCTGAAGTTGAAGCGGTGGCGGCCATGCGCGGCCGTGCCGAGACGCTCATCGGGTTCGCCCATGATCCCGACGTCCGCGTGCGCCGGGCTGCGATCCCCGGACTCGGGTTGTTCATCGACGACGTCGACCGCGGATTGACGGTGCTGCGCGGTCGGCTGTCGGCTGTCGGCTGAGACGAGCATCGTCGAGCAGTTGCTGATCGTCGAGGCGATGGCGACATTGGCGTTGCGCCTGCCGGAGCACGCCGAGGCTCAGGCGATGGCGTGGTTCACCGGGTTGGCCGCCGACTCGGCGGTAGCACCTCAGACCAGGCTCGCGGCCGTGGTGCAGCGGGCTCGCTGCACGCCTGAGCGGATGGGTGAGGACGCCATCACTCCCGCGATCGGCCTGCTGCGCGAGTTGGACGGTGCCTC
This sequence comes from Actinomadura geliboluensis, assembly GCF_005889745.1. GTDB lineage: Bacteria > Actinomycetota > Actinomycetes > Streptosporangiales > Streptosporangiaceae > Spirillospora > Spirillospora geliboluensis. The sequence goes on from NZ_VCKZ01000007.1 coordinate 11,174, forward strand.
AGTGCCGGCCGAAGCATGGTGCGATCCGCCTGGCCCAGTGGGGTCAGCGGTCTCCGGAGACGGAGCACCACCGCAGGTTGTTGCCGCTTTTGAGGACCTCGAACGCCACGGTCAAATCCACTCACCTTGCACGGATCTGCTGCGCAGTTTCCATCGGACCTTGGCGGCGAAGGTTCCGCAGCGCACGGCACTTCTTGCTGAGCAACTGCGCAGTCTTGATCCCGGCTCCCGCCTGGACGGCATCCGGATGAGCGCCGAGCTCATGGAGTCCTGGCGCGGAGACCACACACGGCTCATCATGCTCGTCGCCGAACACCTCAACTCAGCCGCCGAGCAAGTCTCCGCAGAGGCGGCGGCCACGTTGAACGCCTGCCATGCGATCGCCGAGCCGACCCGCGAGGCGCTGGCGGAGCATGTCGCCGCACAGTACGCCGCCCACGGGCCGGATGTCTGGTTCTCGTCCCAGCCACAACTGCGGAGAAGTCATCAAGAGGCCGTCCAGGCGCTGGCCCGTCTCGGTGATGTGCGAGCGGTGCCGAGCATCCTCACAGCCCTGGACAGTGGAGACGACGCCTGGCGGGCAGTCCAGGTCGTTGGAGCACTCCCGCAAGCCGCTGATCAGCTGACACCCCGCCTGTGCGCCCACTTGAAGAGTCTCGACCTCACCCAGGCACTGTGGGAGATGAGCGCGCGCTCCGACCTGGCGGCCCTCGCTGCTCTTGCCGACAACAGCGCAGTCGGCGTGATCACCGCGACCCTGGCCACGGCAGTGCCTCATGAGCTGTGGTCAGTCGCGTGCTCCGCCTTGGACGCGTTGAGGGCTCTCGGTCCGTCAGCGGCCCCCGCCGTGGAAACGATCCGGTCCTTGATCACGGCCTCGGACGCCCATGTGCGTCCCGCCGCCGTTGCCGCTCTGTGGGCCATCGTCGGCGATCCGGACGAAGTCATGCGGCCGTTGCTCGACCTGCTCGACGACTCCATCCCGTTCCGGATCAGCGCGGCCGCCGACGTACTCGCTGAGATCGGCCCTCGTGCGGAGGAGGCACTGCCTCGCCTGCGGGGCCTGTTGAACCATGGCTACGAATGGGTCCAAGTCCCCTGCGCGGCCGCTCTTTGGGAAATCGGCGGCGACGCCGAGGCACCGGCCGTGCTGGACACGCTCCTCCAAGCCTGGGAACAGAACCCTTCGACCGCCAACCATGTCGTCGCATGCCTGGAACGCATGGGACCTGCCGCACGACCCGCCCTGCCCCAACTCCGCTCTGAGCTGCACCACACCCAGCGTCGCGGCAGATACAACAGCATCGACAACGACGAAAGGCTGCAAGAGACCAGCCGCACCCTCGTCGAACGCCTGACCACAAAGTAACGTCTCAGCCTGGGCCGGGGTTGTGCCCCCTCGGGTTCGTCGTGTGCGTCGGTTCCTTGCGGAAGAGTCGTCTCACGCCATTCATCCAGTGATACATCGAAGGCTTGCTGAGTGACCGGCGCAGCGAGCGTTCACCGGGCGGGTGAATGGCTCCGTCCTGCGTTGCCGACCGGGACGGGCCATTGGTCAGCCCGCAAGGAGTTTGAGTAGTTCGACCTGGTGAGCGCTGACCCTGAGCAGAGGGTTGCAGTCGCGGGGGTAGATCTCGGCTTCGTCCCACTGCCGCCGGAGCACACTAGATGCGACGCCTGTCTTGACTCCCCGGGCGTCCTGCTCATCCCGAAGGCGCTCGGCGTCGAACAGGTACACCGCCCGAAGGCACCAGGGGCGAGTACCAGCTCGTGAGGAACCTGCCGCTGATCGTGGACCGGTAAGCACCAGGTAGTAGTCGAGCGTTGCGGACGAACTGGTGTCCAGAATGCCTTCTTGTTTGAGGTACCACTTGACGTTGACCGTCCGGCCCTGCAGCGGGCCGACGCGAAAGCGACCATCGACGGCAGAGTTGGTGGCCGATTCCTCCAGCTCGATATCAAAAATCCGTGACGCGATCCACTCACCGAGATGCCCAGCCGTCATCGGCCGCTGGATGATCGCGGCAATCTCCTCATCGATGGCATTGCGGCCGGCCAGAAGCTCCGCAATCCGTTCAAGCTTGTCATCTCCCATGACACTTCCTTCCTATTGTGACGTCGAGGCTGACGGCCGAGGACGAACACGGCCTCAAGCTTCTCCTGAATCCAGGCGTAGTCCATAGCGGAACTCTAGACCGCGATCGGGGCGGTGCGCTCTAGCTTTTTCCATTATGCGCCGCTCGCTCGCTTGTCACCCAGGTTTCCGGGTGAGAGTTCGCTGCATCTCGATCGTCTGGCCCCTGGATGGTGTCTAGAGAGTGGCAACGATCATCTGCTGGCTAATCTTTGGTCACGCCATCAGGGAGCAGGTGGCTGGCCGGCTTTGCTGATGTTGTTGGGCGCTGTCTTAGCTGCGCGGCAATGCCTTTGATGGCTTCTGTTCTCCTGCCGGGAACCGTGCGGCTCTGTCGTGGAGTGGTTGTAGGCGTCGGTGGGCGGGGTCGCGGGATCGATTCGGTGGAGGATGGGTGGGTTCGTGGTGGTGGCTGTTGAGGTGACGTTTGTGTCGGGTACGTTGTTGCGTCGTGCTCAAGACGCGGCTCGATCTTGGCCGGATCCGCGCGGCTCGCCGTGTGATCGACCCGGTGTTCCTGGACACTCCGTTGTTCCGGTGCGAAGCCTTGGGGCGGGCGCTGGGCTGTACGGTGAGCATCAAGTTGGAGACGGCGAACCCGGTCCGTAGTTTTAAAGGGCGGGGGACCGAGGTTGTCGCGGGTCGGCTGAGCGATCAGGGCCGGACGGCCGTGGTGTGCGCCAGTGCCGGCAATCTGGGCTGGGCGCTGGGCTGGTCGGGGCGCCGCCATGGCCTGGACGTGACGGTCGTGGCATCGCGGCGGGCGCCTGCCGCCAAGCTTGATCGGATTCGCGCTTCGGGTGCGACGCTGGAAGTGGTCGATGGCGACTTCGACCTGGCCCGGGAGCGGGCGGCGGGTATCGCTCGGCGGCCCGGCGTCCGGCTGGTCGAAGACAGTCTGGACGTCGAGACCTGTGAGGGTGCGGCGACCATCGGGCTCGAACTGGCGCAGCAGGCGCCCTCCTTGGACGTCGTGCTGATCGCCCTGGGAGGCGGCGCCATGGCCACCGGTGTGGGCTACGTCCTGAAGGCTCTGGTGCCTGGAGCCGAGGTGATCTGTGTGCAGCCTCGTGGCGCACCCGCGATGACCCTCTCCTGGCAGGAGCGCCGGGTCGTCACGACCGAGTCCACCGACACCATCGCCGACGGCGTTGCCGGTCGGCGCCCCATCCCCGCCGTGCTGGATGATCTTTTGGCAGTGGCCGATGATGCCGTCCTGGTCGAGGAGGCGTCCATCGTCGCGGGCATGCGGATGCTCTTGCAGCACGCGGGTCTGGTCGTCGAACCCTCAGCGGCCCTTGGCGTCGCCGCCGTCCTGCAGGACACGGACCGGTTCGCTGGCCGCAACGTGGTCACCATCATCTGCGGTAGCAACGTTGATCTGGACGACTACCAGCGGTGGGTTCGTGTCGATCCGCCGACCCGTGCTTAGACGATCTTCTGCACGGTCACCGCCCCACCACTCGACTGTCCCTCCGGCGATCATGACTGGTGTAGGTGGGCTTTATCGTCCTGGGGTGGGCGGAGATTCGACCACGGCGCCTATGTTGGCGGTCATGGGACGAGGCGACCCTGAACTGGCCGACCACCCTGCCAATCGGGTGCTGGTCGACTACCTCCGCGCGCAGGCTCGCCGTCCTGGCACCCCACATGACCACACCTACAGCCTTGATGGATGGGTACTGCACACCCATCCTGAGCTGCTTGGACGGCTCTCACAAATCGCGCCGGACGACATCCCGGTCATCCCGCTGTTCGGTGTTCCCGCACTCGCGGCCAACGGAATCGCCGCCGTCGTCGCTCTTGGAACCAATTGGCTGATGGTCAGACTTCCGCGACTGCCGAACGACCTTGAAACCCTGGATCCTGTACTGCCGCTGGCTGATCAGGGATGGCACGCGGTCTGCGCCTGGCAGAGTGAAATCCCCTCCGTAGAGGGCAAACGCCGCCTTACCCTCTTGTTGAACGACGCGCTCCAGTACGCACGTAATCTCAACCCCTAGCCATTGGATCGGTAGTTACTCTTCGAAATTCGTCGGGGGGCAATCCGCCGGGGGTGGTTTGTTCGCTGCTGCCCTACGCCGCCAGTGTTGATGCTGGAGGTTTTGGGGTGGGTGGTGTCATTCCTGGGTGGGGAGCCATGCTCCGTGCAGGCCCAGTGGTACGCGTACGGGGATGCGGAGGCGTGCGAGTGGACCGTCGGACGGGTTGCTGCCCGGTAGGACGAGTAGCCAACTGGAGAGGTCGGTGCGGTTCGTGGCGAAGGTGAGCCAGTAGCCCTCGTCGGCGGCGGTGCGTCCGGGGACGGGGGCGAAGACCGGCTCGCCGACCGACAGGTCACCCGCGTCCCAGGTCTCGACGGCTGTGTTGTCGTCGCCGACGTCGTACCAGCGCAGTGCGTCGTACTCGCCGGGTAGCAGGCCCGGCGTGCGTCCGCTGCCGGCGGCCGTGGCGATCCGTCGGTGCTGGCCTGTCAGGGCGCGATCGTCCACTCGGGGGAACTCCACCCGTGCGTCGTCGAGGAGATTGCGCTGTATGGAACCGGTGGCCGGGTCCATGACGGCGCGAGCGAGCCCGTGGGCGGCGCCGTCTGAGGAGGCCGGGCGTGGGCCCAGGCCGGGGCTGGGCCACTGTACGTAGTCGAGGACGACCCGTCCGTCCGCTGTGTCGTGGGCGTTCACGGTGTGCCAGACCCAGAAGGCCGAGTCGTGCGCCCAGCGCACCGGCCCGCCGTCCCGCGGGATCAGGGCGATCCGCGTGCCGCGCTCGGGGCGCCAGTCCAGGAATGAGCCGCCCCGCATGGCGGCCTCTAGATCGAGGAAGGCCGGCGCGAGGACGAGGACGAGATAGCGTCCGGTCAGAGCCATGTCGTGGATCATCACGGGCTCGTCGACGTCCGCCACTGGTGTCGGGGCACGGCTCACGTGGCCGTCCCGGTCGAGCATTGCCCAGGTGAGGTACGGCTCCTCCAGCGCGTAGCAGAAGACCGCCATCTCCCCGGTCCGCGGATCGATCTTCGGATGGGCGGTGATCCCGGCCGGCAGGCCGCCGTCGAAGGTCTCCTTGCCGAGCGTCTCCAGGTCCGGCGCCATCCGGAACGGGCAGTCGGACTCGGCGAGGGCCAGGAGTCGTCCCCCGTGCCGGACGATGTTGATGTCCGGCAAGTCCTTGAGTGTGTGCGCCAGTTCGGGCCCGACCTTCTCGGGGCCAGGAGTGATCAGCGACTCGATCCCGCCCCAGAGGGCGTGGCCTGCCTTCTCCTCCGCGCGCATGGCGGGCGTGCGCACGAAGCGGTTCCGGTACCGGGCCCGCCCCTCGCTCATCCACACGCCGTGCAGCATGCCGTCGCCGTCGATCGGGAAGAGGTAGGAACCGATCGGGGCGAAGCGCGGGTTCGGCCCGTTGCGCAGGTACACCCCGTCGAGTTCGGCGGGCAACTCCCCCTCCACCTGCAGCCCGGCCTCGTCCACCTCCTCGGTCACCGGCGCGAACGTCCCAGTCAGATGCGCGACGCGCGCCGGATCGAACCCAGTGGCCATGGCAATCCCCCCAACAGCGGGCCTCCGGCCTCGGGTTCTTCCCGCCTGGAACTACATCAGTCCAGGTCAGGGGCCTCGACCCGGCGAGAGGCCGTATGTTGGTTGCTGACCGGGTGGCTTTGACGCGCAGGGGTGCAACCTCGTCGGTAGGGCGAAGGGCGTCACTGGCAGCGCTGGCGGGCCTCGGTGTGCCGACGGCGCGGTTGTCGGGTGGGCGACCCGTCAGCGGGGTGGGCCCCCTTACTTTCCGGACGGCTTGATCGTCTGGGCGTCGACATCACTCGAAGGCGAAAAAGAAGGCAATGTGGCGACAAGATCAGCTGACGCGAAGACCCCTGCCCTTCTCGCGCCGACGAGGCGCCCCACTCTCGCGCCCATCGGAGACTTAATCGGCTCTTCGGCCCGCCCCTATGCACCTCGGCTCCGGGACGGTCGTTCATTGCGCGGGAACGGGCATTCTGGCGATATGCTGGGCGAATGGTGAACAAGGAGGGGCCCCAGAACGGTTCCAAGCCGGGGCAGGGAGTCCCTCCGCTGGCGGCGCTGGACACGACGGATCGTGAGATCCTCCGGATCCTCCAGAAAGACGGGCGTACGTCGAACTCCGCGATCGCCCGGCAATTGGGGATCACCGAGACGACCGTGCGTAAGCGGATCGCGGCGATGCGCGACCGCGACCTCATGGAGATCGTGGCGGTGCCCACGCCGCGGCTGGCCGGGTACAACATCTCGGCGATCATCGGGTTGTCGGTGAGCCTGCCGCATCTTCGCGAAGTGAGCCGGAAACTGGTCGAGGCGTCGGAGGTCCGCTATTGCGGGCTGTCCACGGGGCGTTTCGACGTGATGATCGAGGCGTTCTTCTACGACAAGGAGCACCTGCTGCGGTTCACCACCGACGTGCTCGGGGCGCTGCCGGGGATCACCGCCGTGGAGACGTCGCTCATCCTCAAGATCGAGAAGTTCTCCTACGAGTGGGAGCTCGGCTGAGCCGTTCCGGTCCGGCGCGCGGCGGCGCGGACGAGGCGCTCGAACAGGCCGGTCATCCCGCTCTCCTCCGCGTGCCCCTGCACTCCGCAGGCGAAGGTCCGGTCGCGGACCTCGATGCCCTCGACGATCCCGTCCGCAGTCCACGCCGTCTCCACGACTCCCCGGCCGGGGTCGCCGACCGACTGGTGGTGGTGGGTGGCGATGTCGGCGCGTTCCCCGAGCGCGGCGTGCAGTTCGCTGCTGGGCCGGATGGTGATCGGGTGCTTTCCGAACCCTGACGGGTCCGGGAGGTGCGCGTCGGTGCCGACGATGTCGGGAATGTGCTGGACGAGGGTGCCGCCGAGCGCGACGTTCAGCAGTTGCATACCCCGGCAGATGCCGAGGACGGGCAGGTCGGCGGCCAGGGCGGAGCGGGCGAGCCGGATCTCCCACTCGTCCCGCAGCGGGTCCGCGGGGCGCGTGGACGGGTGCGACCGGGCCCCGTACCGGCGGGGGTCGATGTCCCCTCCCCCCGCCAGCACCAGGCCGTCCAGCCTCTCGATCATGTTGGACGCGGCCCGCGGCTGGGGCGGGAGGACGACGGCGATCCCGCCGGCGGCCACCACCTGCTCGTGGTAGGCCACCGGCAGGACGATCGCTCGCCGCCGCCACACGTCCCATGCGGCGTCCGCCAGGTCGGCGCTGATGCCGATCAGGGGTTTGCCCGTCACCACTACCTCGCGGTCGGCGTTTCGCAGCGGCGGGGCATTCAGAAGACCTCGGTCCTGGTCAGCTGGGCGTACACCTCGGGCCGGCCCCGCTTGAGCTGCAGCGACCGCACGGTTCCGATGAGGAACGCCAGCGGGATGAAGCTGAGGAGGAGGTAGTTCACCCAGTCGGTCCGTCCGGACAGCAGGTCGAAGTTGCGCGCCACCAGCCACGACGCGACGCCGAGGCCGATGAGGCTGAGCAGTGGCGCGACCGCCGTGCTCCACACGCTGAGCCCGTGCGTGGTGTTCACCCGGTTGAAGTAGACCGCGATCGCCAGGGAGCACAGCGCCTGCAGGACGATCACGGCGAGCACGCCCGGCGCCACCATCAGCAGGAAGACCTGCAGGTAGGGGTCGGCTCCGGCGAGCATGAACGCGGTGACCGCCACCAGGCCGATGGTGCCCTGGACGGCGCTGGCCACGTACGGCGAGCGGTGCTCGGGGTGGACGCGGGCGAGCCGGCCGGGCAGCATCTTCTCGCGTCCGAGCGTGAACAGGTACCGCGAGGCGGTGTTGTGGAAGGCCAGCGTGGACGCGAACGCGCTGGTCACCAGCAGGATCTCCATCACGACCACCGCGCCGTGCCCGACGTACTTCTCGGTGGCGGCGAACACCAGCCCGACCGGGTCGGCGGTGGCGGCGTCCACGATCGACGCCTTGCCGTAGGCGACGTAGACGATCCAGGCCATGAACGTGTAGAAGAGGGCCAGGAATCCCACGGCCAGGTAGACGGCCCGGGGGACGGTCCGCTCGGGGTCGCGGGCCTCCTCCGAGTAGATCGCGGTCGACTCGAACCCGATGAACGCGCCGAACACGATGGCGAACATCGCGCCCGTGCCGCCGCCGGCGAAGATCGCCGACGGGGAGAAGGAGCTCACGTCGAGCCCGTCCGCGCCGCCCTGCCAGAGCACCGGCGCGGCGAGGACGAGCAGGATCGCGGCCTCCGACAGCAGGGCGATGCCCAGCACCTTCGCGCTGAGCGAGATCTGCCGGTGCCCGAGGTAGACCACGATCGCCAGCGCGGCGAAGGAGAAGACCGGCCACGGCACGTCGATCCCGAGGGCGTCCTTGACCGGCACCGCGGCGAAGGCCCCGACCGCGCCGAGCTGGCCGATCGCGATCACCGAGTACGCCGCCATCGCGAGCGTGGCGGCGCCGCCGCCGACCGGGCGGCCGAGGCCCTGCCCGATGTAGGAGTAGAAGGCGCCGGCGTTCTTGATGCGCAGCGCCATCCTGGTCAGGCCGACCGCGAACAGCAGGAGCACGATGCCGGCGACGAGCTGGGCGCCGGGCGCCCCGATCCCGCCGATCATGAAGGCCAGCGGGGCGAACCCGGCGACCACCAGGAGCGGCCCGGCCGCGGCCACGACGAAGAAGGCCAGTTCGAACGGTCCCATCCGGCCCTGGATATGGGGTGCGGCCGCCTTCGTCGCTCCGCCGCCGGCGGGGTTCGCCTGCTCCGAGTACGTCATGGCTCTCTCCAGCGGTGCATGGTGGTCAGGAAGCGGTCGGGTTCGGGTAGCGCTCGGCGTAGCCGGCGGCCGCGGCGGTGAACGCCTCGATGCGGGGCCGCAGGACGCCGGCTCCGATCTGGCCGCCGGCGCGTCCGGCGAGCCCGCCGTCGATCAGCGGGGTGACACCGGAGGCGACGACGGCGTGCAGGTCGATGCCGACCGGGGTCCCGCGGAAGTCGAACGCCGGGATCCGGTAGTCGGGGTGCTCGGACGACGCGATGGCGTACATCGCCTCGTTGTTGCCCAGCATGGCCTGGAAACTGCCGCCCTGGTAATCCATGAGCGACGGGGCGCACGCCTGGGCCATCCCGCCGAGGCCGACGGTCTCGGTGACGCAGCTCTCCCCGCCGATCCATTCGGCGTCGGCCTCGGTGAAGCCGTCGAAGAACCGGCCCTGCAGTTCGGGGTGGCCGCCGCGGAACCACTCCTCGCCGAGACCGCTGACGCGGACGGCGAACTCGCGGCAGTTGATCGCCATTCCGGTGATCAGGCTGCTGTGCTCGACGCCGTGGGCGGCGTCCGCGGTGGCCTTGGCCGCGGCCATGCTGAGCCTGAGGAACGTGTAGTCGTTCGCCAGGAAGAAGTCCATGACCTCTTCCACCCGCGTCCGCCACTGCTCCTTGGCCGCCAGCGCGAACAGCCGCGGGGTCAGTTCCCGCTGGAGAAGCAGGGTGGCCGCGGTGTTGCGGCTGTGCAGCTCGTCGCCGAGCCGCAGCGCCCGGGCCATCATCGGCTTGAGCCGGATCGGGTGATCGGCGAGGCACTCGGCCAGCACCGGCGCCATGGTCGACTCCAGCCACCGGAGCCCGTCCGCGACCTCCTGGTCGTAGGACCCGTAGTTGAGGCGGTAGCGGCTCTTGCCCTCGTAGAAGTTGCAGAAGGCGCGGTTGCCGTGCGTCTCGTCCTCGACGATGAACACCGGCATCGAGGCGGTGTAGATGCCGGCGACCGAGCCGATGCAGTCGTGCTGCTGGGTGGAGCGCACCCGGATGTCGCCGCGGTCGAGCTTGGCCTCGGCGTCCTCGACGCCGTCCGCCAGGCCCTCGTAGACCGCGCCGTAGAGGATGGCGCGCCGCTGGCCGCCCGTGTACTGGTGCCATTCCAGCGGCGCCCCGGAGGTCAGGATCGTGGTGGGCGTCATCCCGGGCACGACGTCGCCGGCCGCGGCCACGCCCACGAGCACGGGCTCGGCGCCGACCATCCGCTCCAGGGCCTCGGCGTTGGCCCGCAGGCGGCGCTCTTCGGCATCGGCCTGCGGACGGCGCGTGTCGGCCGAGGTCTCGTTCACTGTGGACATCTCAAAGCCTCTGCAGGTAGTTCCGGGTCTCCCAGTCGGTGACCACTGATCCGTACTCGCGGCACTCCGCCCGCTTGTAGTCCAGGAACGTCCGGTGGAACTCCTTGCCCATGACCCGCTCGGCGAGGGCGTCGGCCTCGAACAGGTCCAGCGCCTGCTCCAGCGAGCGCGGCAGCGCGAGGTCTCCGTAGCCGGCGAGTTCCTCCGCGCTCATCCGGTAGGTGTCGCGGTTGAGGGGTTCGCCCGGGTCGAGCTTGTTGGCGACGCCGTCCAGCCCGGCGGCGAGGATCAGCCCGATGCCGAGGTGGTAGTTGACCGAGGCGTCCACGGTGCGGACCTCGAGGCAGTGCCGGTTGACCGGCATGCGGCACATGAGGGTCCGGTTGTTCTCGCCCCAGCCGCGGTAGACGGGGGCCCAGGAGATCTCGTCCATGAAGCCCTTGCTGGTGAACCGCTTGTAGGAGTTGACCGTCGGTGACGTCACCGCGCAGATGGCGCCCGCGTGGGCGAGCACGCCGGCCACGAAGTGGCGGGCGGTGTCGCTGTAGCCGCCGCCGGACGCGGCCTCGAACACGTTCCGGCCGGTCTCCCCGTCCGCCAGGCTGATGTTCACGTGGGACGCGGAGCCGAAGTCGTCCTGGAACGGCTTGGCCATGAACGTCGCGATGCAGCCGAGTTCGCGGGCGACGTGCTTGGCCATCAGCCGGAAGATCACCATGCGGTCGGCCATGGTGAGCGCGTCGGTGTAGTCGAAGTTGAACTCGTACTGGCCGTCGCCGCCCTCGTGGTCGAAGGAGTAGACGCCGTAGCCGAGCTGGTTCATGTACTCGACCATCGGCCCGAGGAAGGGCGCGGCGAGGACGGTGGTCTCCAGGTCGTAGCCGCGCGTCGGCGCGTCCAGCCGGTCCTGCGGCACCAGCGGCTCCCAGCCCTGGGCCGTCTCGCGGACGACGTAGAACTCCGGCTCGATCCCGACGTTCACGGTGAAGCCCATCTCCGCGGCCTCGTCGACCTGGCGGAGCAGGAAGTTGCGCGCTTCCTGCGGGTAGAGCTCGCCGTCGAGGTGCAGGCTGGTCGGCACCACCGCGAACTCCGGGTTCCAGGGCAGGACGACAAGCCGGTCAAGGTCGGGGATGCCCGCGCACTCGTCCTCGTGGGGGCCGAGGTCGCCCATGCCCTCCAGCGCTCCCACGGTGTACAGCTCCGAGCCCTTCGCCATGGAGGGCAGCGACTCCACCGGGACGCACTTGCTCTTCGGCACGCCGTGGATGTCGACATAGAAGCCGAAGACGTACTTGACGCCCTGCTCGATCAGCTGGTCCCGGAGGACCTCCGCCTGTGACACAGAACACTCCTCTGCTTGATTTCGACCCATCGTGCGGGCATGAGGATCGAATGTCAACACTTTGGAGGCGTCTCAGTGCTTGATCTCGATCTGTGAGGCAGCGACCGGGGGCGCGCCTGGAGAGAGAGGGGACGTGGCGTCTCGGGGCAGCGCCGCCTCACCGAGGGAAGGCCCGGCCGGGCATGAAAAAGTGGCGGGCCCGGCTTGTCGCCGGGCCCGCCACGCGGGGTCCGCGCCAGAGCCGGACCCGTGTCTCCGTTGCTAGCGCTGCAGCGTCAGCAGACCCGGCCGGTAGGGCAGGAGTCCGTAGTCGCCGCCGGAGTTGGGGCTGCGCCCCTGGTAGAGCAGTTGCAGGTTGCAGGGGTCGACGGTGAAGGTCTGGTCGGCGCTGGTGCGGATCAGTTCACCGTGGCTGATGTCGTTGGTCCAGGTGGCGCCGCTGTTGGCCTTGCCGGCGAAGGGGTTGCCCTCGGTCGCGGCCTGCGGCGTCCACGAACCGTTCAGGCTGGTGGACGTGAAGGAGCGGAAGTAGCGCCCCTGGGAGCCGATCGCCTCGACGAGCATGAGGTAGCGGTTCTGGTCCTTGAGCTTGTAGACCTGAACGGCCTCGAACAGGTTGTTGGTCGAATCGCTCATGATCACTGTCGAGGTCGAGCCGAAACTGCCGGGGAAGTTCCCGATCGGCATGCTGGCCCGGTAGATCTTGCCGTTGTCGCCGGCGAAGAAAAGGTACATGTTCGTGCCGTCACCGATGACCGTCTGGTCGATGGGTCCCGTTCCGGAACCCGAGATGCTTCCGGAGAAGAGCACCTGCGGCGATGACCAGCCATTCGGGTTGGTCGGGTCGCTGGACGTCCGGTAGGAGAAGGCGGTGCTGCCCCACTGGTAGGCGAGCACCCAGATGTTCTTGGGCGCGAAGTAGAAGAGCGTCGGGGCGACGGTGGCGTTCGACATGGTGTTCTGGCTGGCCGATGCCATATCCGACCAGTTGCTGAACAGGCCGAAGTTCATCGACCCCCATCTCGTCCCCGTGTCGTGCGTCGTCGCGTAGACGAGATGCCTGCCGTTGTAGGGGGCGACGGTGAAGTCCTTGAGCGAGACCCATCCCGCCTTGGGCTGCGCAAGCGGGCCCGTGGACGTCCAGCGGTAGGACGATGGGAGGTCGCATCCGGGAGCGGGGTCGCCGCCGCCGACCTCGACGAGCTGCCACTGCTGGTTGTTCCCGCCCCAGTCGTCGTACTGGACGATGTTCGCGCCGTCGGCGGTGGAGCCGCCCTGCACTTCGAGGGCCTTGTTGCTGTGGCGCGAGACGAACCTGACGTAGCCTCCCGGGCTGTCCTCCAGCCGCCACTGCTGGTTGGTGCCGTTCAGGTCGGACCATTGGACGATCGAGCCGCCGTTGGCGGTGGAGAAGTTGTAGACGTCCAGCACCTTGCCGGAGTGGCGGGATTTGATGCGGTAGTAGCCGCCGCCGGAGTCGACGAACTGCCACTGCTGCTGGTTCTGGTCGTTCCTGGTCCACTGGGTGATGCGGGCGCCGTCGTTGGTCGCCAGGTTGTAGACGTCCAGGGCCTTGCCGCTGTTGCGGTTGACCAGGACGTACCACTTGTTCACGTCCACTGTCGCGGCCTGAGCCGGCTCTGCGTTCGTCACGGACAGGAGCACCGACAGCAGGAGCGATGCCAGCACGGCCGCACCGGTCCTCAACATGAGCTTCTTCCCTTCAGGCGAATGTTAGCGCTAACATTTCCCGGCCGGGCGGGACCTTCTTTCCATCGGGGGATCGGGAGGTGGTGGTGGCCCGGAGTAAATACGAGGCGACGCGGCATCGTCAAGACTCCGGGCACTTCGAAAACTTTCGAGTACAGATCTCCTGCTAGAACGCGTGCACAAAGCGGCAGCCGGATGCCCGCGATGAAAATTCTTTGAAACTGTTGACGGGATCTGGGAGGGCTCTCACACTGAGTCCGCGACGCCCCGGTGGTGTGTGCGCTCCCATACCGGAGCGCGGCGTCTGTCGCACGGCCCTGTCCGTGCTTCCGCCCATCGTTCGTTCATGGAGGAACAGACGTGCGTACGAACGCCACGCCCAGGCCCCGGATCCGCAAGCGGGCCGCCCTCGCGGCCGCCTTCGGGGCGCTCAGCATGACCGCCGCTCTGGTCGCCCCGCCCCCCGCCTCCGCCGCGGAGAGCACGCTGGGCGCCGCGGCGGCGCAGAGCGGCCGCTACTTCGGCACCGCCATCGCCTCGGGCAGGCTCAACGACTCGGTGTACACCACGATCGCGAACCGCGAGTTCAACATGGTGACCGCCGAGAACGAGATGAAGATCGACGCCACCGAACCCCAGCGGGGCCAATTCAACTTCAGCGCCGGCGACCGCGTCTACAACTGGGCCGTCCAGAACGGCAAGAAGGTGCGCGGCCACACCCTGGCCTGGCACTCCCAGCAACCCGGCTGGATGCAGAACCTCAGCGGCAGCACCCTGCGCCAGGCGATGATCGACCACATCAACGGCGTCATGGCCCACTACAAGGGCAAGATCGTCCAGTGGGACGTCGTGAACGAGGCGTTCGCCGACGGCAGCTCGGGCGGCCGCCGCGACTCCAACCTGCAGCGCACCGGCAACGACTGGATCGAGGTCGCCTTCCGCACCGCGCGCGCCGCCGACCCGTCCGCCAAGCTCTGCTACAACGACTACAACATCGAGAACTGGACCTGGGCCAAGACCCAGGGCGTCTACGCGATGGTCCGCGACTTCAAGCAGCGCGGCGTGCCCATCGACTGCGTCGGCTTCCAGTCCCACTTCAACAGCGGCAGCCCCTACAACAGCAACTTCCGCACCACCTTGCAGAGCTTCGCCGCCCTCGGCGTCGACGTCGCCATCACCGAACTCGACATCCAGGGCGCCTCGGCCACGACCTACGCCAACGTGACCAACGACTGCCTGGCCGTCTCGCGGTGCCTCGGCATCACCGTCTGGGGTGTACGCGACACCGACTCCTGGCGCTCGGACCAGACACCGCTGCTGTTCGACGGCAACGGCAACAAGAAGGCCGCCTACACCGCTGTCCTCAACGCCCTCAACGGGGGCACCTCCGAGCCCCCCACCCCCGGCGCCGGGACGATCCAGGGCGTCGGCTCGGGCCGCTGCCTGGACGTGCCCAACGCCAGCACCACCGACGGCACCCAGGTCCAGCTGTGGGACTGCCACGGCGGCACCAACCAGCAGTGGACCTACACCGACGCGAGCGAGCTCAGGGTCTACGGCAACAAGTGCCTGGACGCCGCCGGCACCGGTAACGGCGCCAAGGTCCAGATCTACAGCTGCTGGGGCGGCGACAACCAGAAGTGGCGCCTGAACTCCGACGGATCCATCGTCGGCGTCCAGTCCGGCCTCTGCCTGGACGCCGCCGGCAGCGGCAACGGCGCCCCGATCCAGCTCTACACCTGCTGGAACGGCAGCAACCAGCGCTGGACCCGCGCCTGAACCGGGGTATGAATCGATGAAGAGCTACGGCGCGGCTCCGCCCGCCCCTCCTCCGCCAAGGCGTCGCCTGCGGTCCCGGCTCGCCGCCGCACTGGCGACGGCCCTCGCGATGGGCACGCTCGTCGCGGTGAACCCGACGCCTGCGGACGCGGCGACGGTGGACACCAACGCCTGGTACGTCATGGTCAACCGCAACAGCGGCAAGGCACTGGACGTGTACGGCGCGTCCACCGGCGACGGCGCGCGCGTCACCCAATGGACGCGCAATGACGGAGCCAATCAGCAGTGGCAGTTCGTGGACTCCGGCGGCGGCTTCTACCGGCTGAAGGCCAGGCATTCGGGCAAGGTGCTCGACGTGGCCGGCGCCTCCACGGCCGACGGCGCCGGAATCCAGCAGTGGGCCGACCACAACGGGACCAACCAGCAGTTCCGCTTGGCCGACTCCGACGCGGGCCACGTCCGACTGATCAGCCGCAGCAGCGGCAAGGCCGTGGAGGTGCAGGGCGGCTCCACGGCCGACGGCGCCAACGTCGTCCAGTACACCGACTGGGGCGGCGCCAATCAGCAGTGGGAAATGGTCAAACTGTCGTCCGATGGTGGCGGCGGCGGGTGCGGGAGCGCTCCGACGCTCACCAGCGGTACGTACACGATCCAGAGCAGCGGTAAGAGCCGCAGCTTCATCCTCCGGGTCCCGTCCAACTACGACAACGACCACCCCTACCGGCTGATCTTCGCCTTCCACTGGCGGGGCGGAACCGCCAACGACGTCGCGTCGGGCGGGACGAGCGGGAGCGCCTGGTCCTACTACGGCCAGCAGGAACAATCGAATGACAGCGCGATCCTCGTCGCCCCTCAGGGCCTCGGCAACGGCTGGGCCAATTCGGGTGGTGAGGACGTCACCTTCGTCGACGACATGATCCGGCGAATCGAGGGCGGCCTCTGCGTCAACACGGCGCAGCGCTTCGCCACGGGCTTCAGCTGGGGCGGCGGCATGAGCTACGCCCTCGCGTGCGCCCGGCCGAACGTCTTCCGGGCCGTCGCGGTCCTCTCGGGCGCACAGATCAGCGGGTGCGACGGCGGCACCCAGCCCATCGCCTATTTCGGAATCCACGGCATCGGCGACTCCGTCCTCAACATCGCGCAGGGACGGTCGCTGCGGGACAAGTTCGTCGCCAACAACGGCTGCACTCCCCAGAGCCCGCGCGAGCCGGCCCCGGGCAGCCGGACGCACATCACCACCGCCTACTCGGGATGCCGCGCCGGGTATCCCGTCCAATGGGCCGCGTTCGACGGAGACCACATACCGGGTCCGGTCGACGGCTCCCCCAACGAGAGCGGCGTCGCCACCTGGACCAAGGGAGAGATCTGGAGGTTCTTCGCACAGTTCCAGTGACAGGAGCGCACGACGGAGTGGAGCCGGGGTCGTCCTGGTTCCACTCCGTCGTGACCGTTCAAGGCCGGCCCGCACGCCCGCAGAACTCCGTTGCCGTTCGTCTCCAGAACTGTGGTGACGCAGGCCAACGCCTCGCCGGGCGGTCGTCCGTCATCGGTTCGGGCCGCCGCCGTGGTCGGTCAGGACTGCCGCGGGGTGATGTTCACCATCCAGGTGATCCCGAACCGGTCCACGAGCGAGCCGGCCTCGTCACCCCACGACTGCTTCTCCAAGGGCAAGGTCACGGTGCCGCCGGCGGACAGCTCCTCGAAGTAGCCGCGGAGCCCGGCGTCATCGCCGCCGAGGAAGACCGCGACATTGTTGCCCGGGGTGTGGGGCATCTCCTCCCGGACGTCCCACCCCATCAGCGTGAAGCCGTCCGGGGTGCGGAGCGTGGAGTGCATGATCCTGTCGGCGGGCGCGTCGGGTGAGCCGAAGTCGGCGTACGTGCCCATCTCCAGTTCGCCGCCCAAGACGTCCCGGTAGAACTCCATGGCCTGCCGTGCGCTCCCGTTGAAAGCAAGGCAAGGGTTGAGGAGAGAACCCATCTGACGCTCCTTCATGCGAGTGACTTGCGGACAGCCAGGGCCGCGGCAGCAGGCACCGACGGTCGTCCGAACCTGACAGCACTCGACCGCCGAGATCCGGAACCCGTGGAGCCTGCGTGCGCGCGTGGACCCGTATGGAGTGGCCGCTCAGGATTTCTGAGCCGTCACTGCGTCAAGCCTTTCGATGAATCACGACATCCTTTGTCACGTATTCCGCAGAATCGTCGTATGCCCGCCGACTGGCCGGTCCGGTCGGGGACGCAGGCTGCTCAGGACACCTTGATGACGACCTTGCCGGAGGCGTGGCCGTTCTCGACGGTGGCGAGGGCGGCCGGGGCGTCGGAAAGCGGATGGATCGCGCTGATCACGGGTGCGAGGGCTCCGTCGAGGGCCAGCCGGGCGGACCGCTCCAGGTTCTCGCGGTCGAGGCGGCGCTCGACGAACCGCCCGCCGAGATCGCGCACGGACGCGTCGCCCACGGCGATGACGTCGCCGGGACGCCGGGCCAGGGGCGCGACCGTCCGCAGCGGCGCGCCTCCGACCAGGTCGACGATCCCGTCGAAGCCGTCCGGGACCCGCTCCCGTGCCGCGGCGGCGACGTCCCCGGCGGCGTAGTCGATGAACCGCACCCCGAGGGCCTCGGCGCGGTCGCGCTTCGCGGCGCTCCCGGTGCCGGTCACGCGGAGTCCGCGTGCGGCGGCCAGGCCGGCGACGGCGAGGCCGACTCCGCCCCCGACCCCGTTGACCAGGATCGCGGCACCGGGAGGGAGGTCGAGCTGGTCGAGCACGTCCACCGCGGTCGTCCCGGCCACCGGCAGTGTCGCCGCCGCGGTCGCCGACAGGCCCGCCGGGATGCGCGCGGTGTTCGGCGCGGACAGAACCGTCGTCTCGGCGTAGGTGCCGCCACCGGTGAGCGCGAAGCCGAAGACCGCGTCACCGACCTCGAGGCCGTCGACGTCCGCGCCCCGGGCGAGGACGGTTCCCGCCGCCTCCATGCCCAGCACGCGGGGAAACGGACGTCCTCCACCGAGCCCGGGGACCGGACCCGAGCGGAGAAGGTGGTCGAGGGGGTTCACGCCGGCGACGTCGACCCGGATCAGCACCTCATCGCGCTCGGGGACGGGGTCGGGACGCTCGAAGAACTCCTGCACCTCGGGCCCGCCGTGCCCGCCGAATCCCCACGCCTGCCCCATGCTCCGTCGCCTCCCGTGTGACCGGCCCGGTGGTTCCGGGCTCCGCGGCCATCGTCAGCCCTCACATCGATGTCAGGGGCAACCGGTTGAGACGCGGGTCACGGGATCAGGCCGGTCGGGCCACCGGTTCCCGGACGCGGGACAGCTCCGCCCGATGCCTGCCGTTCGCCGTGATCAGCTCGTCGAGCGCGTCCCTGGTCTCGATCAGCCGCGCGATGTCGGCGTCGATCCGGTCGCGCTCGCGCGTCATCGCCGCGAACGCCAGCTCGACGACGTCCTGGTCGCCGGGGGTCTCCACGCACGGGAGCACGGTCGTGATCACCCGGCTGGACAGGCCCGCGCCGAACAGTCGCCGGATGAGGGCCACGCGCTCGACCTCGGCATCGGAGTAGTGGCGCTGCCCGGCTTCGGAGCGCGAGCTGGCCAGCAGGCCCTGCTCTTCGTAGTAGCGCAGCGAGCGCGGACTTACGCCGGTACGCCTGGACAGTTCACCGATCCGCATTCCTGCGAGCCTACGCGCGCGGCGAAGCGAATCATCTGGGGAGCGGCCGTCCGCGTCCAGGATGCGCCGCGGGCGCGGGGTACGGGTCGCCCGTCGTCGCCCGGCCATGTGAGGTCGTGGTGCCCTCCCAGGGCTGCATGGGGAGGGGCGACCAAAGGGTGGCCAAGGAGCGACCTTTGAGCCGGTGATGGTCGTCTTTGGACGGCTGTCGGCGCGGACGCGGCTTCCTAGGTTCGAGATCATGAACGTGGAAGCCCCCGTCCCGCCTCCGCTCCCGCGCCGGATCGCGCTGGTGGCGGCGCTGCTACTGCTGTCGCCGATCTGCGCCGAGTACCTCATCGGCTACGACCAGATCATCGGGCGTCCGCTGGAGTTGCTCGGCGGGCTGCTCATCCTCGCCCCGCTGTACGGGACCGTCGCGGTGCTGATCCGTGAGGCCGTGCGCCGTACCGGCCGGGGCTGGCCGACGATCGTGCTGCTGAGCGCCGCGTTCGGGCTCGTCCAGGCGGGGCTGATCGACCAGAGCCTGTTCAACCCGGACTTCGTGGACGAGCCATCCTGGGACCGCGACCGGCTGCCGACCCACCTCCCGGAGCTGGGCCTCAGTGCCAAGTACCTGCTGGTCTTCGTCGCGGGCCATGTGATCTGCGCCGTGCTGCTGGGCGTCGCCGCCTTCGCCCTTCCCCGGCGTTCTGATCCCGTGCCGGGACGGGTTCCGCCGCCGTGGCTGGTGGGTTGCGGCGCCGTGGTGCTGTGGGGCGTCCACCAGTTGGCCCCCGCGTCCTGGACGGGGGTGGCGGTGGCGGCGCTCGCCCTCGCTCTCGCGGCCGTATGCCTGCTGCTGGGTGTGCTGCTCCTTCTGGGTCTCGTCGACCATCGGTTGCGCCGCTCGAAGGAGACCGTCGCGCAGGCAGGGAGGTCCTGAACATGCGATCGCATCCGGATGCCTCAACAACGCTGGCGCGGTCGGTCTGGGCGCAGGGGGCGCTGTACGCGGCGGCGGCGGTGCTGCTGGCCGGCGTCGGCTGGCTGCTCGATCCGCTCGCGAACTGGCTGGTGGGCCTGAAGTGGGCACCGATGCGGGGCCCCGCCGAACTGCTGATCTCCGTTCCCGAGCCGTGGCTCACCGTGGTCCTGATCGGCGTGGGAGCGCTCGCGGGGACGGCCCTGATCTTCTTCGACTCCCTGGAGCAGGTGTCGGTCACCGTGTCCGGCGAGTGGGTGGTCCTGAAGCGGGCGGGCCACACGCAGAAGATCGCTCGCGAACAGGTCGGGCACGTCTTCCGGGAGAAGGACCGGCTGGTGCTGCTCGGCCTCAGGGGCGAGGAGATCGCCCGGGAGAAGTGCGACCTCAACGCCCGGCGCCTGGCCGCGGCCTTCACCGAGCACGGCTACACCTGGGTGGACGCCGACCCGTACGAGGACGAGTTCCGGATCTGGTTCCCCAAGACCCCCGAATTGCCCGACCTGGCGAACGCACTGCTTGCGGCCCGCGCGGAGGCCCTGGAATCCTCGGACTCCGGCGACTCCGTCAAGGAACTGCGCCGCGAGCTGGCCCGGATCGGCATCGTCGTCCGCGACAAGGGCAAGCGGCAGTACTGGCGCGGCCCCGGCTCCGTCTCGCGATGACGCGACGGCGGTCGAGCAGGCGGGGGCGGCGGGAAGGCGTTCGATCTTCCTGGCCCGACATGTGATCCTTGTTCCGCGAAGGTGCCGTCCGGTGCGGGCTCCGGCGGCGGTCTGGACGGGACGGTGATGAACGGGAAACGCCTGCTCGACCGGGCCTCGGAGAAATACGGCCCCGCCAGGCTCGGGCACTTCGCCATGACCCAGCTTCTGCTGGGCGTCGGACTGCTGATGATCTGGCCCTTCGTCTTCGGCGGCATCGTGGACGAGGCCACGGCCACCAGGCACGCCGCGAAAGGCGAAGGGGTTCCGGGCACGTTCACGGCCCACTCGGAGGTATGCGGAAAAGGCGGATGCAACTGGTACGGCCCGTACACGACCGGCGACTTCTTTCAGCTGACCCTGGAGAGAGTCGAGCTGAGGGGGGACGGCGGCCGTTCCATCCAGGTCGGGGACTCGGTTCCCGCTCTCTACGTCGGCTCGGGGGACTTCGTCCACATGCGGGGCGGGTCGCCGGAGTGGGGGGAGCCGCTCGGCGCCGGCGTTCTCGGTGTCTTCACCGGCGGTCTCGGGACATTGCTGATCTGCATGGTTCTGTGGGGCGTCTACTGGACACGGGCCGCCCCCGCGTCGCGCAGACGAGCGGCCAGGGAACGCGAGGGCTCCGCACTGCGCCGCCTCGCCGACCGGGACCGGTGGGTCTGGTCGGCGCGACCCGGCTCGTCCGCGATCGAGGTGAAGATCGCCAGGTCCTGGGAGCGGACACTGGCCGGTGCGGTCGGCATGCTCTCGCTGGCGGCGTCGCTCCTGGCGTTCGGTCTGCTCTGGGACGAGTTCAACAAGGAGATCACCCTCGCCGAGCTGGTCGCGGCCTCGTGGGCGCCGGTCTTCGCGATCGTCGTCGCGGGCGTCGCCGTCCAGACGCTCAGGCTCGTGCTGGCACGGCCCCGGATGTGGGCGACCGACGATGAGCTGGTCATCTGGGACGCGCTGCTGCTGTGGAAGGTGCTGCGAATCCCGCGCACGGAGATCGCGTCGATCCACTACGGCGACGGCCCGCGGCGGCGGGACGAGGAGCACTCGGCCCAGTTGACGCCGTTCCGGGAAGAGCTCAATCTCGTCCTGCGGATGCGGGAGGGCGTCTCCCTGCCCGCGCGCCGGCTGCGGTGGGGGAACTGGTTCTGGGTCCTGCTGACCCTGAGGGATCTGGATCCGCAGACGAGGATGCCTCAGCGGGGTTTTCTCTTCCGCCAGTTGTGTCTTCGGGTGAAGGATCCGCGCAGGGTGGCCGCCGACCTCGACCGTTGGCTGGCGGAGGACGGGACTTCCCCGTCGGAGGCCGTGCCGGTCGATCACCCCCATGACGGCACGGTCCGGACGCACCGTGGCGTCGGCGCGGCCCGCGTCAAGATCAAGGGACGGCTTCCCCAGCCGGTGCTGGCCGAGTTCGCCCACGAGGGCCCGGGGACGCTGCGGGCCTGGCTTCGACGCACCGAGTTCGGCCGGGGGACGCCGGTCATGGTGTCCGGCCCTGGAGGCTCGCCGGCCACGACCGTCCTGGACGACCGGCTGGTGTCCGACAAGGAGCTCACGAAGAGGTACCTGCACGTCGAGGCCGACGGCCCCTGGACCGTCACGATCAGCGGACCGGAACGCGCACGCGGCTTCACCCGCTCGGCCACGGGCACCGGGCCCGAAGTGCTCAGCTACCAGGGGCCGGCCGGAATCGCCGTCGTGACATGCCCCGGCGGACAACCCCACCGGGTCTACCTGCACGGGCCGGACCTCGCCGTCCTGCATCGCTGCGATCCAGTCGTGTCCGCCTACGCGCCCAGCCCGGCGCCGGGCGACGAGTCCCCGCCGAGCCGGAGCACGTTCGCCGTTCCGGCACATGCCGTCCTCCAGGTGAGAACCGCCGAGGCGGACTGGCGCATCGACGTAACACCCCTTGAACAGGCCGACGTGGACGACATCACCGTGCCGCCCACCGGGCACGTCCGGCCGTTCGAGCACTCCCTAACGGGTGCCCGGCCTGCGGTAGTGCGTTACCTGGGCCCGCGGGGGCCCGTGCTGTTCCGCAGCGGAGACGGCTTCGGCCTCCTGCTACTCGACGCCGCGCTGACCCCCGTTCGGACACTCGCCCTCCCGGACGGCGACACGGAAATCCGCCTCCGGTCCCACTCGCTCCTCCAGGTCACCGGTGGCCACGGCACCTGGTCCCTGAAAGAGGCGCACACCCGCCCCTCACCTCACTGACCGAGCGCATACGCACCGTCGGCGGTGTCACGCGCCGACCTGCGCCAGATGCTCGTCCACGCGAACGGCGAGCAATTGCCCGAGCCGCTTGTGTTCCGGGTACGGCTCAACCAGTCCCACGACGGGCACGCCCCCACGACCTGGCGAGTTGAGATTTCCCGAGCATTCACACGCGGGTGATACCGAGGTGACGGACACGGCGCTCTCCGGGATTCGCGCCGAACGCCCCGGGATCAGGATGTTTCCGCGCCCGCCCGTCCAGAACAATGACGCCTGACAAACGGTCGCCGACCGCACGCGGAGCGTTCAAGATGATCCGCGGCACCGCCGACCTCGGCGGCCGGTCCCGAAGGAGACCTTCATGAACGACACCGACCACCCGCAGCGCGGGACGATCCAGCGGATGGACAACATCGCCATCGTCGTCGACGACCTCCCGGCCGCCAAGGCGTTCTTCGCCGAACTCGGGCTGGAACTGGAGGGCGAGGCGACGGTCGAGGGCAGCGCGGTGGACCGCCTCGTCGGGCTTGAGGGAGTCCGATCGGACATCGCGATGATGCGCACCCCGGACGGCCACGGGCGGCTGGAGCTGACCAAGTACCACTCGCCGCCGAGCCGGGACGGCGACCCGCACGCTCCGGCGAACACGCTGGGCGCACACCGCATCATGTTCGCCGTCGACGACATCGACGACATCATCGACCGCCTGCGGCCGCACGGAGCCGAACTCCTCGGCGAGCTGGTGCAGTACGAGAACAGCTACCGGCTCTGCTACCTCCGCGGCCCGGCGGGCATCCTCATCGCTCTCGCCGAGCAGACCAACTGACCGGTCAGCGGCATCGATCAGGTCTCTGACCAGGTGGTTTCGCGTTCGCGCACCAGGGCGGTCAGCGTCGCGTTGACGGGGGCCTCCCGTCCGATCTTGGCGGCCTCGCGGGGGACGGCGCCGTTGATGAACATGATCTCGCTGACGCGCCGGGCCTCGTGGTCGAGCAGCGCGGAGGGCTTGGCCGCCGGCATCTGGGCGCCGAAGTCGCGGACCAGCGCGACGGGGTCGGTCACGGAGACGGCGACGCCGCGGGCGCGGGCGACGTCCCATGCCTCGGTGGCCGCCGCACGGCTGACCGGGCCGATGTGCTCGTGGTCCATGACCTCGCCGACCGTCAGCCCGGTCAGCGCGCACGGGGCGCTGTAGGCGACGTTGCAGATGAGCTTCTCCCACTGCATCGCGGCTATGTCGGTCACGGCCCGGGCGTCGAATCCGGCCTGGCGCCAGGCGGCGGCGACGCGCTCGATCTCGGCGTGGTCGAGGTCGCCGTGGCCGCCGAAGCGGAGCGCGCGCATCGCGTTGTGGTGGACCTCGCCGGGGCGTTTCACGGACGCGCCGAAGCCGCTCGCCACCCCGACGGCGAGCCGGTCGCCGCCGAGGTGGGCGGCGACCACGTCCGCCGAGCCGAAGCCGTTCTGGATCGTCAGGACGACGGTCTCGGGCGCGAGGAGCGGCCGCGCCTGGAGCGCGGCGGTTTCGACGTCCGCGGCCTTGACGGCGAGGACGACGAGGTCCACCGGCTGCCGGGGCGGGGTCGTGTGCGCCCGCACCGGGACCCGGGTCTCCCTGTCCGGTCCGGAGACCAGCAGCCCGTGCTCGGCGATGGCCGCCATGTGCTCGGCCCATCGGTCGACGACGAGGACGTCGTGGCCCGCCGACGCGAGCCGTCCGGCGTACACCGATCCCATCGCGCCGCATCCGACGACGGCGATCCTCATGGCCCCTCCTTCCGCAATCATGCGACGAGCCGGGCGATCTGCTCGGTGAGGCCGGGCTTCGCCTCGAGTCCGAAGCCGGGGTCGTCGGCGGGATGGATCCGGCCGTCCGCGAGCCGGCAGCCGGGGCCGTAGCCGCCGAACGGCTGGAAGACGCCCGGGTAGGCCTCGCAGCCGCCGAGGCCGAGACCGGTCACGATGTGCAGGTTGATCAGGTGCCCGCCGTGCGGGTACGCCGACCGGCGGTCGATCCCGTGCTCCTCCATCAGCTCGATCATCTGGACGTACTCGGTGAGCCCGTAGCTCAGGCCCGCGTCCATCTGGAACACGTCGAGGCCGGCGCGGACGCCGCCGTAGAGCAGCAGGTTCCGCACGTCCTGGACGGAGAACAGGTTCTCGCCGGTGGCGACGGCTCCCGGATAGACCTCCGCGAGCCGCCGGTGCAGGTCGAAGGCGAGCGGGTCCCCGGCCTCCTCGTACCAGCGGAGCCGGTGGCCGGCGAGCGCCTCGGCGTACGCGAGCGCCTGCGTCCAGCCGAAGCGCCCGTTCGCGTCGACGGCGACCGCACCGCCGCCGCCCATCACCTCGACCGCCGCCTCGACGCGGCGCAGGTCCTCGTCGAGCGGCAGGCCGCCGATCTTGATCTTCACCGCCGGGTACCCGTCGTCGCGGTAGCCGCTCAGCTCGGTCCTCAGGTGCCGGACGTCGTCGCCGGGACGGTAGTAGCCGCCCGCGGCGTAGACCGGGGCGCCGTCCCAGCCGGGGGCGCGTCCGTACGCTTTGGCGATCACCACGTGCGCCGGTTCGGCGGCGTGCTTGGCGAGCAGGTCCCAGCAGGCGAGTTCGAGGGCGGCGGCCGCGGCGGCGCGGTCGCCGTGGCCGCCGGGCTTCTCGTCCTTCATGGCGCGCTTCAGCACGCGGCCCGGGTCCAGGAGTCCCGTGTCGGGCGCGAGCAGCGAATCCGGGTCGGCGCTCAGCAGGCGCGGGATCATGCGTTCGCGCAGGATGCCGCTCTGCGCGAAGCGTCCGATGGAGTTGAACGCCACGCCGGCGAGCGGGCGTCCGTTCCGGCGCACATCGCTGATCAGCGCGACCAGGGAGACGGTGTGGTCGGCGAAGCTGACCACGGAATTGGTCACGTTCCCCTGAAGGGGGATGGACATTTCTCGAATGTCGACGATACGCACACGCTCTCCTTCTCTTGCACGACGGCCGGCGACAGCGCGCGCACGGGCCCGGCCGGTACAGGGGCCGCGGCGCCGTGCGCGCTCACGGGTTCGCGGGAACGCTCCCCGCGACCGGCTCACGGAGGCTGCGCTTGAGCACCTTGCCGCTGGGCGTGCGAGGCAGCGCGTCGACCAGGTCGACCCGGGTCGGGCATTTGTAGTGTGCGAGCCTTTCCCGGCAGAAGGCGATCACTTCCGGCTCGGTGAGCCGGGCGCCGTCCCTGGCGACGATCGTCGCGACGACCGTCTCGCCCCAGCGCGGATGGGGGACGCCGACGACGGCGGCCTCCGCCACTCCCGGGTGTTCGGCGAGGACGTTCTCGACCTCCACCGGATAGACGTTCTCTCCCCCGGTGATGATCATGTCGGTGATGCGGTCGGTCAGGAACAGGTAGCCGTCCTCGTCCAGATGGCCCGCGTCGCCGGTGCGGAACCAGCCGCCCGCGCGGAAGACCCGGGCGGTGTCGGCCTCGTTGCCGAGGTAGCCGCGGGTGAGCAGGGCGCTGCGCGTCCACACCTCGCCGGTCGCCCCGGCGGGCAGTTCCTTCTCGGTCGCGGGATCGCGGATCTGGATCTCCACTCCTTCGGCGGCGCGTCCGGCGGAGGCCAGCCGCGCGCCTCCCGCACGGTGGTCGTCCGGGCTGAGGAACGTGATCGGCCCGCACGCCTCGGTCATCCCGTAGCTCTGCACGAGGTCGCAGCCGAGCGCCGCCCGCGCCTCCTCGATCACCGCGGGCGGCATCGGGGACCCGCCGTAGATGAGGGTCTTCAGGCTGCTCAGGTCGGCGTCCGCCACCGCCGGGCTCTGCACCAGGGTCTGGACGACCGCCGGGACGCTCAGCATGTGCGTGGCGCGGACGTCCGCCAGCACGCGCAGGACGCCCTCGGGCGAGGCGTCGGTGAGGAAGACCGACCGCGCTCCCCGGCCCAGGCAGTAGAACAGCCACCCCGTCCCCGAGACGTGGAACAGCGGAGCGGGGACGCTCACGACCGATCCCGGGCCGACCTCCCATGGCGCGGGCGTCGCCAGGTTCGCGGTGATGTTGGCGTTGGTCAGCTGCACCGCCTTCGGCTGGCCCGAGGTCCCGGAGGTGTAGATGAGGAGGGTCGTGTCGCCGGGGTCCGCCGGATGCCGGTCGGCGGTCGTGGGACGCCCGTCGAGCCAGGCGTCGTAACCGGAGACGAGCCGCAGGTCGCCTCCCAGCACCACGACGTTCTCCCCGGCGTGCGCGACGTCCTCCTCCGCCAGGCCCAGCGCCCGCAGGTACGCGGTGTCGGCGACGACGGCCCCCGGCCTGGCGTGGTCGAGGACGCGCGCGAGTTCGGCCTGCGCGAGCCGCCAGTTCAGCGGGACGGCGGGGATGCCGCGCCTGTTCGCGCCCGTCATCAGCTCGGCCCAGACGGCGGCGTCGCGGCCCAGGTACGCGACCGGGCCGCCGGTGTCCGCCAGCGCGTTCGCGACCTGGGCGGAGCGGTGCGCGAGCTCGGCGAAGGTGAGCTGCCTGCCGCCGGCGTTGCCGGTGGCGGGCCGGTCCGGCGCCTCCCGGGCCCAATGGTCGACCATGTCGGCCATCGCGCCGGTGAATCCGCGGTCGTCCATGATGAATGCGCCTCCCACCGAACTTCGGACCGGTTCCGTCCCGATGCCGCCGGCGGGGCGCATCCGGGGGCCGGGACAGCGGTCACCCGTACCTATCATTAACCTGACGTCACTTTCAATAAGGTGTTCAGCGGGCGTCGAGCCGCCGCAGCCCCCGCTCGGCGATCGCGCGGACCTCGTCGTCGAGGTCGCCGAACTCCTGGCCGGCCATCGCGCCCGCCCGCTGCCGGGCGGCGACGCCCTGGGTGATGACCGCGCACTTGAAGTGCGCCAGCGCCTCGTAGAAGGGCAGGTCGGCCATCTCCACGCCGGTCCGGCGGCAGTAGCGGGCGGCGATCTCGGCGCGGCTCGGGAAGCCGGGCAGCGCGGTGACGGCCGGGGTCAGCCGCAGGCCCGGCTCGCCGGGCTCCTGCCAGTAGAAGAGCAGCAGGGCGAGATCGGTCAGCGGATCGCCGAGCGTGGACATCTCCCAGTCGAGCAGGGCCCGCATCCGGCCCGGGTCGTGCGGGTCCATCACGCAGTTGTCGAGCTTGAAGTCCCCGTGGACGATCGAGGCCCCCCGCGACGCGGGCACGGCCTCCGCGACGCGGCGCCCCAGCTCCTCGACCGGGGCCACGGCCGCGGTGCGCGACCGCCGCCACTGGTCGGTCCAGCGGCGCACCTGCCGGTCGAGGAAGCCGTCCGGCCTGCCGAAGCCGTCCAGCCCGACCGACCGCGGGTCGATCCGGTGCAGGGCGGCCAGGACGTCGACGAGCGCGAACGCCAGCTCCGCCCGCTGCCCGGGGCCGTCGGCGTAGCCGTCGGGCATGCGGTCCCGGATGACATGGCCCTGGACGCGCTCCATGACGTAGAACGGCGAGCCGATGACGGCGCCGTCGTCGTCGAGGACGACGCGCGCCACCGGCACGGGGGACGAGGCGAGCGCCCGCTGCACCCGCGCCTCGCGGGCCATGTCGTGGGCGCTCGGCAGCAGTTCCCCGGACGGCGGCCGGCGCATCACCAGTTCCCCGGCGGGGCTGGTGAGCAGGAACGTCAGGTTCGACTTCCCGCCGGCCAGCAGGGTCGCGGTCAGCTCGGTCCAGGCCGCGTCGCCGGTCGCCCGGGCCAGGGCCGCGCCGAGCCTGTCCGGCCGGACGAGCTCGTCCAGCCCTGCCTGCGCCACCGACCCTGCCTGCGCCACCGCCCCTGCCTGCGCCGCCGGCTCGGTCGCCCGTTCGCTCGTCACCATGCGCCCTCGTCTCCTTCCTCGGCCGCGCTCATGCTCCGAAGTCCCAGCCGTTCCCGTTCCGGAACTCGCGGAGCAGCCGCCGCGCCACGTTGACCACGTGCACCTCGTCCGGGCCGTCGTAGATGCGGCCCGACCTGGCGGCCCGGTACATCCGGCTCAGCGGGGTGTCGTCGGTCAGGCCGGCCGCCCCGTGCACCTGGACGGCCCGGTCGATGACGTCGTGCAGCATCCGCGCGCCGACGACCTTGATCGCGCCGATCTCGACGCGTGCGCCGTGCCCGCGGTCGATCTTGCTGGCCGCGTCCAGGGTGAGCAGCCGGCAGGACTGGATCTGCGCCCAGCTCTCGAACACGTGCCGCTGCATCAGCTGCGTCTCGCCCAGCGGCGCCCCCTTGAGCATGCGGCCGTTGAGGCGGTCGCACATCAGCTCGAAGGCCCGCTGCGCCTGGCCCAGCCAGCGCATGCAGTGGAAGATGCGTCCCGGTCCGAGCCGCTCCTGGGCGATGGCGAAGCCCGCGCCGCGCTCGCCGAGCAGGTAGCCGGCGGGCACCCGCACGTCAGTCAGGGTCAGCTCGTAGTGCCCGCTAGAGATGCCCAGCACCGGGGTCTCCCGGACGATCCGGAACCCCGGCGTGTCGGTCGGCACGACGATCAGCGAGAACGCGCGGTGCGGCGGCGCGTCCGGTTCGGTGCGGCACAACACCGTGGTGAAGGCCGCGTCACCGGCGCCCGTGATGAACCACTTCCGGCCGTTCAGTACCCATTCGCCGTCCACGAGCTCGGCGGACGTGGTGAGCCCGGTCGGGTCCGAGGACGCCACGTCCGGCTCGGTCATGGCGAAGCTCGGCCCCACCTCGCCCCGCACCAGCGGGTCGAGGAAGCGGTCGCGGCACTCGCCCGCCGCGTGCCGGGACAGCATGAGCGAGTCCTGGAGCGTCCAGGTGCCGAGGGCGTACTGGCCGAAGTCCGAGCGCCCCTGCACTTCGTTCACGTAGACGTAGTCGAGGAACGGCATTCCGCCGCCGCCGATGTCCGCGGGATGCCCGAGCGCCCACAGCCCTTCCTTCTTGGCCTGGGCCTGCAGCTCCGCGAGCAGCTCGCGGGACTCGGGGCTCCGCGCGCCGAGCGCGTGCTCGACGGGTTCGACGCGTTCGGTGAGGAACCGGTGCACCGCCCGGCGGAGCGGCACCACGTGCTCGGGCACCGAGAACGCGCTGGTGAGAGTCGATGGATTCATCTGCGGCGGCTACTCGCGCGTGGACAGCATCGACTTGTTCCGGCTGTGGTCGACGTCGTCGAGCGTCGCGGTCAGCAGCCGGTGCGCCTCCGCCGGATCGGCCTCGAAGCCGGGGGTGTCGACGCACAGCTCGATCATGATCCCGTTGGGGTCGATGTAGTACAGCGAGCGCAGGTAGTCGTGGTCGACCTCCATGTACGGCTTGACCTCGGCGGCGTCCATCCGGGCGCGCACCTCGGCGACCTTCTCGGCGGTGACGTTGAACGCGATGTGGTTCACCCAGCGGGGCAGGTTGTTGCCGATGGAGATCTCCGAGCTCCAGCCCTCGCGCTCCCCCGCCCCGTGCAGGTCGAAGAACGCGATGCAGCTGCCGTCGCCCGTGTCGTGGAACGTGTGGCGGAAGAACCCGCCGCTCGGCCCCGCCGCCACCTCGGTGTGGACGAGCGGGAAGCCCATCAGTTCCTCGTAGAAGCGTGTGGTCGCCTCAAGGTCGCGGCAGGCATAGGCGACGTGGTGGATTCCTGGGGCCGGCATTGCGTGCACCTCCGAATAGAGCGGGATAAATCTGTCGTTAGATTCAGTTTTGGACCGCCGGAACGTCCCCGGCGAAGCGCGGAGCGCCGCGGGTCAGCGGCGCGTGAACACCGGCGGACGGCGTTCGGTGAACGCGCGCACGCCCTCGTGGAAGTCGTCCGTTCCGTGCAGCAGCGCCTGGTCGCTCGCCTCTTGGCGCAGCACCGCATCCAGCCCTTGGGGGCCGGCGGCCAGCATGGCCTTGGTGAACGCCACGGCAGACTGGGGTTGTTCGGCCAGCACGCGGGCTATCTCCATGGCGCGTTGCAGAGCCTCCCCTGGCTGCGCCCGGTAGTCGGCAAGGCCGACATCGACCGCCTCTGCCCCGCGCACCGGCTCGTCTAGCAGCAGCATCCGCCGGGCCATGCCGTAGCCCACCCGGTGCGGCAGGGACCAGAGCAGACCCAGATCCGCCATGAGCCCCAGGCGCGGGAAGGCGCACCGGAACGTCGCGTCCTCGGCGGCGACCACCAGATCGCAGGCCAGCGCCAGGGACAGCCCGGCACCGACCGCATGCCCCTCGACCGCGGCGACCACCGGCTTCCGGCCCGCCGCCAGCGTCCGGACCGTGCGGTGAAGCGCGACGAGGTTGTCATGGGTCGAGGCGACGGTCGCATTGTGCAGGACGGCGATGTCCACACCGGCGCAGAACGTCCCCTCGGAGCCGGTGAGGACGAAGGCCCGGACGCCCGGGTCGTCCAGCGCCTCCTCCAGCCGTCCCTGCAAGACGGCCATGGACTCCATGGTGAAGGCGTTCCGCTTGCCAGGCCGGTTGAGCCTGAAGACGCGCACCGCCCCCACGTCCTCGACGCTCACCTCATCGGACGGACGGCCGGTCTTGGACGCAGGAGAAGCCGCCGACGGCGTGCCCTCATGGGGTGCTGACATGGTCACCTCTCCTAGACCGCCGTCCATCCGCCGTCGACGGACAGCGTGCTGCCGGTGACGTAGGTGGAGGCGTCCGAAGCCAGGTACACGAGCGCTCCGTCCAGTTCGTCGGCGCGCCCTCCGCGGCCCATCGGGATGGTGCGGCGGATATAGGCGCGGCCCTGGTCGGTGGAGAACAGCTCCTGGCTCATCTCCGACTCGAAGTAGCCCGGCGCGATCGCGTTCACGCGCACTCCCTCGCGCGCCCACTGCGAGGCCAGTTCCCGCGTGAGGTTGACGGCTCCGGCCTTGCTGGCGCAGTAGCCGGCGTGCGGGATGCGCTTGGACCCGACCAGGCCCAGCGCGGAGGCGATGTTGACGATGCTCCCCCCGCCCTGCTCGACCATCGCGAGCCCGGCGTACCGGGCGCAGGTGTAGAGGCCGACCAGGTTGACCTCCAGCAGGCGGCGGAAGTCGTCGGTGGTCTCCTCGGCCACCGTCTTCACATGGGTCGCGCCGGCGTTGTTCACCAGCACGTCGAGCCGTCCCGCCCACGCCCGCGCCCGGTCGACGAGCTCGCGCACCTCGGCCTCGACGGTCACGTCCGCCGTCACCGGCAGGACGCGGTCCTCGCCCAGTTCCCGCGCCAGCTCCTCCAGGTCGCGGGTGCGGCGCGCGGCCGCCGCGACCCGGGCCCCGCGCCCGGCCAGGCACCGGACGAAGCGCCTGCCCAGACCGGACGAGGCACCGGTGACGATCACGCCGCGCCCGGTGAGGTCGAACAGATCGGACTGTGGCTCGGCCACTTAATGCTCCTGACGGCTGGAGGGGTCTTCGGACGTCACGCGGGGTCGGCCTCGGCGCTGCCGAGGTAGGCGGCGAGGACCGCGGGGTCGCGGCCGATCTCCTCGGGGGTGCCGACGGCGACGAGGCGGCCGAAGTCGAGGACGGCGATCCGGTCGCAGATGTCCATCACCACGCCCATGTTGTGCTCGATCAGCACCACCGTGAGCCCGAGCCGCTCGTGGGCGTCGAGGATGGCGTCGACCATGGACTCGACCTCGTCGTGCGTCATCCCGGCGACGGGCTCGTCCAGCAGCAGCACGTCGGGCTCGGCGGCGAGGGCCCGGCACAGCTCGACCTGGCGCTGCGTCCCGCCGGGCAGTTCGCCCATCCGCGTGTCCCGCAGCTCGCCCAGGCCGAACATCTCCAGGGTCTCCTCCGCCTTGGCCCTGCTCTCGCGCTCCTCGCGCGCGGCCCAGCCGTACCAGAGCATGCCGCGCAGGATGCCGGCGCGCTGCCGGGCGATGCAGCCGAGCAGCACGCTGTCGAGGACGGTCATGGTGGGGAAGGACTCGACGTTCTGGAACGTCCGCCCGATGCCGAGCGCGTTGACCCGGTCGGGCCGGGAACCGAGGATGTCCCGGCCGCGGTGCCGGATCCTGCCCTCCTGCGGGCGGTAGACCCCGGACACGCAGTTGAACAGCGAGGACTTGCCGGCGCCGTTGGGCCCGATGATGCCGAAGGTCTCCCCCTCGCGGATCTCCAGCGAGACGCCGTCGAGGGACCTGACGCCGCTGAAGTTCAGCGTGACGTCCTGGAGTTCGAGTACCACGGGGTGCTCGGTGGTGGTCATCGGCTCGCCCTCTCCGCGGTCCGCCGGGCACGCCGCCCGCTCATGTCCTGCCCGCCCATGTAGTAGCGCGCGACCCGCTCGTCTCCGGCCAGTTCGGCGGCCGGGCCGCCGCACACGATCCGGCCGCCCTCCAGCACGTAGCCGTACTCGGCGACCTGGAAGGCCAGCAGGGCGTTCTGCTCGACCAGCAGGACGGTGGTGCCCTTCGCGTTGATGGCCAGGACGACGTCGCGGATCTCCTCGACGATCCGCGGCGCCAGCCCCAGGCTCGGCTCGTCCAGGACCAGCAGCCGGGGCTGGGTCATCAGCGCCCGGCCGATCGCGAGCATCTGCTGCTCGCCGCCGGACAGGAAGCCCGCCCGCTGCCCGAGCCGCCGCCGCAGCACCGGGAACAGGTCGAGGATCTCCTCGAACGCCGGCTCCCGGCGGGCGTCGTCGCGGCGCAGGGTGTGCGCGCCGGCCAGCAGGTTCTCCCGCACCGTGAGGTTGGGGAAGACCTGCCGCCCTTCGAGCACCTGCGCCACGCCGCGCCGCACGACGGCGGAGGCGTCCGCGCCGGTGATGACGTCGTCGTCCAGCGTGACCCGCCCGCGGTGGACCGCGCCCTCGTGGTGCTTGAGGAGCCCGGAGACCGCGCGCAGCAGCGACGTCTTGCCGGCGCCGTTCGGCCCGACCAGCGTCACGATCCGGCCGGCGGGCACCTTCAGGGAGACCTCCTCCAGGACGACGCCTCCCGTCCGGTAGCCCACGGTGAGGTCGTCGACGGCGAGGCTCGCCGCCGCGTTCTTCTCGGCCGCGTTCTTCTCAGCCATCTGACCGTCCCTTCCGGTTCTTCCGGCCGGCCGCGTCCAGCACCCGTTCGGAGATGCCGGCGAGTCCGCGCGGCTCGAAGACCAGCACCGCCACCACGGTGAGCCCGTAGAGGAAGTTCGCGAGCACGTCGACGGAGACGCCGCCGCCCGCCGAGGGGGTCGTGCTGATCCCCGGCACGACGCGGGCGAGGAGCGTCACCACCTGCGGGATGGCGGTCACGAAGACCGCGCCCGCGATGGCGCCGCGCAGCGACCCGACGCCGCCGATGATGATCATCGCGAGCAGCTCGACCGACAGCATCAGGTCCCACTGGTCGGGGACCGCGTACGTCTGGTAGGCGACGAGGAGCGCGCCCGCGAGGCCCGCGTACGCGGCGGCGACCGCGAACGCCGCGCTCTTCATCCGGGCGACCGGGACGCCGACGACGGCGGCGGTCAGGTCCCGGTCGCGGATCGCGGCGAAGCCCCGCCCCGGCCGGGTGCGGCTCAGGTTGCGGGCCGCCACCGCGGCCACCGCGAGCACCGCGCAGGCCAGGTAGAAGAACTGCTGGTCGCCGGTCAGCATGAACCGGCCGATGATCACGTCGTCCAGCAGGTCGTGGCCGAACAGGACGGCCGACTGCGAGGGCCGGCCCTTGCTCCCGCCGGTGAGCGTCTCCCAGACGTCCCACAGGTACTCGGCGACGAAGAGGACGGCGAGCGTGACCACCGCGAGGTAGAGCCCGCGCAGCCGGGCCGCGAACGGGACGACGAGCAGCCCGACCGCCGCGCTGACCAGGGCCGCCGCCGGGAGCCACACCCAGATGGGCAGGCCCTGGTCGGCACCCAGCCAGATGGCGGTGTAGCCGCCGACCGCGACGAAGGCGGAGTGGCCGAGCGAGACCTGCCCGGCCATCCCGGTCAGGACGTGCAGGCCGAGGGCCGCGATCGCGTAGATGACCGAGAAGACGGCGATCGCCTGCCACTGCGGCGTGGTGAACAGCGGGACGGCCAGCAGCGCGGCGACCGCCGCGGCGCGCGGGGCGCGGGACGTCCACGGGCGGGGCCGGCCGCCCGGCGCCGAGGCGGCGCCGGTGCCGGGGCGGGTGGAGACGGTGGAGGTCATCAGATGCGCTCCGCCTCGTGGTGCCCGAACAGTCCGGAGGGCCGCAGCGTGAGCACCAGCAGCATCGCCACGTACGGGAGGACGACGTGCACGCCGCCGTACTCCGCCAGGTAGCCGGAGCCGAGCACCAGCAGCAGCCCCACGCTCATCCCGCCGACGACCGCGCCGGCCAGCGAGTTGAACCCGCCGATCACCAGCGCCGGCAGCGCGCCGAGCGCCGTGTCGACCATGTCCGGCGAGACCCGGCGCGGGAAGGCGCCGAGGAAGACCCCGCCGGCGACCGCCAGCACCCCGGCGATGCCCCAGGAGACGGTCTGGACCCAGCGCATGTTGATGCCCTGCGCCAGTGCCGCCTCATGGTGGTCCGCGGCGGCCCGCAGGGCGAGGCCGTAGCGGGTCCGCTGGAAGAACGTCCACAGCAGCGCGAGGAGCAGGAGGGAGACGGTGATGATCCACACGCCCGTCCAGGAGAGGGCGACGCCGCCGACGCGCAGCACTCCGCGCCCCATCGGCCCCTCGGTCGACCCCTTCGGGTTGACGCCCCACGACATCGCGACGACCGCCTGCCCCATCACGGACAGGCCGAGCGTCGCCATGATCACGACGTAGAGGGAGCGTCCCGCCAGGCGGCGCAGGATGACCTTCTCGCACACGATCGCGAGCGCCGCCATGCACACCAGGGCGACCAGGACGCCCCAGCCGAACCCGTGGGGGGCGAGCGCGGCGACGATGTAGGCGCTGATCATCACGAACACCGGGTGCGCGAAGTTGAACACGCCGGAGCTCTTGAACACCATGACGAAGCCCAGGCCGATCAGCGCGTAGATGCACCCGAGGGTCATCCCCTGGAAGGCCAGCTGCAGGAAGTTGTTCATGATCGCCTCGCCGGCCCGTCAGCCCTTGGCGCCGTCGGCCAGCCGCCACTTGGCGGCCAGGTCCGTCGCGCCGAAGCCGGTGACCGGCACCGGGATCCCGGTCTTCAGGTCGATCTTGTTGACCCGGGTCTGCCGCGAGGGGATCCGGCTGTCGGGGCCGGACGCGCCGTACTCGAGGTCGGGGCTGAGCCCGTCCGTCGTGACGCTGAGCCCGGACATGGCCGCGACCACGCCCTTCTGGGTGAGGTCCTTCTTCTCGCACGCCTTCTCCAGCGCCGCGACCGCGACGGACGCGTCGATCCAGCCGGCGATGACGAGCTGGTCGGGCTTGGTGCCGGGCGCCACCTTCTCGACGTTCTTCTTCACCTCGGCCATCGCGGGCACGTTCTCGGTGTAGAGGACGCTGCTGGTCACGACGTGCAGCTTGTCGAGCAGCTTGCCGAGCTGGGGCGCCAGCGCGCTCTCGTAGCCCGAGTCGACGGTCAGCCAGTGGGGCGAGAAGTCGAGCTGGGACGCCTGGCTGAGGATGGGGCCGGTCTTGGAGGCGATGCCGTGGATCCACACGGTCTCCGCGCCCGCCTTCTTCATCTTCAGGATCTGGGCGGTGAAGTCCTCCGCCTTCACGTCGTAGCCCGCCTCGGCGACCACCTCGACGTCGGGGTCGTTGGCGGCGACGTAGCGCACCGCCTTCTGGCCCTCCTGGCCGAACGCGTCGTCCTGGTAGATGACGCCGACCTTGAGCTTGCCGCCGGACCCGGCCTGCTCCCGCTTCGCCCAGTCCAGCCCGTTGATCACGTACATGGGGAACGGGGTGGTGAACAGGTAGACGTTCTCCAGCTTGATCACCTCGGCCGCGCTCGTCGCGGCGAGCGTGGCGATGTCGTCGCGGGCGATCTGCTGGCTCAGCCCGTAGATGCTCGTCGCGCCGAGCAGCTGCCCGATCATGACGATGTCCTTGACGTTGGCGCGGTACACCTGCACCGCCACGGCCGGGTCGTACTTGGTGTCGGCGCGGACCGAGACGAGCTTGCGCCCGCACACGCCGCCGGACGCGTTGGCCTTGGCCAGGCGCGCGTCGAAGCCGGCGGCCCCCGCGATCGCCCCCGCGGCGACGGGGCCGGTGTAGCCGTTGAAGAGACCGATCTTGATCTCGTCGGCGGTGACTCCGGCGTCGACCTTCACGCCGTCCTTGCTCGTGGACGCGGCCGGGGTGGCGCAGGCGCCGGCCAGCGCGGCGGTGGCCACCAGGGAGATGCAGGCGAGTCGTGTTCTCAAGGCGCTACCTCATGATTCGCTGAAGGCTGGCGGGGGATGTGACACTGACCTCAGATTTAGCTAAGCATTTACGAAGCTAACGTCAGTGTCAATACTTCGGGAGCGAATTACTGCTGCTCAGCGGAGCGGACGGCCGCCGACCGCAGCTGCGCGCGGCGACGCACGAGGGTCACGGCGACCCCGGCGAGGACCACGGCGAGAAGAAGCGCCGACTCGCGGAGCCCCGCGAGGTCGTCGATGCCGAGAAGATGGTCGAGCGAGACGCGTCCGGTCCCGGTGAAGAGCAGGGCAAGGCCGGCGGTCGCGAACACCGCGGGCAGTTCCACGCCCTTCTTGCTCTCCCACAGGCCGTTCGGGACGTGCAGCGAGCAGGCCACCAGCATCACGCCGACGACCGTCGCGGCGGCGGCCGGGCCCGCGAACCCGGCGACCAGGGCCAGCCCTCCGGCGATCTCGAGGCTTCCGGCGAGGGCCGCCATGGGACGTCCCGGACGGAAGCCGCCCCGATCGAACGCCTGCGCGGTCGCGGCCAGCCCCGGCCCGCCCAGCCGGCCGAACTTCTGCAGCCCGTGCCCGGCGAGGTACAGCCCGAAGACGACGCGCAGCGCGAGCAGGCCGATGTCGGCCGACGCGCCGGTCATGCCAGGCGCGCCTTCGTCCAGTCCGCGACCAGGTCCGCCAACTCGGCGCGGGCCGCGTCGCCCCCGTCGCGGCGGAAGTAGTGGTCGGCCGCGATGACGTGGGACTCCTTGTCCGCGGAGCCGAGCGCCTCCAGGATCGCGTCCGCGTCGCTGGGGAAGACGCCCGTGTCCATGTCGGCGTTCACCACGAGCGCGGGCTCCTTGATGCGGGCGAGGTGCGGCGTCGCGCGGGTCTGCGAGTCCTCAAGGCTCCAGAGGGAGAGCCAGGTGCGCAGCGTGCAGGTGCTCGCGATGCCGAAGACCGACGCGTTGGCGCGCGCGGGCTCCCCGGCGTAGCAGGAGTTGGGCTCGCGCCGCGTCGGCTCGATCGTGGGGTCCACCATGCGCGGATCCGCCCAGGTGCGGTGGACGTTGAACAGGCGATCGTGGAACCCGGCCGCCTTGAGCCGGCGCATCTCGTCCTTCACCCAGCGGGTGATGCGGTGGTTGCGCCGTGTCTGGGCCTCGCGGTACCGGGCGAGGAACTCCGCCGAGTAGGGCGCCGGGTTCCCCTCGTCGAAGAGGCTGAGCGCGGGGTCGGTCGAGACCGGGTCCGACTCGTCGACGACCGACGGGTCCATCCACGCCGTGAGCACCTCGGGGCGGCCCAGGTGCGCGGCGGTCGAGATGTAGGCGTCGGCCACCGGAAGCTCCTCGACGCCGCGCGCGGGCCGCATGCCCGGGAGCGGCGCGACGTTGGGCTCCCTGGCCTGCGACTGGTAGGCGGCCATCAGCGACCCCCCGCCCGAGTTCCCCAGCAGGACGACCCGCTCGACCCCCGCCTCCTCGCGAAGCCACCGGACGCCGCTGCCGATGTCGACGAGGGCGTGGTCGAGCAGGAAGTGGCTCTCGGCGCCCCGGAAGCGCGTGTTCCAGCCCAGGAACCCCAGGCCGCGCTCGGCGATGAAGTCGGCGAGGTAGTGCTCGGAGAAGTCGACGGAGTAGTGCGTCGCGATCAGCGCGATCTTCGGGGACCGGCCCGATGGGCGGTGGTACACCCCCTGGCACGGGTGTCCCCCGGCACCGGCCCGCTGGGCCGTGGGGGAGTCGAGCCCGACGAAAAGACGCTCCACCGGCATGGCGACACTCCCAAAAGTAAACCTGACGTCGGATTTGGACCTTAGCCCGCGGCCGAGGACGATGTCCATACGCGGAGCGGCACCGATATCAGGCGCGGCCCGTCGGCAACCAGGGAGAACGCGTGCGCTCGTAGGCGGTGATGGCCTCGTTCCGGCCCAGGGTCAGGTCGATCTCGTCCAGGCCGTTCACGAGCCGGTGATGGGCGGAGTCGTCCAGGTGGAAGGGGCTGTCGTGGACCCCGGCGGCCGGGCAGGCGATGGATCGTTCCACGACGTCGATGACGATCTCCGTGGCGGGGTCGGCGGTCGCGGCGGCGAGCAGGGCCGCGGCGATCTCGGGCGCCACCCGCACCGGGACCAGACCGCTGTTCGGCAGGTTGCCGCGGAAGATGTCGGCGAAGCCCGGCGCGACGATCGCCCGGAAGCCGTAGTCGCGGAGCGCCCACGGCGCGTGCTCGCGGGAAGAGCCGCAGCCGAAGTTCGGGCCGCTGACCAGGATCGTCCCCCCGCGGTACTCCGGGCGGTTCAGCACGAAGTCCGGATCGCGGCGCCACTTCTCGAACAGGCCGTCCGCGTAGCCGGTGCGCTCGACCCGCTTCATCCAGTGGGCCGGGATGATCTGGTCGGTGTCCACGTCGCCCCGGTCCAGCGGGACGGCGCGGCCGGTGACGACCGTGACGGGCTCCATCAGTGCTCCCGGAGATCGGCGGCGCTCGCCAGGTGCCCGAGGACCGCCGAGGCGGCGGCGGACTCGGGCGACACCAGGTGCGTGCGCGCGCCCGGCCCCTGGCGTCCTTCGAAGTTGCGGTTGGACGTGGACGCGCTGCGCCCGCCCGGCTCGACGGCGTCGCCGTTCATCCCGACGCACATCGAGCAGCCGGAGGAGCGCCATTCGAACCCGGCGGCGCGGAAGACCTCGTCCAGGCCCTCCTCCTCGGCCAGCCGCTTGACCCGCGTCGAGCCGGGGACGACCAGCGCCCGGACGCCGGGCGCGACCCTGCGGCCGCGGAGCACGTCGGCGGCGGCGCGCAGGTCGGCGAGCCGGCCGTTGGTGCACGACCCGATGAAGACCGTGGAGATCGCGATGTCGCGCATGGCCGTGCCGGGCGCGAGGTCCATGTAGGCCAGTGCCCGTTCGGCGGCGGCGCGCTCGGCGGGGTCGGCGAAGGACTCCGGCGCGGGCACGGTCCCGTCGATGCCGGTGGTCTGCGCCGGGTTGGTGCCCCAGCTCGCCTGCGGCCCGATCGAGGCCGCGTCGATGACGGCCTCCCGGTCGAAGACCGCGCCGTCGTCGGTGCGGAGGGTGCGCCAGTCGTCCAGCGCCTGTTCCCAGAGCCGTCCGCGCGGTGAGCGCTCGCGGTGCTCCAGGTAGGCGAAGGTGGTCTCGTCGGGGGCGATCATCCCGCTGCGCGCCCCGGCCTCGATGGCCATGTTGCACACGGTCATGCGCCCCTCCATCGGCAGCGCCGCGATCGCCTCGCCCCGGTACTCGATGAGCGTCCCGGCGCCGCCGGCGGTGCCGATCCGGGCGATGATCGCGAGGGTCAGGTCCTTGGCGGTGGTGCCGGGACGCGGCATGCCGCGCACCGTGACGGCCATGGTGCGCGGCCGCGGCGCCCAGAGCGTCTGGGTGGCCAGGACGTGCTCGACCTGGCTCGTCCCGATGCCGAACGCGATCGCGCCGAACGCGCCGAGGGTGGCGGTGTGGCTGTCGCCGCAGACGATCGTCATGCCGGGCTGGGTCAGGCCGAGTTCGGGGCCGATGACGTGCACGATGCCCTGCCCCGGCGACCCGAGCGGGTGGAGCTCGATGCCGGCCTGCCGGCAGTTGTCGCGCTGGATCCGCAGTTGCCGGGCGCTCAGGCCGTCCAGCAGGGACAGCCCCTCGGCCGAGGTGGGGACGTTGTGGTCGGCGGTCGCCACGGCGAGGTCGGGGCGGCGGACGGCGCGTCCGGCCGTGCGCAGCCCCTCGAACGCCTGCGGCGAGGTCAGTTCGTGCAGGAGATGGAGGTCGATGTAGAGGAGGTCGGAATCGCCCCGCTCGATGACATGACGGTCCCAGATCTTTCCGGCGAGCGTCGTCGGCGCCATCTTCGCGCTCCTTGCTCGGGCCGCCGCGCCCGGCGGGGCGGCCGCGGTTCAGTCGTCGTCGGCCCGCCAGTAGATCGCCCGGTACCAGATCTCGCCGAGCGTGCGGACGGCGGCCTCGTCGTCGATGTCGGCGCCCTCGCCGGCCCCGGCGAGCAGGTCGTAGCAGAACTGGTTGAGCATCGCGACGATGGCCCTGGCCGTGAGCTCGGGGTCGGCGCCGGGGCAGTACCCCTCGCGCTGGGCGCGCCGGACCCCGTCGGCGATGCTCTGCACGGCGTCGTCGCACAGCTCCCGCCAGTGCCCGGCGAACTCCTCGTTGATCATGGCGAGCTGGAAGACGCCCACCATCTCGGCGAGCCGCTCGCGGTAGGTCTCCCAGTGGGCGCGCGCCGACTCCATGACGCGCTCGCGGTGCGGGACCCCGTGCTTGTAGGCGACGACGGCGCGGGCCTTGGCCTCCTCGCGGAAGCCGCCCGCCCAGTGGGCGAGCAGGTCTTCCTTGGAGTCGTAGTAGTTGTAGAAGGAGGCGGGCGAGCGCCCGGCCTCCTGCGCTATGTCGGCGACCGTCATCGACAGGAAGCCTTTACGGGCGATGATCCGACGGGCGGCCGCCTCGATGGCCGCGAGCGTCTTGCGCCCGCGCTGTGTCGGACGGGGGGTCTGTGCCTTCTCCACACCTGAACCTAACATCGGCTTTTGCTCGCTGGACCGCACCGCGCCGCGCACCGGAACGCGGTGGAGGCTCGGCCGCACGGGGCAGATATGAACCTGATGTTAGCATCAACAAAGTGCCCGTCCCGCGCGGGTCCGCGATGCGGCGTATCCTTCCGGCCGTGGAGCTGCGCTTCGGGACGCGCGAGTCCGATTCGCCCTGGATCGACGCCGTCTGGACCTGCACGAGCGAGCAGGTCACGGAGATGACGTCCGTCGCAGGGGTGCGCTGGGGCCTGGTGTTCTGGGAGCAGGACGGCCGCGCGCACACGACCGTCACCGGGCCCGAGACCCGCACCAGCACGGCGCCGGTGCCGGAGGGCGCGACCTTCACGGGCATCGATTTCGCGGTCGGCACCTCGCTGCGGGCCATGCCCACGCCGGCGCTGGTGGACACGGGCGTCGTGCTCCCCGACACCACGCGCCGGACGTTCCGGCTGGACGGCGCGCGCTGGGAGACGCCCGGCCCCGACGACGCCGAGGCCCTGGTCGACCGTCTCGTCCGGTCCGGGATCGTGGTCGCCGACCCGCTCGTCGCCGAGGTGCTGCGCGGGCACCGCCCGGACGTCTCGGGGCGCACGGTCGAACGCCGGTTCCGCGCCGCGACCGGGCTGACGCGCGGCGCCGTCCGGCAGATCGAGCGGGCCCGCACGGCGGCCGGGCTGCTGGCGGCCGGCGACCCGGCGGCCGCCGTCGTCGCCAAGCTCGACTACTTCGACGAGCCGCACCTGGCCCGGGCGCTGCGCACCTACGTCGGACGCACCGCCGGGCAGCTGCGCGAGGGCGGCGGAGGCGCGATCGGCCTCGCCCTGGATCAGCGCGCGACGTCGTAGACCAGCTTCAGGATCCCGTTCCGGTAGGTCTCCGACTCCCGGAGCTTCAGCATCTGCTTGTCGCGGTCGGCGCGCGCGAACACGCTCTTCCCGGCACCGAGCAGCACGGGGAAGACCAGCAGGTTGTACTGGTCGATCAGGTCCGCGTCCGCCAGCCGCCGGGCCAGTTCCGCGCTCCCGTGGATGAAGATCGCGCCGCCGTCGGACTCCTTGAGCGCGGCGACGTCCTCGGTCGAGCGCAGGATCGTCGTCGGCCCCCACCCGTCGACGAGGGCGTCGTCGCCCAGCGTGGTCGACACCACGTACTTGGGCAGTTCCTTGTAGTCGGCGTGGTCCGCCGAGCCGGGCCAGACCGGCGCGAACGCCTCGTAGCTGCGGCGGCCGAACATCAGCGCCGTCGTGTCGGCGAGTTCCTCGCCCTTCAGCGACCAGGCTTCCGGGACGAACTCGAGGTCCTTGAACACCCAGCCGCCGCTGCGGTGCCCCTCCCCCGGCCCTCCGCCGGGCGAGTCCACGACCCCGTCGAGCGACATGAAACCGGTGTAGACCAGCTTGCGCATAGCGTTATCTCCTCATGTTCCGAGCCGGCTGCCGAGTTTCACACTAGGCCGCGGACATGAACCCGTCTTGGACGGAAACGACACCGACTCCAGCCGAGTACAGCGTTTTCGGCGGGCGGCTGCGTGTCCGGGATCGGCCGTCCGGCGAACGGCGCCGAACCGGCCTCGCCGGGGAACGGCTCAGCCGGGTGCGGCGAGGCAGCCGGGTTCGGTGGGCAGTCCCTCGCAGCGCTGTGCCCAGCCGCGGAGGTCGTCGGCGAACCTGGTCGACAGGCGGTCGAGATAGCC
This sequence comes from Actinomadura geliboluensis, assembly GCF_005889745.1. Lineage (GTDB taxonomy): Bacteria > Actinomycetota > Actinomycetes > Streptosporangiales > Streptosporangiaceae > Spirillospora > Spirillospora geliboluensis. Next base: position 54,225 of record NZ_VCKZ01000007.1, read on the forward strand.
GTCCGGGTTGTCGCTCTTGCTCCGGGCGGCCTTCTGCAGCTCGCTCAGCATGACCCGCTGGGTGCCCTGCATGAAGTCCTTGTAGCCGAAGTCGTTGAGCCTGCCGATCAACGCGTCGATGAGCTTGCCGATGCAGCCCCGCACGTCCTCGTTCGGGTCGTCGCGCCAGATGCCGTAGAGGCGGACCGCGACGGCGCGCAGGGCGCTCTCGTTGGTCGGTCCGGCCAGCGTCATGTTCACCAGCGCCTCGACCAGCAGCAGCTTGGCCCGCGGGCTGAGTTCCGGTATCCAGCAGCCCTCCACCGCGCTCGGCCAGTGCAGGGACTGGCAGGTGTTGAGGCCGGTCGAGTGGCGGCAGAGCAGTTCGGCGGCGATGAGCTGCGCGTTGGCCGAGGACGAGCGCAGTGCCGCGTCGATGACGAGCACCGCGGTCTCCGGCGAGACCCGCGGGTTCTCCGGGCACCAGAGGTCGACGAGCAGGGCCACGGCGAGATCGGCGTTGTCCAGCTTGGTGAGCGCGAGGAGCCCGGAGGCCGGCGCCACCGGATCGGACGAGCCGCCGTCGGCAGGGGCGATCAGCTGGCCCGCGCGCATCGCCGATTCCAGCCTGAGCTGGCGGCTCTGTTCGGCCTGCTCCGTCTGCAGACGGTGCTCGGTCTGCCGGTTCACCACGAACCCGATCAGCGTTACGGACGCCGTCACGAGAACGCCGATGAACGTGAGCACGGCCGCGAGCCGCGCGGTCTCCCCGTCCCCTAAATGCAGCGGGCCGAGCAGCAGGCCCGCGGGTAGGACGGCCACCACCAGCAGCACGGTGACCGAGATGAGGAAGAACTTCCCGTCGTCCTTGCCCATGCTGTCCCCCTTCGCGATGCGCGAGGACAATCGTGGCGCGCCGGACACGGAGGGTGGTATGCCGAGTCCTCAACCGGACACCCGGCGGGCGGTGCGGTCGGTGAGGATGAGCGGGAGCGCGAGTGCGGCGAGGGCGGCTCCGATCAGGCAGACCCAGGTGAGGGCGGTGCCCTGGGAGAGCGCGGTGCCCTGGGAGAGCGCGGCCGCCGCGAGGACGGGCGTGCAGCTGATCCCGAGCTGGAAGGCCGACACGGTCGTGGCCCCGGCGAGCGTCGGCGCGTCGCCCGCGATGGCGAAGACGCGGGCGTAGATCGCGGGGTTCAGCACGAAGGCGGCGATCCCGAGCAGGAAGACGGTGGGGATCACCGCCCAGGCTTCGTGGACCGCGACGGCCATGATGACGGAGAGGGCCACGATCGCGGTGGCGCCGCCGAGGAGGGCGGCATGCGGACGTGCGTCGGAGACGCGTCCGCCGATGGACAGGCCGACGAAGGCGCCGATTCCGAAGAGGGCGAGGATCGCGGGGATCCAGAGCGCGGGCACACCGGTGACGTCGGTGAGCATGGCCGACAGGTAGTTGAACGTGATCATGTAGGCCGCGGTGGTCAGGATCGTGATCCCGTAGACGCCCCAGAGCCGCCGTTGCCGGATGGCGGACAGCTCCCGCGACACGCTCGGCCGCGCCGCCGGGCGGGGGCCCGCGTCCGCTGCGGGGATCCCGGCGTGGCAGGCGGCGATCCCGGCGAGGGTCAGGGCGACGACGGCCCAGAACCCGCCCCGCCACTGCGTGAACTGGCTGAGCAGGGTGCCCGCCGGACCTCCGGCGACCATGGCCATGCTCAGGCCGCTGACGACGACCCCCGAGGCGCGGGCGTTGCGGTCCGGGGTGACCAGGCTGATCGCGGTCACGGACGCGATGGCGAAGAAGCCCGCGTAGGCGACACCCGAGACCACCCGGCTCAGCAGCAGGACGTCGTAGTTCCCCAGCAGCCCGGCGGCGACGCTGACCGCGAACACGCCTTGGGTGGCCATCAGCGCGGTGCGCCGGGGCCAGCGCAGGCTGAGCACGGCGAACGGCGGCCCTCCGATGACGACACCGAGCGCGAACGCGGTGATCAGGAAGCCCGCCGAGGAGAGCGGGACTTCGAGATCGGCGGCCACGTCCGGTAGCACGCCCGCCAGCAGGAACTCCGCGCTGCCCATCGCGAACAGGCTGAAGCCGAGCAGGTAGACGCCGAGGGGGAGCCGCGCGGAGCTTCGGGACGTCTCGGCGAGGTCGGCGGCCATCAGGTCGCGTCCTCCTTGGCTGCGGCTTCGGACAGCTCGCGGTCGAGCAGCCAGCCGGTCATGGCGATGCCCGCCGCACAGCCCGCACCGGCCGCCATGACGACCTGGGCGCGGGGGTTGACCACGTTCCCGGCGGCCCACACCCCTTCGACGGACGTGGCGCCGGCGGCATCGACCGAGACCAGGCCGCTGACCGGGTCTTTTGCCGCGTTCAACGCGGTCAGGATGGCGTCGTACGGTGCCGGGCGGGTCCCGACGAAGATGGCCTCACAGGGCACCGTCCCGCCGTCGTCCAGTTCGACCACCGCTTCATCGCCGGTGGTCGTAACCCGGGTGACGTGGGTGTCGACGAGGCGCACGCCGTAGGCGGTCAGGCGCCGTCGTTCGGCGGAGTCGACCACGGCACCGTTGACGCAGAACGTCACCGACGAGCTGTAGCGGCGCATGAGGGCCGCCAGGTGCGCGGATTGCGGAGCCATCGTGCTGCCGATGACGGCGATGGTGCGCCCCCGCACCTCGTAGCCGTGGCAGTGGGGGCAGTGATGCACCACGGACGCCCACCCAGCGGCCAGGCCGGGCACGTCGGGCAGTTCATCGGCCAGTCCCGTGGCGACGAGAACCGACCGGGCGCGCAGGGCGCGCCGGTCATCGAGCCGCAACTCGAACACGCCGCCCTCGGCGCGGCGCACGTCGTTCACCGTCGCTCGCGTCAGGGTCCCGCCGTACCGGGTGAACTCGTCCTGGCCGGTCGCGAGGAACTCCTTCGGCGGCATGCCGTCCCGCGACAGGTACCCGTGCATGTGGGCGGCCGGGCCGTTCCGTGGCTCACTGCCGTCCACGATCAGCGTCGCGAACTGGGCCCGCGCCAGGACGATGCCGGCCGACAGACCGGCGGCCCCGCCACCGACGATGACGCTGTCCCACACCGTCTCCGCGAGCGATTCGTCCGGACGGTCTGCTGTTGTGTCCATGTGGACCACCTCCACTGACAGCGTCGGGAGGTGGCCCCGAAAACGACAACTAACGTTGCTGTTTCCGGGACACATTGGTTGACTGCGGCGTATGGACGACCAGCCCACCGTCGGCAGCGTGATCGCGCAGATCGCGCCCAGGCTGCGGCGCGCCCGCGACAAGAAGGGCGTCAGCCTCGCCGACCTCGCGCGGACCACGGGCATCTCGACCAGCACCCTGTCCCGGCTGGAATCCGGCCAGCGCAAGCCGAGCCTCGAACTGCTGCTGCCGATCACCGCGGCACTGGGCATCCCGCTGGACGAGATCGTCGCCGCGCCCCGGATCGTCGACCCGCGCGTACCCCAGCAGCCCACCAAGAAGGACGGGCGGGTGCTGATCCCGCTGTCCCGGCACCAGGGAGAACCGCGCGCCTACAAGCTGATCATCCCGGCGCACGATGAACAGATCCACCTGCGCACCCACAC
>NZ_VCKZ01000554.1 GCF_005889745.1 Actinomadura geliboluensis
CTCGTGGGTGTGGGTCTTCCCGATGACCACCGCGCCCGCCGCGCGCAGCGCGGCCACGGCGGCGGCGTCGGACGCGGCGGGCGGGGCGCCGCCGAGCACCGGCGATCCGGCGCGGGTCGGCAGTCCTTCGACGTCGAGGAGGTCCTTGACCGCCACCGGGACGCCGTGCAGCGGCGAGCGCGGTCCCGTGCGGAGCAGTTCGTCCTCGAGCAGCCGTGCCTCGCGCAGTGCGCGCTCGCCGTCGACGGCCGCGAACGCCGACACGTCCGGCTCGCGGGCCTCGATGACGCGCAGGCAGGTCTCGGTCAGGTCGACCGGCGACAGCGCCCTGGAGGCCACCAGTTCGGCGGCGGCGCTGATCGGCGCGGGCGGGGCGGGCGCCGGGCGGCCGTTCATCGCCGCTCCGCGGGGGCGGTGCGGGCGGCGGCGTCCCGCCCGAGCAGCCGGGAGATCTCCGCCGCCGCCTCGCGCACGAGGCGGACGTTGTCCTCGAAGGAGGACTCCAGCACGGCCGGGCGGGGGCCGCTGAGGGAGATCGAGGCGCGGACCCGGTCCTCGTGGTCGAAGACGGGCGCGCCGATCGAGGCGATGCCCGGGATCACGTCCTGGTCGGAGAGGCTGTAGCCGGCGTCGCGCGTCTCGCGCAGCTGCCGGTAGAGGCCGTCCGGCGTGGTCTCGGTCGCGGGGGTGAACGCCGTCAGCGGCGCGTGCTCGGCGTACCGCCGCCAGAACTCCTCGGGCTCGAAGGCGAGCAGGGCGCGCGCGTTGGCGCCGCCGTGCAGCGGGATCGTCCCGCCGACGGGCAGGATCATCACGCCGACCTGCTGGCCGTCGATGCGTTCGACGCACAGCGCGTCGAACCCGCGGCGCACGGTCAGGAACACCGTCTGCCGGGTGGCGTCGTTCAGCCGCTCCATCGCCGGCAGTGCCGCGGCGCGCTCGTCGCCGAAGCGGCGGGCGACGGCGTTGCCGAGCGTGAACAGGTGGAGGCCGAGCTGGTAGCCGCCGCGCCGGGCGCCGGCCTGGACGAGGTCGTGCTCCTCCAGCGCGGCGAGCACCCGGTACAGGGTGCCGCGCGGCTCGCCGAGGCGCTCGCTGAGCTGCGCGGGCGTCAGCTCGCCCGCCTCGGCGAGGGCGTCGAGCACCGCGACCGCCTTCGTGAGCACCTTGACCGAGCCCTGCGCCTGCTCTCTTGACATGCTCTCCGTCCTCGACCTACGTTGTCCGCTATGCAGACTAATTGCCCGCAATGTGGACGATATAGCGCCCCGGGAGCCCCGGTCAAGGCCGCCGGGGGCGCCGCATGACGGCCACCGACACCGGCGGCGTGCTCCGCCAGCGCGCCCTCCCCGGGGTGGACTACGCGCCCGAGGAGCTGGGACGCGGCTGCCGGCAGCGCCCGGAGGACGTGCTCGCCGCCCTCGCGATGCCCCGCACCGGCCGGATCTTCGACCTGGACGCCGGGCGCTGGGCCGGGATGCCCGTGCTCGACGCGCACCCGCCATTCGTGATGACGACCTACCGGACGCCGCGCGGCGGCCGGATCGACGGCCCCGCGGGCCGGCCGGACGCGCAGGGCGCGCCCACCGGCGTGATGACCGAGTTCATGGCCGCCTCCACCCACACCGGCACGCACGTCGACGCCCTGTGCCACATCACCGAGGGCGAGGAGTGGTACGGCGGCGGCACCGAGGCCGAGCACCTCGGCGACCACGGCCCGGTGCGCGCGGAGGCGTCCTCGATCCCCCCGTTCGTGTGCCGCGGCGTCCTGCTCGACATCGCCGCCCTCCGCGGCGTCGGCGCGCTCCCCGCGGGCGAGCGCGTCACGGCCGGGGACGTCCGGGCCGCCGCGGAGCGGCAGGGCGTCGAGCTGCGCCCCGGCGACGCGGTGCTGATCCGCACCGGCTACATGTCGGTGTGGGACGCGGGCGCCGAGCGGCGCGGGGCGCACTTCGGCGCCGGGATCGACCTGAGCGCGGCGGAGGCGCTCGCGGACGCGGGCGCGGTGCTGGTCGGCGCCGACACCGAGAACGTCGAGTGCTTCCCCGCCCGCGACGCGGGGCCGTTCCTCCCCGTCCACGTGCGGCTGCTGGCCCGCGCCGGGGTGCACATCGCCGAACTGCTCTACCTGGAGCAGCTCGCGGAGGCGGAGGCGAGCGAGTTCCTGTTCCTCTGCCTGTCGCTGCGGGTCCGGGGGGCCACCGGCTCCATGGTGCGTCCGGTGGCGATCGTATGAGCGGCCGTTTCGAGGGCCGGGTCGCCCTGGTGACCGGCGCCAGCTCGGGGATCGGGGCCGGCGTCGCGCGGCGGCTGGCCGGCGAGGGCGCGCGGGTGCTCCTCGTGGCGCGCGACGCGCGCCGCACGGCCGCGGCGCACGAGGACCTGCTCGCCGACTCCGGCCGCGGGCACCGGGTGTTCGAGGCCGAACTGGAGGACGCCGGCTCGATCCGGGCGCTCGCCGCGAGCGTCGGCGAGGCCGCCGGCCGCCTCGACGTCCTGGTGCAGAGCGCCGGCGTCTTCGGGCCGCGTCCCTTCCAGGACATCTCCGTCGCCGAACTCGACCGCATGTGGGCCGTCAACGCGCGCGCGCCGTTCCTGGTGGCGCAGGCACTCACGCCGCTGATGGGCGAAGGCTCCTCGATGGTGCTGGTCTCGTCGGTGTCCGGGCACGTGGGCATGGCCGGACAGGCCGCCTACGGGATGACCAAGAGCGCCGTCGACGGGCTCGCGCGGACCCTCGCGGTCGAGCTCGCGCCGCGCGGCGTCCGCGTCAACGCCGTCGCGCCCGGCTTCACCGCGACCCCGATGAACGAGCACCTGCGCGCCGAGCCCGGCCGCGTCGAGCGGCTGGAGTCCGCGACCCTCGCGGGCCGGCTCGGCACCGTCGACGACATCGCGCGGGCGATCGCCTACCTCGCCTCCGACGACGCCGCGTTCGTCGTGGGCACGACGCTGACCGTGGACGGCGGCTACCCGACGTCCCACATCCAGACCGGGCGGGTGCGATGACGATCTTCACCGTGGTACGCGCCGACGTCGCGCCGGAGGCCGGTGCGCGGGAGGACGAGTTCGTCCGCTGGTGGGCCGAGGAGCACCAGCGCGAGTACGTGGCCGAGCCGGGCTTCCGCCGCTGCTGGCTGCTGCGGCGGCTCGACCACCCCGGCGCCGTCGGAGCGCGGCCCCAGCGGTACTCGGCGGTCTACGAGGTCGACGGCGTGGACGAGTTCAACCGCGTCCTCGACGCCGCGCCGCCCTGGGGGCCGTGGCAGCGGTACGTCGACACGTGGCTGCTCAACTGGGAGCGGACCTACCGGACGCTGCTCAGCACCCGCTCGCGCGACGGCGCGCAGGGAGCGCACTGGGCGATCGTCACCGCCGACGTCGACCTGCCGACCGACCGGGACGAGCGCGACTTCCACACCTGGTACGAGGAGCGGCACGTCCCGGAGCTGCTCGCCAATCCCGGCTTCCACCGGGCCGTCCGGCTGCGGCTCGCCCCGCACGACCGCGACCTCGGGAGCCGCGGCCACCGGTTCTGGGCCGTGTACGAGGTCGACGACCCCGACGACTTCGCCGGGGCGCTGCGCCGCCGGCGGGAGGCGGGCCAAGCGGCCTGGGAGCACTGGGCGGACGCGGTCACCGACTGGTCGGTGTCGCTGCACCGGGTCGTCAACCGCATCGACGCCGACCCCGCGGACGGGGCCGGCCGCACGGACGAGGGGGCGCGGGCATGAGCGAGGCCGACGGCTGGTGGTTCCAGCGCACCTGGAACGACTTCCGGCGCGGCACCGCCCGCGCCCGGCTGAGCTGGGACGGCGGGTCCGCGGGCGTCCTGCTCTACGACGAGGGCGTGCCGCGGACCGCCGCCGCCGTCCGCGCCGCGCTGCCGCTGCGGACGCAAGTCGTCAACACCGCGTGGAGCGGGGAGATGCTGATGGCCACCGAGACCTTCGGCCTCGCCGCGGGCGCGGCCGAGAACGCGGTCCGCCTGGTCCGGCCGGGCGACCTCACCTGGGACGGGAAGTACGGGGAGATCTGCGTCGTCTACGGCGACGCCGAGTGCCGCCTGCCCTCCGGACCCAACACGGTCACCGTCTTCGGCCAGGTGACCGACAACCTCGAAGGGCTGGCCGCCTTCGGGCGGAGGCGCCGCTTCCACGGAGCGGGCGCCCTCCGCCTCGCCGCCGAGGAGGGCGCATGAACACCGCTGCCCGCTGGCTGCTCGTCGTCGACGTGACGGTCGAGGAGTCGGTCGAGGACGACTGGAACCGCTGGTACGACGAGGTCCACCTGCCCGAGATCGCCGGCTGCCCCGGCTTCGTGTCGGGGGAGCGCTACGTCTCCGCCGCCGGCGGCGGCCGCCGGTACCTGTCGCTGTACGAGATCGACGACCCCGCCGTCCTCGACGGCGCCGAGTTCCGCCGCCGCCGGGGCTGGTCCCGGTTCGCGCCGCACGTGCAGGCCACCGTGCGCGTGTACGGGCGGCGCGCGGAGAGCGGCACGGAGGAACGCGCGGAGAGCGGCGCGGGACGCGCGGAGGCGCGGTCATGAGCCGGCCCGGGGACGCCACCGCCGGCTTCGGGGCGTTCGCCTACTGGCCGGACGACCTGGAGTGGTCGACGCAGTTCATGCGGCTGCTCGGCTACATCTACGTCGGCGGCGCCGACTTCAGCGAGGTCCACGCCGTCGCGCGGGACCTGCCCCCCGGGGACGAGCGCGCCTGGCGGGCCGGGTTCTCCGCGCTCGCCGACGCGGTGGAGGGCGACGCCCGCGCCGCCCACGCCGGCGGCCACCCGGTCACCGCGCGGGACGCGTGGCTGCGCGCGTCCGTCTACCACCGGATCTCCGGGCAGCTCCGGGCGATCGGCGGCGCCGGGACGCCACCCGGCGTCGAGGCCGCGCGGCGCTGCTTCCGCGCCGCCATGGCGGTCACCGACCCGCCCGTGGCGGCGGTGGAGATCCCCTACGAGGGCACGACGCTGCCCGGGTACCTGGTGCCGCCGCTCCGCGCGGACCGCCCCGTCCCG
>NZ_VCKZ01000080.1 GCF_005889745.1 Actinomadura geliboluensis
TCACGATCGGGCCGGCGAACGGCGGCGGCACGGGGGTGCGGCTGGGGGTGGGTCATGCCGGTCCCTCCTCATCGGGGAACTGACCTCGGCCGGGCGCCGTAGGCGGCTCCTCTATTGGACGGGGTCTCAAAAGGGAAGGGGACCATAGGTGAGCACGGCCGCCCCCCGGCGGTCCAGAGCCCGCCTCCGTTTCGTGGCCACGGCGCAATCCGGACGTGCCCCCGTTGTGAGCCCGCACAGTCTGGACATCCCGCGATGGCCCGCAGGCGCCCGCGATGGCACGATGAGGCCCCCGCGTTGTGCTGGAGGTGGCCCGCGATGACGGCAGGACGGTCCGCGACGGTGAACGGGACGGCGGACGGCACGGTGGCCGGGACGACCGGGACGGCGGCGCGGCGGCCCGATCCGGCCCGCCCGATGGACGCGGACCGCACCATCATGCGCAAGGCGGTGCTGCGGCTGTCGGACCGGCTGCCCGACCTCGCCGACCGGCTCACCGCCGAGATCTTGTCCGGCGACCGGGGCGACCGCGACGACGCGTTCCGGCACGACGTGTGGGAGATGTGCCACACCGGGCTCGGGCACGGCTTCAAGACGATCCTCGAACCGAGCCGGGGCCGCGCCGACCTCGACTGGGCGCGCCGCCTCGGGCAGCGCCGGGCGCACCAGGGGCAGCCCCTCGACCAGCTGCTGCGCTCCTACCGGCTCGCCGGGCGGGTGTTCTGGGAGGCGGTCGTCGAGGTCGTCGGGCAGAACGACCCCGAGAACGTCCCGGCGCTGATCCGGCAGGCGACCCGCACCTGGGACACCATCGACCAGCAGTCCGGCGCCGCCGCGGCCGCCTACCACCGCACCGAGCTGGCGCTGGCGCGGCGCAGCGAGGAGCGCGTCCAGGCGATCGTGGACGCGCTGCTGGACGGGCAGGGCGCCGACGGCGGGCTGCTCGCGACCGCGACGTCCGTCCTCGGGCTGCCCGCGACCGGCCGGTACGCGGTCGTGATGCTGGGCGCCGAGTGCGGCTTCGGGGACGGCGTGGACCGGCGCCCCGCCGACACCGGCGGGATGCGGTTCATCTGGCGGCTGCGCACCGACGCGCAGGTGGCGCTGGTCGCGCTCGGCACCGCCGAGCTCGACGACCTCGTCGCCGCCGTCCGCCCCTACGCGCGCTCGCACGCCGGGGTGAGCCCGGTCGTCGGCTCGCTCGCCGAGCTGGGCGGCGCCCGCTGGTTCGCCGAGCTGGCGCTGCGGACGTGCCGCGGCCCCGGCAACCAGATCGCCCGGCTGGACCGCCGCCTCCCCGACGCGCTCGTGCTGTCCCAGCCGCGCCTCGCCGGCCGGCTCGGGCACGTCGCGCTCGGCGGCCTCGGCGACGTGGACCCCGGGTTCCGCGACGTGCTGCTGACGACGCTGGAGACCTGGCTGGAATGCGACGGCTCCGCGGCGCGCGCGGCCGACCGGCTGTTCTGCCACCGCAACACCGTCCTCAACCGGCTCCGCAAGATCGAGCAGCTCACCGGGCGGACGCTCACCCGCCCCGGCGACCTCGTCGAACTGTCCCTCGCGCTCAGCGCGCTGCGGCTGCACGGCGCGGAGGACGGCTCCGCCGACGGCGGCATGGCCGGGCCGCCCGTGCGGGGAGGCAACGGGCGGCCCGGCCGGTAGGGGAGCCCCGGGGGGACGGGGGCTAGGAGTTCGGGCAGGTGTCCCGGTACTCGGAGATGTTCAGGTCCGGGTTCGGGCCGGGGCACAGGAACTGGTCGTAGCGGGTGTCATTGTCGATGTACCGCTTGAGCCAGGAGATGCTGTACTTCGCGATCGTCGTGTTCGCGATGTTCGGCGCGAAGTGGCTGGCGCCGTTCAGCTCCAGGTACGCCTTCTCCGACGACGCCGGGATGCTCGTGTAGAACGGCTCGGAGTGCGAGGCGACGGGCGCGACCGTGTCCGCCTCCGCGCCGATGATCATCGTGGGGACGCGCACGTCCGAGAAGTTCTTCTGCAGGTCCCACGGGGTCAGCGGGATCGCGGCCTGCAGCTGCGGGCGCTCCTCGGCGGCCTCCAGCGTCCCGCCGCCGCCCATCGAGTGGCCCATCACGCCGAGCCGGGTCGCGTCGATCCGGGTCCGGACGCTGCTGCGCTCGGTGAGGTAGTCGAGCGCGGCCTCCAGCTGCCGGGCGCGGCTGCTCGGCTGGTCGAGCCGGGTGTTGGTGTCGATCGTGAAGATCACGAAGCCCTGGGAGGCCAGCCGCGGGCCGAGCCAGGCCATGCTGCTCTGGTCGGCGGTGAAGCCGGGCGCGACCGCCACCGCGCCGAACGTCCCCTCGGCGGTGCTGGTCGGGTAGTAGATCGTCCCGCCGCCGAAGCCGGTCACGCTCAGCGACGAAACGCTCGTCTGGGACGTCGCGAACGGGCCGCGCAGCGCCTCGATGCTCTGCACGGTCGGGGCGGGGCCGCGCTCGTAGGGGTTGTCGGCCGCCTGCGCGGCGGCCTGCGGGACGGTGAGTGCGCCGGCGGTGAGGGCCGCGGCGAGCAGCGCCTTCGCCGCCCGGCCGGGGGCGTGCCTGGGGAGGGATCGCACGTCGCTTCGCTCCTGTTCGGGGGGAGGAGCCGGGAGCCGGCTCCCCGGAACGGGGCGGAGCCGGGGGACCGGCTCCAGGATGCGCACATTCTCGGCACGCCGCCGGGCCCCCGGCATCGGCGAAATCGCCGGTCATCCCGCGACGGCGGCCCTGGCCAGGCGGAAGCAGCCGAACGGGCGCAGCGCGTCGGCCCGCGATGAATGCGCCGTCACAATGTCGGCGCCGCGCGGCGGGCGAACGCTGTCAGCGCGCTGACAGCGATCTGCCAGGGCGGCGGCGGAGGCTCGGTCCCGGAAGGGAGAACGACATGATCGACGTACTCGTCATCGGAGCCGGCCCGACCGGCCTCACCCTCGCGGTCGACCTCGCCCGGCGCGGCGTCCGGTACCGCGTCATCGACCCCGGCACCCGCACCGGCTCGCGCGGCAAGGGCCTCCAGCCGCGGACGCTGGAGGTCTTCGACGACCTCGGGGTGATCGGCGCGGTCCGTGCGGCGGGCGCCGCGTACCCGCCGATCCGCGCCTACGCGGGCGGCGAGGTCGTGTGGGAGGGGCGGATGAGCGAGACGAAGGCCGCGACGGCCGCCGTCCCGTACCCGAACGTCCTGATGGTGCCGCAGTGGCGCACCGAGGCGATCCTGCACGACCGCCTGGCGGACCTCGGCGGCCGGGTGGAGCGGGGCGAACTCGCCGCGTTCACGCAGGACGCGGACGGGGTCACCGCCACCCTCGCGGACGGCGGCACCGTCCGCGCCGCGTACCTCGTCGGGGCCGACGGCGGCCGGAGCGACGTCCGCAAGACCCTCGGGATCGGCTTCGGCGGCGAGACCCGCGACGCGGAGCGCATGCTCATCGGCGACGTCCGGACCGCCGACCTCGACCGGGACCACTGGCACACCTGGGCCGACATGGCGACGCAGTCCGTGCGCGTCGGCCTGTGCCCCCTCGCCGGGACGGACGACTTCCAGTTCACCGCCCCGATCGCGCCGGACGCGAACCCGGAGCTCACCCTCGCCACCTACCAGAAGGCCCTGGAGGAGGCGTCCGGCCGCACCGACATCCGCCTGACCGACCTGACCTGGAGCTCGGTCTACCGGGTCAACATCCGGATGGCCGAACGCTTCCGCGCCGGCCGTGCCTTCCTGGTCGGCGACGCCGCCCACGTCCATTCCCCGGCGGGCGGGCAGGGCCTCAACACCGGCGTCCAGGACGCCTACAACCTCGGCTGGAAACTGGGGGCGGTCGTCAACGGCGCGCCCGCGTCCCTCCTGGACACCTACGAGGAGGAGCGGCTGCCCGTCGCCGCCGCAGTCCTCGGCATCAGCACGGCCCTGTACGAGAAGGCCGTCGAGGGGCAGGCGGACGCGCACCAGCGCGGCGAGGAGACGCAGCAGCTCCTCCTCGGCTACCCCGACAGCTCGCTCTCGGACGGCCCGCTCGGCGGCACCCGCGCCCCGGACGGCGTCCTGCACGACAGGGACGGCGCCCGGCACCGCGTGCACGACCTGCTCTGCGGCCCCCATCTGACCGTGCTCGCCTTCGACTCCTTCGATACGGGGTTCGCGTACCCCGGCGTCCGTGTCGTCACGATCGGCGAGGCGGGGGAGTACCAGGACCAGGACGGCGAAGTCCGCGCCGCGTACACCTCCGACGGTGCGGCGCTGACCCTGATCCGTCCGGACGGCTACATCGCCTGCACGGGCGACGCCGACACGATCCGCACCCGCCTGAGCGGCCTCAGCAGCACCACGGCGTAGCACGGCCGCATGGCCGGTCGGAATTCCGGTGGCGGGGGCGGGCTCGCGCGGCTCATAGGATCGTGGACCGAGCGTCCCCGCCGAGCGGAGCAGGTCCGACCCATGACGAATGCCGAGCAGCAAGACCCCTTGCGGGACGACCCGCTGGAGGCCGTCCGCGCGCTGCGGGCCGAGTTCGGCATCGACGCCCGGCGCATCGACCAGGTCGGCCGGCTGCTGGCGGCCGGCGACTTCCGCACCGTCGAGGAGGTCGTCGCGAGCACCGGGACGTCCCGGCGGACGGTCGAAGCGGTCTTCCGGGCCCTGGAACCCGACCTCGAAACGTCCGGCGACGGGCGGCGCATCGCGAAGCCGAACGCCGAGAAGTACCGCGGCGTGTTCGACGAGCGGGAGCCGTTCGGCGCCCGCGACCCGTGGGCGGAGTCCGCGCGCCGCGACCCGGCGGCCGTCGCCGCGGCGGAGGCGCTGATCGGCGCGGCGCCGCCGCCCGTGCAGGCGCTCGACCACGTCCCCGCCACCGCCGAGACCGTGGTCAAGCGCGCCCGGTTCATGCTGGACGGCTTCGACCCGACCGGCGCGCACGTCCTCTTCGTCGGCGACCACGACCTGACCTCGCTCGGCCTCTTCCTGGCGGGCGGGGCGCCGGGCCTGCGGGCGAGCGTCGTGGACGTCGACGAGCGGCTGCTGGAGTTCGTCGACACGGAGGCGGCGCGGCGCGGCTGGGACGTCCGCTGCCACTTCGCCGACCTGCGGCTCGGGCTGCCCGCCGTGCTGCGCGAGTCCGCCGACCTGGTGTTCACCGACCCGCCGTACACGCCGGACGGCGTCCAGCTGTTCGTGGCGCGCGGGCTGCAGGGCCTCCGCGACCACCGCAACGGCCGGGTGCTGCTGGCCTACGGGTACGGGGAGCGGCAGCCGGCGCTGGGGCTCGCCGTCCAGAAGGCGCTGAACCCGCTCCACCTCGCCTACGAGGCGATGCTGCCGAACTTCAACCGGTACGTCGGCGCCCAGGCGGTCGGCAGCGCCGCCGCGCTGTACGTCCTGCGCCCCACCCGGCGGACCGAGGCCGCCGCCAGGACCATCGCCGACGACCCCCGCACCGCCATGTACACCCACGGGGCTCAGTCGGTCGAGGCGGGCGGCGGCCTGGACGGCGAGTCGGCCGCCCGCGTCCTCGAACTCGGCGCGGACCCCGGAGAGAAGATCCTCCTCGCCGGTGCCGACTGGCCGAAGGACGCCCCCGGCCGGCGGGTCGCGCTGCCCGCACTCCTCGGCGCGCCGCTGCCCAGGAACCTGCAAGACCACGGCACCGTCCTGGTGAACCTGTATCCGGGGTTCGGCGCGTCGGCGGTGCGGGCGCTGCTGGCCGCCAACGCGCGGAAGGCCGGGCTCGTCTGCCGCGACGACCTGCCCTTCCTCAAGGACGCGGCGGGGCAGCGCGAGTTCGCCCGCCTCATCGGGCCCAAGTACCGGATCGTCCGGTGGCTGCGCGGCACCCCAGGCCCCGGGCAGGCCCTCGTCCTCGCGGAGAGGACCCGGCCGGACGAGCGGTCCGGCGCGGCGCACGTCCTCGGCTTCCTGTACGCGCGGGCGCACGGAAAGCTCGGCAACGCCTGGCGCGAAGGGCTCATCGCACTCCGGAAGTCCACCGGCGGGACGCTCACCAAGGGCGAGGCCCGCGCCGCGATCGAAGCGTCCGCGAGCCGCCCGGAACTGCTGGACCGGTCGCTCATGGACCTGCCGCTGCACCTCTTCGCCACCCTCGAACAGGACGTCGAGCGCTCAATCGCGGCCCTGCCCGCCTGACCCCGTCCTCGCTGGGACGGGCCCGCTCTTGCGGCGTGTCAGGCGCGGGTCCTGACCGTTCCGCCGTTGGTGAGGAGGACCTGGCCGACGAGCATGGGCAGCCGCTCGTCGGCGAGGAAGGCGACCGCCGCCGCGATCTCGTCGGGCGTCGCGATGCGGCCCAGCGGCACGCGCGCCTCCTCGCGGGCGCGGAAGTCCTCGTCCGCCACCGCGCTCCGCTCCGCGATGTCCACCAGCCACGGCGTGTCGATCACGCTCGGCGCGACCGCGTTCACCGCGATGCCGAGCGGCGCCAGTTCCCGGCCGAGCGCCTTGGTGAGCGCGATGATCCCGGCCTTCGCGGCGGAGCAGGCGGTCGCCTCGGGCCGGCCGATCAGGCCGCTCTCGGCCGCGACCAGCACCATCCGGCCGCCGCCGCGCTCCACCATCCCCGGCATGACGGCCTGCGCGCACGCGAACGTCCCGCCGAGGTCGACGTCGATGACCTGCCACCAGTCGTCCGGGTCGTGCTCGGCGAGCGGGCCCGCGGTGACGTGCGCGGCGGCGGTGACGAGGATGCCGATGTCGGTGCCGGTCTGCCGCTCGACCTCCCCGACCATCGCGGCGACCGCGTCCGGGTCGGCGACGTCGGCGGGCGCGGCGACGCCGTCCAGTTCGGCGGCGAGCGCCGCCACGTCCCGGTCCGGGCGGTCGTTGAGCGCGACGCGGTGGCCGCCCGCCGCGAGCCGCCGCGCGACCGCCGAGCCGAGCCCGCCGGCCGCCCCCGTCACCAGTGCGACCGCCATCAGATCACCGCCCCCGAGTTGGGGGAGAGGACCTCCCCGGCGCAGAACGTCCCCTCCTCGACCAGGTACGCGCCGGCGAACGCGACCTCCTCCGCCGTCGTGAGCCGCCCGGTGGGCAGCGTCTGCAGGAACGCGGGCCGCCGCCAGGGCGAGTCGGGCCGCAGCAGCGGCGTGTCGGTCGGGCCGGGCGCGAGCGCGTTCACCCGCACCCCGGACGGCGCCAGCTCCGCCGCCAGCGACCGGACGAGCCCGATCATCGCGCCCTTGGCCGCGATGTAGTGGGCCTCGCCGTCCCCGCCGCCGATGGCCAGCGCGGACGAGACCGCGACCAAGGCGCCGCGTCCTCGCTCCACCATCCCCGGTGTCACGGCCCGGCACACGTTCACCAGGCCGCCCAGATGGACCCGCAGCATCCGCTGCCAGTCCGGCCAGGCGATGTCGGACACCGGGACGATCGTGTAGTGCCCGGCCGCGCAGACCGCGGCCTCGATCGGGCCCATCTCGCGCTCGATCCGCCGGACGGCGGCGTGCACCTGCTCCGGGACGGCCACGTCGACGCCCACGCTGTGGTCGGGGTCCGCCGCCGGGACGAGGTCCAGGCCCGCCGTCCGCCAGCCGCGGCCGGCCAGCTCGCGCACCATCGCGGAGCCGATCCCGCCGGCCGCGCCGGCGACGAGTGCGACGCGCTCGCGCATCAAGATCACCTCGAATCACTCCGAAGTTTCCAGGCAAACCCGACATGGTCGTGGGTGGCAAGGGTGCCGGAGTTCTCTTGGCCGAACGCACGACGCCACGCCCGGACCGTCGTGCCCTTCTCCAACGCACGGTCTTCCCCAAATCACGGTCACGGGCCTCGGCGGTCCCGCGCCCGGGTGAGAGGGTGGGGGCTGTGACCAGCGATTCCGCAGTGCCGTACGGCACCGTCCGGCAGCTCCTGGAAGTGCCGAGGTTCCGGCTGCGCCTGGTCGCCGGGGAGGGCGGCCTCGACCGGCCGGTCCGCTGGGCGCACTCCACCGAGCTGCTCGACCCCGGGCCCTACCTGCGCGGCGGCGAGATCGTCCTGACGGCCGGCGCGTCGCTGCGGGACCCGGGCGCCTGCGCCGCGTTCGCCGAGTCCGTCAAGGCGGGCCGGGCGAGCGTGATCGGCTACGGCGTCGGCGACGTGACCGACGAGGTCCCGGCGGCGCTGCGGGACGCCTGCGCCCGGCTCGGCCTGCCGCTGGTCGAGGTGCCCGCCGAGGTGCCGTTCGTCAGCTTCACCGAGTGGTTCGCCGAGCGGGACGCCTCCACCCGCGACGAGCGGTACGAGCGGGAGGAGACGGGCCGGCTGCTGCGCATGATCCGGCAGGGCCACGCGTCCGCCGAGGTGCTGCGCGAGCGGATCGACGACGCGGGCCTCGACCCGGCCGCGCTGCTGGTGATCGCGATGGACGGCGGCGACGAGGAGCTGCCCGGCGTCCTCGGCCTGGACGACGGCACGGCGCTGCTCATCACCAACGACGCGCACGCCTGGTCCGAGCCCGCCGGCATCGGCAGCCCCGGGCCGCTCGACCACCTGCCGGTGTCGCTCGCCGAGAGCCTCGCCGCGCTGGACGCGGCGCGGCGGAGCGGCGGCGTGGTGCAGGCCGCCGACCTCGCCACCTTCCGGGCGCTGCTCGGCCGGCTCGAACACGACCAGCTGACCCCGTTCGTCGAGCAGATCGCCCGGCCGCTGAGGGAGTACGACACCGCGCACGGCACCCGGCTGATCGAGACGCTCCGCACCTTCCTCGACATGGGCGGCGCGGTCGGCGCCACGTCCCGGGCCCTGTTCCTGCACCCGAACACGCTCCGCCACCGGCTGGCCCGCATCGAGTCCCTCACCGGCCGCGACCCCCTCCAGTTCGAGGACCGCGTGGCCCTGGCGATAGCGGTCTGGGCCACCCGCTGACACGTACGCGTGCGGGAGCGGGACGGGTGTTTCCGGGGACGGTTTTCTGGTGTGCCATCGGTTTTTGCGAGGCCATTTTGAGGGCTGATCCGCGGCGGCGGAGTTCGTGGGTGTTGCGCGTTTTTCCGGGCGGCGGGCAAGAGGGCACTTGAATGAGACCTCCGTCGCGGATGCAGGCTGGATCCGGGTCTCGGCGGCCGCGTTTCTCGCTGCCTCCTTCATAGGACGGGCGAGGGTGAGGGCGGGCCGTAGATCTTCGCGGGGGGATCGAAAGGCAATAAAAGGTACATATCCCGCCGAATTGGGTGCGCCGGCGGGTGTTGAACGCCGTTCGGTGCGGACAGGGGAGGCGGCCGCCACGCCGATGATCGGCGCGGCGGCGGAGGCGCGGGGATTGCGGCAGAAGATTTCCCTTGGCTCACTTCGGCCCCGTCCGTAGGTTTCGGTACCGCGACCTCCTGGTTCTGCTCGGCGCGAGGCCGTCGGTAATGTCCCGAACGCGAATGCGGACAGGACCTAATTTCGCGTTTCTGGCCGCTCCGGGACGGACGGGTCTAGGTTTGCGGGAGGCGTTCGCAGCGCACGGAGCCGTCGCCCCCGAAGGAGCGTCTGACGATGACGGATGCGACCAGCGGCCCGGACCAGGGGCCGGAGACGAAGATCAACACCGATGTCCCGCAGTCCGCCCGGATCTGGAACTACTGGCTCGGCGGCACCGACAACTACGAGATCGACCGGATCGCCGGCGACCAGTACGTCGAGCTCTATCCGGGAATCGTGCCGATCGCCCGCGCCGGCCGCTACTTCATGGACCGCGCGATCGGGTTCCTCGCCCGCGAACGCGGCATCCGCCAGTTCATGGACTGCGGCACCGGGCTCCCGACCGTCGACAACACCCACGAGATGGCCCAGCGCGCCGCCCCGGACGCGCGGGTCGTCTACGTCGACAACGACCCGCTCGTCCTCGCGCACGCCCGCGCCCTGCTGACCGGCACGGCCGAGGGCCGCACGTCCTACATCGACTGCGACCTGCACGACCCGAAGACGATCATGGCCAAGGCGGCGGAGATCCTCGACCTGTCGCGGCCGGTCGGGCTGCTGCTGATCGGGGTGATGGGGCACATCGTCGACCCCGAGGAGGCGTACGGCGTGGTCCGCGGGCTGGTGGAGCCGCTGGCGTCCGGCAGCTACCTCATCCTGCACGACTCCACCGACCAGAACGCGGCGTTCAACGCCGCGCAGCGCGCCTACGACGAGACCGGCGCCATCCCGTTCCGGCTGCGCAGCCCGGACTTCATCCGCGCCTACTTCGACGGGCTGGAGATCGAGGAGCCGGGGCTCGTGACGAGCGGCGCGTGGCGGCCCGAGGTGCCGGGGCTGGAAACCGAAGATCTTCCGACCCTGTGCGCGGTGGCGCGGAAACCCTGACGCCGAGGGGAGGTCGCACACCGTCTCCTTCCCGCCGCACTGCGTGAAGCTATAGTGAGGGCGGCCGTCAAAGCCGATCCCCCCGATGGGAGTCCCCTTGGCCTCCGTCACGAGCACCGGCGCCACGAGCACCGGCGCCACTAGCAGCGGCAGCACGAGCACCGGCAGCACGGGCACCGCCGCCACGAGCACCGGCGGCAGGCAGTCGGCGCGAACGCGGGCGGCCCGCCCCTGCGGGGACCCGCTCGTCCCCCGGATGCTGCTCGGCAGGCGGCTGCGCGAACTGCGCGACCGGTCCGGGCTCTCGCGGCGGGACGCGGGCCGGCTTCTGAACGCGTCCGAATCGAAGATCGGCCGCCTGGAGACGGGCCGGACCGGCGGCCGGCCGCGCGAGGTCGCCCGGCTGCTGGCCGGCTACGGCGCCGAGGAGGACGAGCGCACGACCCTGCTCGCCCTCGCCGAGCAGACGACGGCGCGCGCCTGGTGGCAGGACGACGCCGACATCCTCCCGTCCTGGGTGCGGCCGTACCTGAGCGCCGAGCAGGCCGCGAAGCTGGTCCGCACCTTCGAGGCCCAGTACGTGCCCGGCCTGCTGCAGACCGAGGCGTACGCCCGCGCGGTGATCGGCCGCGGCGCCCCCGCGGACGAGGTCGAGCGGCGGGTGGAGTTCCGGATGCGGCGGCAGCGCGTGCTGCGCCGCCGCCCGCGCCCGCTGAACCTGTGGATCGTCCTGGACGAGCAGGCGCTGTGGCGCCCGATCGGCGGCCCGGAGATCATGCGCGGCCAGATCCGGCACATCATCGAGCTGTGCCGGCGGCCGAACGTCACCGTGCAGATCGCGCCGGTCGGCATCAGCGGCCGGATCAAGGGCGACGGGCCGCTCACCCTCGTCCGGTTCCCGCAGCAGGGCCTCCAGGACATGGTCTACCTCGAACGCGCCGACCGCGCCCTGTACCCGACGCGGCGCGCGGAGATCGAGCGGCACTGGCACGACTTCAACACGCTGGTGACCGAGGCGGCGCCGCCCGAGCGGACGCCGTGGATGCTCGCCGACCTGCTCGCCACCTTCTGACACCGCGCACCGATTCGGCCGCGGCGCTCACCGGACCGGCCGGGTCCGCGGCGCCGGTCCGCGCGGTCGCGCGCATTGAACTAGGCCGCCATGGGCTCGCGCTGTCATGAAGTTACGCGAACATGAACATCCCGAGTTGAGCCTCCGGGATAGACGCATGACTCAACTCAAGTCCAACATAACGGAATGGGAAAAAGTGCTGACCAGGGGTGATCTCCGGGCCGGGCGCGCATATATTCCCGGGTGACCACTTCCGGCCCCACTTCACGAATCCCGCATATTCGCGGGTCGCCCGGGGCGGTTCGGGGACGTACGTCACAGGGGCCTCACGATGGTCCATGTTTACCGGGCCATCGCCCGGATATCGGGCATCGATGAACGCCCCGCGCCGCCGCCGCCCCGAAGGAACGCCATGTCCGTCAGCGAGCGTTTGTGGAACGAGACCGAGGAACGCCGCACCCGCCTCGAACTCCAATCCCGGGAGAACTTCCCGGTCGCCACCCGCCTGCTCCCCGCGCGCCACCGCGAGCATCTGCTGAACGTGTACGGCTACGCCCGGCTGGTCGACGACATCGGGGACGAGGCGCCGCCGGGCGAGCGCGCCGGGCTGCTCGACCTCGTCGAGGGCGACCTCGACCGCGTCTACGCGGGCGAGCGGGCGGAACTGCCCGTCCTGCGCGATCTGTCCCGGACCATCACCGCGTGCCGCATCCCGGCGGAGCCGTTACGCCGCCTCCTGGAGGCCAACCGCCGCGACCAGGAGGTCGCCCGGTACGCGACGTTCGACGACCTGCTCGGCTACTGCGCCTACTCCGCCGACCCGGTCGGGCGCATCGTCCTGCACGTGTTCGGCGCCGCCACCCCGGACCGGGTCCGGCTGTCGGACAAGGTCTGCACCGCGCTGCAGATCATCGAGCACTGCCAGGACGTCGGCGAGGACCACCGCAACGGCCGGATCTACCTGCCGGAGGACGACCTCCGGCGGTTCGGCTGCACCGAGGACGACCTGACCGCCGCGGTCACGCCCACCCGGCTGCGCGGCGTGGTCGCACTCCAGGCCAAGCGTGCGGCGGGCCTGCTGGACGAGGGCGCCGCCCTCACCGGCCGGCTCCGCGGGTTCGCGCGCGTCGCCGTCGCCGGATACGTCGCGGGCGGTCTCGCCGCCCTCGCCGCGCTGGAGCGCGGCGCCTACGACGTGCTGGGGAGCGCCTCACCGCCGAGGAAGGCGCGACTGCTGGCCGAGTGGTCGCGGACACTGGGAAGGAGATAGGCAGATGGACGCACCGAGCGCCTATCGGCACTGCGAGAACATCGTGCGCACGCAGGCGCGCAACTTCTCGTACGGGATCCGGCTGCTTCCCCCGCCGAAGCGCCGCGCGCTGAGCGCCGTGTACGCGTTCGCCCGCCGCATCGACGACATCGGCGACGACCACGACGCGCCGCCCGCGACCCGGCTGGCGCGGCTCGCCGCGGAGCGCGAGCGCCTCGCCGACGCCGCCGCGCACCCGTCCGACCCGGTGCTGGTCGCGCTGTCGGACGCCGCGCGCCGCTACCCGATCCCGCTGGAGGCGTTCGGGGAGCTGATCGACGGCTGCGAGGCCGACGTCCGCGGCGCGTCCTATGACACCTTCGACGACCTGCTCTGGTACTGCCGGTGCGTCGCGGGGGCCGTCGGCCGGCTGTCGCTCGGCGTGTTCGGCACGTCCGACCCGGACACCGCGGTGCCGCGCGCCGACGCGCTCGGCGTCGCGCTGCAGCTGACGAACATCCTGCGGGACGTCCGCGAGGACGGGCTGAGCGGCCGCGTCTACCTGCCCGCCAAGGACCTCGTCCGGTTCGGCTGCACGCTGGAGCGGGACGGGTCGGGCCGGTTGACCGACGACCCGGGGCGGCTGGCGGGCCTCATCCGGTTCGAGGCGAACCGGGCGGAGGAGTGGTACGCGACGGGGTTGCAGCTGCTGCCGATGCTCGACCGGCGCAGCTCCGCGTGCGCCGGGGCGATGGCGGGCATCTACCGGCACCTGCTGCGGCGCATCAAGGCCGATCCGCTGACCGCGCTCGACACCCGCACCTCGCTGCCGACGTGGGAGAAGGCCGCCGTGTCGGCGATGGCGATGTCGGGAGTCCACCGATGAGCTCGGCCGGGGGGCCGGGGGAGGTCGCCATCGTCGGCGGCGGTCTCGCCGGGGTGACGACCGCGCTGGCGCTCCAAGAAACAGGTATACGGACGACCGTCTATGAGGCGCGGCCCAGGCTGGGCGGCGCCACGCACTCCTTCACGCGCGACGGGCTGACGGTCGACAACGGGCAGCACATCTTCCTGAAGTGCTGCTCGGCCTACCAGGGGCTGCTCGGCAGGCTGGGGGCGGCCGACCGCGTCCGCGTCCAGGACCGGTTCGACGTCCGCGTCCTCACCCCCGGCGGTACCGGCGGGCGGTTGCGCCGCGCCAAGGCACCGGGTCCGCTGCACCTGGTGCCCGCGCTCGCCGGGTACAAACTGCTGCCGCCCGCCGACCGGCTCCGCGCCGTCCGGGCGTCGCTCGCGCTCGACCGGCTCGACCCGGACGACCCCGCGCACGACCGCACCACCATGGGCGCCTGGCTCGCCCGCCACGGCCAGCGGCCCCAGGCCCGCGACGCGCTCTGGGACCTGTTCGTCACGGCCGCGCTCAACATCCGGCTGGACGAGGCCGCCCTCGGCCCCGCCGCGATGGTGTGCCAGACCGCCCTGCTCGGCCGCTCCGACGCCGCCGACATCGGGGTGCCGACGATCCCGCTCGGCGACCTGCACGGCACGGTCGCGGCGGCGAAGATCGAACGGGGCGGCGGCCGGATCGAGCTGGGCGCGAAGGTCACGGCCGTCGACGCCGGGCCGAAGCTGGTCGTGAACGGCTCCCCGGTGAGCGCGGACGCCGTCGTGATGGCGGTGCCGCACCGGGTGGCGTCGACCCTCGTCCCGGCGGAGGCGTCCCCCGAGCGGGCGGAGTGGGACGGCCTCGGCTCCAGCCCCATCGTCAACGTCCACGTCGTCTACGACCGGCCGGTGCTGCGCGCCGACGGCGGGGACGAGCCGTTCGTCGCGGCGGTCGGCTCGCCCGTGCAGTGGGTGTTCGACCGCACCGCGGTGAGCGGCCTGACCGGCGGCGGCGAGTACCTCGCGGTGTCGGTCTCGGCGGCCGACCGCTGGATCGACACCCCCACCGCCGAGCTGCGCGCGGTGTACCTCGCCGAGCTGGAGCGGCTGTTCCCGGCCGCCCGCCGGGCCCGCGTCACCGACTTCTTCGTGACGCGGGAACGGCACGCCACTTTCCGCCAGAGCCCCGGCACCGGCGCGCTGCGTCCCGCGTCCGCGACCCGGCTGCCGTGGCTCTTCCTCGCCGGCGCGTGGACGGACACGGGCTGGCCCGACACGATGGAGGGAGCCGTGCGAAGCGGCCTCACCGCCGCCCGCCTCGTCCGGCGGCACCTGAACCGGGTGCGCAGCGACGGGGTGAGCGGACCATGACCACCGTCCCGACCTCGATCACCGACGGGCGCGCGCTCGTCGACGACGCGATGCGCGCCGCCGCGGAGCGGCTCGACCCGTGGACCCGCCGCGTCGTCGCCTACCACCTCGGCTGGACCGACGAGCACGGCCGCCCGGCCGCCGCCGGCGGCAAGGCGCTGCGCCCCGCGCTGGCGCTGCTGTCCGCGCGGGCCGCCGGGGCGCCCCCGGAGACGGCGCTGCCGGGCGCGGTCGCCGTGGAGTTCGTGCACGCGTTCTCGCTGCTGCACGACGACATCATGGACGGCGACCGCACCCGCCGGCACCGGCCCGCCGCGTGGACGGTGTTCGGCCCGTCCGCCGCAATCCTCGGCGGCGACGCGCTCCTCGCGTTGTCGGAGGAACTGCTGCTCGACCAGCAGACGCGCGGCGCCCACTGGGCGGCGCGCGCGCTGACCGCCGCCACGCAGCGGCTCATCTCCGGGCAGGCGTACGACCTCGGCTTCGAGCAGCGCGCCGACGTCACGCTCGACGAGGTCGTCGCGATGGCCGCCGACAAGACGGGCGCGCTGCTGGCCTGCGCCTGCTCGATCGGCGCGATGCTCGGCGAGGGGCCGACGCCGCTCGTCACCGGGCTGACCGGGTTCGGCGCCGAGATGGGCCTCGCGTTCCAGCTCGTGGACGACCTGCTCGGCATCTGGGGCAGCCCGGAGACGACCGGCAAGCCCGTCCTGTCGGACCTGCGGGCGCGCAAGAAGTCGCTGCCGGTGGTGTACGCGCTGAACGCGGGGACGCCGGAGTCCGCCCGGCTCGCCGAGCTGTACGGCAAGCCGGACCAGCCGTCCGAGGACGCCCTGCGCGAGATGGCGCGGCTGGTCGAGGCCGCCGGCGGCCGCGACTGGGCGTCCGCCGAGGCCGACCGGCGGATCGCCGCCGCGCAGCGGCACCTCGACGAGTCCGGCGTGGACGGGCTCGCCGCCGCCGAGTTCCGCGACATCGCCCTGTTCGTCACCTCCCGGGACCACTGAGCCCGCCGGGAGCACTGGACCCGGCAGGCCACCGAGCCCGGCCGTCCCGGCGCGGACGGCCACCCCGTGCGAGAAGGAGATCGCCGAATGACCACGACGGAAGCTCCGGGGCTCACCGGCGCGGCGGCCGCGGCCGTCGACGCGGCCCGCGGCCACCTGCTCGGCCTGCAGTCGCCCGAGGGCTGGTGGAAGGCCGAGCTGGAGACGAACGTCACCATGGACGCCGAGGACCTGCTGCTCCGCCAGTTCCTCGGCATCCGCTCCGAGGCGGAGACGAAGGACGCGGCGCGCTGGATCCGCGCGCAGCAGCGCGAGGACGGCACGTGGGCGAACTTCCACGGCGGCCCCGCCGATCTGTCCACCACGATCGAGGCGTACGTCGCGCTGCGGCTCGCCGGCGACCCGGTCGACGCCGACCACATGCGCCGGGCCGCCAAGTTCGCGCGGGACGCGGGCGGCATCGAGGGCAGCCGCGTGTTCACCCGGATCTGGCTGGCGCTGTTCGGCCAGTGGTCGTGGGACGACCTGCCCGTCATGCCGCCGGAGCTGATGTTCCTGCCGAGCCGGGTCCCGCTGAACGTCTACGACTGGGCGTGCTGGGCGCGGCAGACGATCGTCCCGCTGACGATCCTCGGGTCGCTGCGGCCCGTCCGGGACCTGCCGGTCGACCTCGCGGAACTGCGCGCCGGGACGGTGCCGCCGAAGGACGCGAAGGGCTGGGGGCGGGCGTTCAACGCGCTCGACCGCGTCCTGCACGTGTACGAGAAGCGGCCGGTGCGGCCGCTGCGCACCGCCGCGATGCGCCGCGCCGCCGACTGGATCATCGCCCGGCAGGAGGCCGACGGCTGCTGGGGCGGGATCCAGCCGCCCTGGGTGTACTCGCTGATGGCGCTGAACGTCCTCGGCTACGACCTCGACCACCCGGTCATCAAGCGGGGCCTGGACGGCCTGGAGCGGTTCACCATCCGGGACGAGAAGGGCCGCCGGCTGGAGGCGTGCCAGTCGCCGGTCTGGGACACCGTCCTCGCGATGAACGCGCTCGGCGACGCCGGCGCCGCGCCCGACGACCCGGCGCTGGTGCGCGCGGCGCACTGGGTGCTCGGGGAGGAGGTCCGCGGGCCGGGGGACTGGTCGGTGCGCCGGCCCGGCCTGCCGCCGGGCGGGTGGGCGTTCGAGTTCGACAACGACGTCTATCCCGACACCGACGACACCGCCGAGGCGATCCTCGCGCTGCGCCGGACGTCGCTGCCGGAGGCGGACGCGCCGATCGAGCGGGCCGTCCGGTGGCTGAACGGCATGGCGTCGCGGGACGGCGGCTACGGTGCGTTCGACGCCGACAACACCCGCGAGCTGTGCACGAAGCTGCCGTTCTGCGACTTCGGCGCCGTCATCGACCCGCCGTCCGCCGACGTCACCGCCCACGTCGTCGAGGCGCTCGCCAAGGAGGGCCTCGCCGAGACGACCGTGGTGAAGCGCGCGGTGGTGTGGCTGCTGAAGGCGCAGGAGGAGGACGGCTCCTGGTTCGGGCGCTGGGGCGCCAACCACGTGTACGGGACGGGCGGCGTGGTGCCCGCGCTCATCGCGGCCGGGGTCCGCCCGGAGAAGCCCGCGATCCGCCGCGCCGTCGCCTGGCTGGAGCAGCACCAGAACGAGGACGGCGGCTGGGGCGAGGACCTGCGCTCCTACGACGACCCGTCCTGGATCGGGCGCGGCGAGTCGACCCCGTCGCAGACGGCGTGGGCGCTGCTGGCGCTGCTCGCCGCCGGCGAGCGCTCCGCGGCGGTGGACGCGGGCGTCCGGTGGCTGGTGGAGAACCAGCGGCCGGACGGCAACTGGGACGAGGACAACTTCACCGGCACCGGGTTCCCCGGCGACTTCTACATCAACTACCACCTGTACCGGCTGGTGTTCCCGATCAGTGCTCTCGGCCGGTACCTGGACGGCTCCTCATGACACGGCTCGTCCCATGACACGGCTCGTCGGGCCGGTCGACGTCGAGGAGCACACGGTCACGGTGGAGACGACCGAGTTCACCCTGCCAAAGGAGGTCCGGACACAATGAGCATGCCGCTTCGCCAGAGTCTTCGCATCGGGGGCTACATCCTCCGCAACAAGCTGCGCGGCAGGGAGAAGTTCCCGCTGATCGTGGAGCTGGAACCGCTGTTCGCCTGCAACCTCGCCTGCGCCGGTTGCGGGAAGATCCAGCACCCCGCCGACACGCTGAAGCGGCGGATGCCGGTCGAGCAGGCCGTCGCCGCCATCGAGGAGTGCGGGGCGCCGATGGTGTCCATCGCGGGCGGCGAGCCGCTCATGCACCCGCAGATCGACGAGCTGGTCGGCGAGCTCGTGAAGCGCAAGAAGTTCGTCTTCCTGTGCACCAACGCGCTGCTGATCCCGCGGAAGCTCGACAAGTTCAAGCCGTCGCCGTACTTCGCGTGGGCCGTCCACATAGACGGTCTGCAGGAGCGCCACGACGCGTCCGTCTGCAAGGACGGCGTGTTCGAGGACGCGGTGGCCGCCATCAAGGAGTGCAAGCGGCGCGGGTTCCGCGTCACGACGAACACGACGTTCTTCAACACCGACACCCCGCAGACCGTCATCGAGGTGATGAACTACCTCAACGACGACCTCAAGGTCGACGAGATGATGATCTCGCCGGGGTACGCCTACGACAAGGCGCCCGACCAGGAGCACTTCCTGGGCGTCCAGGAGACCCGCGAGCTGTTCCGCAAGGCGTTCGCGGACGGCAACCGCAAGCGCTGGCGGCTCAACCACTCGCCGCTGTTCCTGGACTTCCTGGAGGGCAAGGTCGACTTCCCGTGCACGGCCTGGGCGATCCCGTCCTACTCGCTGTTCGGGTGGCAGCGCCCCTGCTACCTGATGTCGGACGGCTACGCGCAGACGTACCAGGAACTGCTGGACGAGACCGACTGGGACTCCTACGGCCGGGGGCGCGACCCGCGCTGCGCGAACTGCATGGCCCACTGCGGGTACGAGCCGACGGCGGTCATGGCCACGGTCGGTTCGCTGAAGGAGTCGCTCAGGGCGATGCGCGACACCTGACCGAAAAGCCCGGAGAGTGGGGATTTCGGCCCACTCTCCGGGCGTAACGATCTACGATGGCGGCATGGCTGACGAGTGGCCTCCGGCCGAGCTGGACTTCGACAAGCCCACCATCGCGCGCGCCTACGACGCGCTCCTCGGCGGCAAGGACAACTTCGCCGCCGACCGCGCGCTGGCCGACCAGACGGCCGCGCTGATCCCGGGCCTGCGCGAATCCGCGGTCGAGAACCGCAAGGTGCTCGTCCGGGGCGTCCGCTACCTGGCGCGGGAAGCCGGCATGGACCAGTTCCTCGACCTCGGCAGCGGGCTGCCCACGGTCGAGAACACCCACGAGGTCGCCCAGCGCGAGAACCCGGACGCCCGCGTCGTCTACGTCGACATCGACCCGCTGGTCTCCGTCCACGGGCGGGCGATCCTGGCCAACAACGACGCCACGCGGGTGATGGTCGGCGACGTCCGCGACCCGGCGGCCGTCCTGTCGGACCCCGTCGTCGACGGCTTCATCGACTTCTCCCGCCCGGCCGTCGTCATGATGGTCGGGATGCTGCACTACCTGTCGCCGGACGTGGTGGACGGCGTCGTCGCCGCCTACCGCGACGTCCTGGCGCCCGGCAGCCACCTGTTCATGACGTCCCTCGTGGACACGGGCCTGCCCCAGCAACAGGAGCTGGCCCGCATCACACGAGAGAACCTGGAAGAGGGCTGGGCGCGCACGCCCGCCGAGATCGAGGCCCAGTTCGGTGACTTCGAACTGGTCGAACCCGGTGTGACCTACACGGCCCTGTGGCGTCCCGACGGCCCGGTCGACCCGGACAACCTCGCTCCGGGGGAGCAGCTCGGGATGGCCGGCGTCGCCATCAAGCTCCGCTGAGCTTCTTCGGCCGGTACGCCTTGTACTCGCTGCCCGAGTCGAGGCCGTAGTCGCGCGTCCGGTAGTCGGTGCCGTACCGGCCTCGCTGCTCGTACGCCCAGTAGGACGTGTGCGCCTTGTCGGCCCACTTCTCGAAGATGACGACGTGGCGCGTCGTGTTGGTGCCCTCGGCGTCCATCACGAGGTCGCCCTTCTTGAGCTCCGACATCTTGATGCGCTCGGTGTAGCGCGAGGACGTCAGGCCGACGGTGTTCGGCCCGGGCTTCGCGAGCCCGAGGGTCATCGCCACGAAGCCGGAGCAGTCCGTGCGGTACCCGTTGTGGTAGTCGGTCTGGCTGTAGGGCACGCGCCGGCTGCTGTGGGGGTTCCACGTCTTCGCCAGCTCGATGACCTTCGAGCGCTTGTCGGTCTCGTCCGGCTTGGCGGACGACCCGGAGCCCTTCTCCGGGTCCGTGCGCGGCTCCGCCTCGGCGGAGCGCTGCTGGGGGATGCTCTGGACGGACGCGACGGACGTGCCCGACTCGGACGAACCGGCCGTCGCCTGGAGGGTCGTCGCGGCCACGCCGATCGCGGCGAGGCCGAGGATCGCGCCGTTGGCGCGCGGGCTCAGCCCGAAAAGACCCGGCTTCCTGCTCTTCTTGCCCGTGCTGTCGTTGCCCGAGTTGTGATTGCCCGTGCTGTGCTTGCCTGTCAAGGGGGACTCCTTGCTTCCATGGGCCGCCTACCGGGTTAGCTGACGGGTTCGGACGTGGAAGTCGCCCTACGGCCGGTGAAACGGCCGATTCACCCCAGTGCACGAGGGTGGGTCCCCGGCTCCGCGCTGTGGCGGACTCGGCGGGTGCCGCTGCGAGAGGGAGCGGCGCTGCTGTTGTAGGGCCCGTTCAGGGCGCGGGCGGCGTGCATGGGAGGTGCCGCCGGGCGACGCGTGGGGCGCGCCGCCCCCACCGGCTCGGTGCCAGGTGGGACAAGAACGCCTGGTGAGCGCCTTGGCGGGGGCCAAGCTACTCGGATCACCAAGCGAAGGCAAACCCCAGCAAAATCAAACACCCAGCTCAACCGCCCGGAAGCGGTTGCGGACGGGCGATGCGGGCGCCCGGCGGCGCCCGCACCGGCGGCCGTGCGGCGTCACGACCAGGGGGCCACCGGGTACCACGGGATGATCTCCCGGCGGGCGAGCAGCCGCACGTCCCAGTAGAGGAGGCTGAAGACCCCGGCCACGATCAGCGAGGACGCCGTCAGCACCGCGACGCGGCGCGGATCGGCGGCCAGCCAGCGGCTCAGCCGGCGGCCCGCGAGATGGGCGAGCAGCAGGAACAGCACCGCCATGATCACGATGTTGCCGACCGACTGGAGGACGAACGCGGCGGCCCCGTACAGCGGGTTGTGGCTCTCCGCCGCGTCGCGGAAGAGCTGCCGGAACAGCGGGTAGGGGCGGCCGATCAGGAACCCGCCGATCAGCGCGCCCATGAAGACCAGCGGAGCGTTGGGGAAGCGGCGTGCCACCCGGGCGAACGGGTCGCGGACGACGCCGAGCGCGGCGGCCCCCATGTAGATCATCGCCAGCCCGATCGCGCCGAACACCACCATGGACTGGACGCTGCGCGCGGACAGCGAACCGGGGGTGCTCTCGGCGGTGGAGAACTGCGGCATGCCGGTGCCCGCCAGGCCGACGATCGCGCCGTAGCCGGCCGACACCGTCACCATGCCGAGCGCGATCCAGCCGAGCGGCCGGAGCGTCCCGGCGAGCCGGTCCCAGCGGCCGCCGGTGCCGCCGAGCAGCGGCGCGACCGTGCTGAACGCGGCCACGTTGCACGCCGTGAACGAGCCGGCGAGCCCGCTCGCGAAGGCGAAGGCGATCCCGGCGGCGATCCCGGCGATCGGCGTCCCCTTCGCGTCATGGCCGAGGAGCGTGCCGGCGACGTTGTCCCCGATCGTCTGGTCGACGAACTCCGCCGACCAGATGACCGTCAGCAGGAATCCGGCGCCCGCGCTGAGCAGAATGATCAGTGTGCGGCGGCGCGGGAAATGGCCGGTGACGAAAAGGGAGGTTCCGGTCGTCACGGGTGCCGCCTTTTCCGGGCGCGGCGTGGGCAGGGTGTGGCTCTGATCTTGAGGCATGTCATTCCCTGGGGGCGTGAGCGATTCACGGCGCGGACTCGGTTCACGGGCCTTTTCCGTGCGCGGGGGTTTTCCGAGTGGAGGGGAGTGATCCGGCTCTCAGTATGCGGGCTCGTTCTGGGCGGTGCTTCTTCGCACTTGCTCGATCGCGGGGACGGGACGCCGGGCGCCGGGACGTCAGGACGTCAGCTCGCGGGCCGCGTCGGGGGCGGTGAGCGCGAGCAGGACGGGCGGGTCGTAGGGGCTGAGCGGGCGCAGCCGGACCTCGGCCGTCCGCACGGCGGTGCCGTGCCTGATCATGAGCGGGCCGGCGGCGCCGACCAGCGCGTCCTCGGCGGCCCCGTCCGGTCCCGGGGCGGGCGAGTAGGCAAGGACATGCCATCTACCAGGCAGGACGTGCGTCAACGCGAAGGTGCCCGGCGCGGGCAGGATCGAGCAGCGGGCCGGGAGGCCGGTCGGGACGGCCTCGCGGAACAGGCCGACGAAGACGGGGCCGCCGTGCCAGGCGTCCCGGCAGGAGACCGCGCCGCGGATGGTCGTGTGCCCGGTCCGGGCGCGGCGGCGCAGCGCGTCGGCGGCCCGGACGGCATCCCCTCCCGTCGCGCGGTAGACGCTCGGCGGGACGCCGACGGTCGACTTGAAACGGGAGCTGAAAGTGCCGGTGCTGGCGTATCCGACACGGGTTCCGATGTCGGCGATGGACAGCGATGTGCCGACCAGAAGCTGCTTGGCCTCCGCCAATCGGAGCGCGTAGAAGAATCTCACCGGTGACATGCCGGTGGATTCTCGGAAAACGCGACAGAAATGGAACTTGCTGAACATGGCGATGCGCGCCATGTCGTCGATGGTGATCCTTTCGCCGAGGTTCTGCCGCATCGCGTCGATGACGCGCCTGACTGCCTGCTCGGTTCGGTCATCCATGCACTCCTCCGTCCGTTCATGCTCAAATCGGACGGGCGGTTCCGCAAGTACCGCATGTGGCCGGGTTTCCGGCGGCGGGCGGCGCCCGGCGGTGTTTCGCAGGGGCGCGGCGGGCCCCCGCGTCGGCGTTGAAGTGCAGTCCTGCGGTTGCCTATCATGGCGGTGGTCGAGCGGGAGCGGGGAGACGGCGAGGATGGACGAGGTCTTCCGGGCGCTGGCCGATCCCACCCGGCGCAAGCTGCTGGACCGGCTGAACGAGCGCAACGGGCAGAGCCTGCGCGAGCTGTGCGCGGGCCTCGGCACGAGCCGGCAGTCGATCAGCAAGCACCTGTCCGTGCTGGAGGACGCCCATCTGGTGGTGGCGGCGCGGCGCGGCCGGGAGAAGCTGCACTACCTCAACGCCGCACCGATCAACGCGATCGCCGAGCGCTGGATCAGGCGTTACGACCAGGAGCGCGTCAACGCGCTCACCGATCTCAAGACAGCACTGGAGCAGGGGCCGATGGACGGCAGCGACGCCTTCGTGTACACGACCTACATCAAGTCCACGCCCGAGCGGCTCTGGGAGGCCCTGACCGACCCGGCCTTCACGAGCCGCTACTGGGGCGTCGGCTTCGAGACCGACTGGAAGCCGGGCTCGGAGATGACCTGGCAGGAGAGCGGCCGCCGCACCAGCGACCCCGAGCAGGTCGTGCTGGAGTGCGAGCCCGGCCGCCGGCTGTCCTACACCTGGCACAGCTTCACCCCGGAATGGGCGGAGGGCGCCGGGGTGGGCGAGGACGTGCTGGTCAAGCTGCAGGCCGAGTCCCGATCCAAGGTGACCTTCGAGATCGAGCCGCTCGGCGAGATGGTGAAGCTCACCGTCGTGCACGACGGCTTCGACCCCGGCAGCGTCATGCGCGGCATGATCAGCCAGGGCTGGCCCGCGATCGCGTCCGGCCTGAAGTCGCTGCTGGAGACCGGCGAGCCCCTGCCCGCCTGACCCGCCCGCCTGGCCCGCCGGGCGCAGGGCACCCGGGGCCGCATGCGGAAGGGCCCGCGACCGGATCGTTTCCGGTCGCGGGCCCTCGCGTGCGCTCGCCGGGTGTCGTCAGTCCTTGTTGAAGTTGACCGCGCCTTCGATGGGGGGCGGGCTGTCGGGGACGCCGGTGGGCTTGGGCACGCCCTTGAAGGTGAACTTGGCGTTCTCGGCCGTGTCGGGGTTGTCGGGGTCGAAGCCCTCGGTGCCCACGATCACGATCTGGCCGGGCTTGAGCTCGCTGTAGAGGATCTTCTCCGACAGCGTGTCCTCGATCTCCCGCTGGATCGTGCGCCGCAGCGGCCGCGCCCCCAGCACCGGGTCGTACCCGCGGAGGGCGAGCAGGTCCTTGGCCTCCTGCCGCAGCTCGATGCCCATGTCGCGGTCGCGGAGCCGCTCGTCGACCTTGGCGATCATCAGATCCACGATCTGGATGATCTCCTTCGGGGTGAGCTGGTGGAACACCACGGTGTCATCGACACGGTTGAGGAACTCGGGCCGGAAGTGCTGCTTGAGCTCCTCCGACACCTTGGCCTTCATCCGCTCGTACGAGCCCTGCTCGTCGTTCTGCCGCGCGAACCCCATCGACACGCCCTTGGAGATGTCCTTGGACCCCAGGTTCGTGGTCATGATGATCACGGTGTTCTTGAAGTCCACCACACGCCCCTGGGCGTCGGTGAGACGACCGTCCTCCAGGATCTGCAGGAGGCTGTTGAAGATGTCCTGGTGGGCCTTCTCGATCTCGTCGAACAGGACCACCGAGAACGGCTTGCGGCGCACCTTCTCGGTGAGCTGGCCGCCCTCCTCGTACCCGACGTAGCCGGGCGGGGAGCCGAACAGCCGCGAGACCGTGTGCTTCTCCATGAACTCCGACATGTCCAGCTGGATCAGCGCGTCCTCGTCCCCGAACAGGAACTCCGCCAGCGTCTTGGACAGCTCGGTCTTCCCCACCCCCGACGGGCCGGCGAATTGGAACGAACGACCAA
>NZ_VCKZ01000555.1 GCF_005889745.1 Actinomadura geliboluensis
GAGGGGGCCGGTGCGGAGGACGGCCCGACGAGGGGCGACGGCCCGGTCGTGGAGGCGGGCTGGAGCGGGACCTGCTGGCCGCCGGTGCTGTAGGACGATCCGGCGAGGCCGCTGCCGGGCAGTGGCATCGGCCCGGTGCCGGCGCCGCCGCCGGTGCCGCCGAACCCGCCGGTCATGGCGGGGCCGAGGTCGCGGACGGACGGCATGGACGGCGCGGACGACGGCGCGGACGACGTCGGGACGGGCGGCCCGGTGACCGGGGACGCGGGCGGCGGCCCGCCGTGCGTGGCCGGGGCCAGCGTGCCGAGCGACCCGCTGTGGCCGTTGCCGCCGCCGTGCCCGTTGGACAGGGGGCTCGTCCCGAGGGAGGAGCCGGACGCCGAGTCCATGCCGGCGAGCAGGTTGACGTAGGGGCGCAGGTGGCCGGACCCGATCTCGATGAGGTCGTCGCACTCCTGCCGCAGCACCCGGGAGATCGTCCAGTTGCCGTCGACGGCGACGTGCACGACGGTGACGCGGACGCCGAGGTCCTGGGCGTCGGTGACGATCTGCGCGAGGTCCTCGTCGCCGCTGACCAGGACGGCGTCGGCGAGGGCGCCGTTGCGGGCGAGGGTCATCAGGTCGCGGTGGATCTCGGTGTCGACGCCCTCGCGGCGGCCGGGCCGGACCCGGCCGAGCCGGAGCTTGAGGCCGGGCAGGTCGGCGAGCGCGTCGTGCTCGGGCGAGCGGCGGCCCTCGATCGTCGCCTCGTACCAGTAGCAGCGCAGCAGCGGCATGCCCGTGCGCTCCCTGGCCAGGTCGCCGAGGAGTTGCAGGAGGCCGCCGAAGTCCCACGAGACCGTTTCGCGATGGCGCGTGCCGTGCACAGCCATGGCACCGTCCGCCAGCAGATAGCCGGCGTCAACGAACAGCGCGCAACGATCCATGCGGCACCGTCCTTCCTCAACACGGGAGCTCACAGCGTGCCCACTCGGCGTAGCGACCCCGGGCGCTTATAGCGTAGTGAAGCCCTGCAGCCCAGTAGGCCAATACGGCGATTCGCCACTCTTTCATGACGACCCGCCCGTTGGCGACTCCCCGGTAACAACGAAATGGGAGCCGCGGCGGACGCTACCAGCCGTTTCGCGCCGGCCCCGCGCTTCCGCCGGATCTTTACGGGAAGAAGCAGCTCACGGGTTCGGAACCGGTATCAGCACCCTACTCGAAACCTTTTCGGGTCTCGCGCATTGTGGTCGCTTGACCACTGACCGTCATACATTTCGGGCGCGATTTCCTTTTCCCGGGGCGCGGCCCGGCCCGGCGGGGGCTCAGGTGATGCTGGCGCGGCCCATCTCGCTGAGGCGGCCGTCGCCGTGCGGACTCTCCCAGCGCACGTTGCAGTCGCGCCCGGACAGCTCGACGGTCGCGATGGCGTTGTGGAACCAGGGGCCCTCGGTCATCCGCCACCGGATCGGCGGGACGGGCACCTTCGCGAGCTTCGCCAGCATCCGGAAGGGCGCGCCCGCCGCCCGCGAGTAGGCGATGCGGTTCGCCCATTTGAACTTCCCCTGCAGCGGGTTCCGCAGCGGCGAGCAGACGATCTGGGACACCTTCGACTGCGTGCCCGGCTCGGTGACCCGAGCCAGGTAGGAGTAGTGGATGTCGCCGGACAAGAAGGAGATGCTCGCCGGCGCGGGGCCGCGCTCACCGCGTCCGACGGCGATGACGTCGGCGGCCACGTCGCGGAACGACCGCTCGAACGCCGCCCAGTGCTCCAGGTCGGCGGCCTGCCGGATCTTCTCCCCGATGCCCGCGCCGCGCTTGCCCCAGGCGCCGCCGGCGACGGCCTCGTTCCACGACTCGGCGTGGTGGATCGCCATGGGGAGCAGGTAGGGCAGGGAGCTGGCGATGAGCAGGTGGTCCATGCCGCCCTGGCACCGGCCGTCCAGCCAGTCGAACTCCTCGTCGTCGAGCATCCCGCGCCGGTCGGCGGTGAGGAGCCGCGAGCACCGGCTGTCGACGACGATCAGGCGGGTGCCGCCCCAGTCGTGGGCATAGCTCCAGCGCGTACTGGCAGGCTCCTTGTCGGCCCGCTCCGCGAACTCGTCCAGGACGGCCCCGGCGTCGCCCGTCGTGTCGGACGCCTCGCGCAGCTTCGCGAGCAGCGGGTCGGACGCCCGGTCCTGCGGCGACATGTTCCCGAGGTGCTGGTAGATCCAGTACGACCCGATTCCGCCCGTGATCCGGTCCTTCCACCAGGGCTGCGACCACATCTCCTGCCGCCACGCGTAGGAGGTGTTCCAGTCGTCCCGGATGTCGTGGTCGTCGAAGATCGTGAGGGTCGGGACGGTCGACAGCAGCCACCGGACGGCGGGGTCGCCGTGCCAGGCGAGCTGGTAGAGGTGGGTGTAGTCCTCGAAGTCGGCGGCCTCGTCGGCGGGCTGCTCGTCGGGGCCGCGCCGGCCGCCGATGAACGCGCGCATCTCGTCGCTCAGCTCGTCGGCGTACACCTGGTCGCCGACCATGAGCAGGATGTCGGGCCAGGTGACCGCGTCGCCGCCGGTCCGGAGCCGCTCGGCGAACGCGGCGAGCGCGTCGTGCCCGAACTCCGCCACGGTGCCGGGCGAGCGGCGGCAGGACCCGAACGAGATCCGCAGCCCGCCGCTCTCGTCCAGCGTCCTGAGCTGCGACGGCGGGAAGCCGTCGTCCTCGGGCCAGACGGTCTCGCCGTCGGTGCGCACCTCGTAGGGGATGCGCGAGCCCGCCGCGAGCCCGTCGATCTCGACGAGCGCGTAGTGGTGGCCGTGCGCCGTGAACGTCCGGGCGGACGCGTCGACGCCGTGCTCCTCGTTCACGACCCGGACCTCGCAGGGCCGTTCGGTCTCCACCCAGATGGTCGCGGTGTGGTGACTCACATGCCGGAGATGGGGCCCGAGTACCAATGCGCTCATAGGAGGTCTCTCTAGCGGACGGGACCCCGCCGCGTCCACCCGGTGCGCGACGGTCGTGCTTGCGCCTCCCGTGCCGCGGCCCGGCCCCTACCCGAGGGCAAGGACCGGGCCGCGGTGTCAGAGGCGGGTCAGGACGAGACGGCGCACTGGCCGCGGTCGGCGCGGCGCGGGCCGTCGGCCGTCGGCCGGATGTCGAAGTCGAAGATGGCCGTGGGCAGGTAGAGCGAGCAGCAGGCGTTCGGGATGTCGACGACGCCGCTGACGCGCCCCTCGATCGGCGCGGCGCCGAGCAGCAGGTACGCCTGCTCGCCGCTGTAGCCGAACGTCTTGAGGTACTCGATGGCGTTGAGGCAGGCGTTCCGGTAGGCGAGGGTGGCGTCGTTGTAGTGGTTGGTGTCGGTGCCGTGGTCGACGGAGATGCCGACGAAGCTGATGAACTCCGAGTAGCGCGGCTCCACGTTGCCCGGCATGAACACCGGGTTGGTGGTCACGCCGTACTTCTCCATGCCGCCCTTGATGATGTCGACGTGGAAGTCGATGAAGCCGCCCATCTCGATGGCGCCGCAGAAGGTGATCTCGCCGTCGCCCTGGCTGAAGTGCAGGTCGCCGCCGGACAGCATGCCGCCCGGCACGTGGACGGGGTAGAAGACGCGCGAGCCGCGGGTGAAGTTCTTGATGTCGTGGTTGCCGCCGTTCTCGCGCGGGGGGACGGTCCGGGCCCCTTCGGCGCCGACCTTCGCGAGGGCGTCGCCGGTGAGCGTCCCGGCGAGGGTGCCGTCCGTGAGGGGCGGCAGTGCGAGCGGTGGCACGCGCAGGGGGTCGGTGTCGATGAGGGCCTGTTCGCGGGCGTTCCAGCGGGCCAGCAGTTCCGGTGACGGGGCCGTGCCGAACAGGCCGGGGTGGGTGATGCCGGTGAAGCGCACTCCCGGGATGTGGCGCGAGGTCGCCTGCTGGCCGTGGAAGTCCCAGATGGCCTTGTAGGCGTCGGGGTAGTAGTCGGTGAGGAAACCGCCGCCGTTCTGCTTGGCGAAGATGCCGGTGTAGCCCCACCCCTGGCCGGCGATGCCCCCCGTCTCCTGCGGGATGGGGCCGAGGTCGAGGATGTCGACCACGAGGAGGTCGCCGGGTTCGGCGCCCTCGACGGCGATGGGCCCGCTCAGCATGTGGCAGGGCGACAGGTCGACGTCGCGGATGTCATTCGCGGAGTCGTTGTTGCCGATCTGGCCGTCCGTCCACTCCCGGCACTCGACGCGGAACTCCGCGCCGGGCCGGACGGTCGCCGCCGCCGGGATGTCGGGGTGCCACCGGTTGTGGCCGGGCACGTTCTGGTCGCGCATGGACCGGGCCTGGTCGACGCTGAAGACGACTTCGGGCATGGGGTACCTCCTGAAGCGGATCGGGCGAGAAGAAGAAGACGAGATCAGGGGCCGGCGGCGGGCTCCGGCGGCGCGCCGGCGGGCACCCGTCCGGGACGGGTCAGGACCCAGAGCCCGGCGAGGACGGCCACGGCGCAGCCGGCCAGGACGGCGGCGAACACGGCGGACGTCGAGTAGGTGTCGGTCAGCAGCAGGAACGCGGGCAGCGTCGTGGTGCCCGCGGCGTTGGCGAGCGTGACCCAGCCCGTGTAGCGGGTCAGCTCCTCCCGCTTGAGGCCGAGGACGAGGAAGAACAGGAACCAGAGGAACGACCAGCAGAGCCAGATGACCCCGAACGGGTGGTCCCGGACGTCGAGGAAGTTGATCGCGGCGAAGCCGAGCGCCGCCAGCGCGACGAACAGCGAGAACCAGCCGGCGCCGGTGGTGTCGAGCCCGGCGAGCAGGCCGATGCCGACATAGAGATAGGTGAACCCGAACAGGTAGATCCCGGCCGCCGCGGTGATCGCCGCGAGGTCGTCCCCGGCGGCGACGAGCAGCAGTGTCGGCAGCACCACCTGCAGCGCGCCGACGAAGAGGTTGAGGAGCGCCGCCGAGCGGGCCTCGACGCGTCCGAGCATCATCAGCGCGTTGACGAACAGGACCGCGCCGACGTAGAGCAGGCCCACGCTTCCCATGGTCAGGGC
>NZ_VCKZ01000556.1 GCF_005889745.1 Actinomadura geliboluensis
CCGACTCCCTCACCCCGGGCCCCGACGACGCCGCCATCGCCGAAGACAGCCTCGAAGCGCTCCTCCGCCTCCGCTACCGCGCCCGCGTGGACCTCGGCCGAGGCGAAGACGACTACGACGCCCTCCTGGACGACCTCCTCAAGAACGCGTGAGGTCTCAGCCGCCCGTTAGGGCGGAGTCGGCGCGTCCCCCTGCGCGGCTAAAGCTCGGTTATTAGTTCGCTCAGGGATTGGGCGACCGTTGTCGGGGGTTCGTGGTCGGTTGTTCGCCAGCCGCGCAGGTGAGCCTCTCTGAGGGCCTCATCGTGGTTGGAGGGTGCGGTGCGGTCCGCATGGGTGCGGAGGTAGCCGCAGGGCGCCTCC
This sequence comes from Actinomadura geliboluensis, assembly GCF_005889745.1. Classification (GTDB taxonomy): domain Bacteria; phylum Actinomycetota; class Actinomycetes; order Streptosporangiales; family Streptosporangiaceae; genus Spirillospora; species Spirillospora geliboluensis. Next base: position 363 of record NZ_VCKZ01000556.1, read on the forward strand.
GGCCAATCTGGGGCCATGGGGAGGTCGTTTCCAGGGTCGGCGTGGTCGTGCCGGCCGCGGCGCGGCAGATCGGCGTCCACGAAGACGAATCCGGCGACCGGGCGGTGGGCGGCGCGCTGGGCCAGGGCTATGCCGGGCAGCAGCGGTCCGGCGGCGCCGTGGGCGACCAGGGCCAGCGGCGGTGTCGGCGCCGTCGCGGTGATGATCAGGGAGACGCGGGCGATGTAGCGCGGGCCGGTCTCGTCCGGGACGTCCGGCGCCACCACGTCCAGGCCGTAGGAGCGGAGCATCTCCGGCAGGTCGCCCCAGGAGGCCGCGGTGGCGTGCGGGGCGTGCAGCAGGACGACGGTTCCGGGAGTCACGCCGCCGAACCTACACGCGCGGGAGCGCATGGCGGCGCCGGGGCGCCGGGGCGGGGTCAATAGGCTCTGACCGTGAGCGATCGTGACGAGCTGCTGCAGAAGATCAAGGACAAGGCCGTCGTGCACGGCGACTTCGTGCTGTCGTCGGGGAAGCGGGCGTCCTGGTACGTGGACCTGCGCCGGGTGACGCTGGACGGGGCCGCGGCGCCGCTGGTGGGGCGGGTCATGCTGGACGAGACCGCCGACCTGGAGTACGACGCCGTCGGCGGGCTCACGCTCGGCGCGGACCCGGTGGCGGCCGCGATGCTGCACGCGGCGGCGGCGCGGGGGCGGGCGCTGGACGCGTTCGTCGTCCGCAAGGCGGGCAAGGCGCACGGGCTGCAGCGCCGCATCGAGGGGCCGGACGTCGCCGGGCGGCGCGTCCTCGCGGTCGAGGACACCTCCACCACGGGCGGGTCCGTGCTGACCGCGGTGGAGGCGCTGCGGGAGGCGGGCGCGGAGGTCGTGGCGGTCGCGACGATCCTGGAGCGGGGCGCCGCCGGGCGCATCGCCGAGGAGGGCCTCGTCTACCGCCACCCCTACGACGTCGCGGACCTCGGCCTGGGGTGACGTCCGGTCAGCTCTTGGCCTTGACGAACCACTGGCCGCGCTGGCCGGCGGTCTTGCGCGGCTGCACCTCGCCGTAGATGACGACCTTCAGGGAGCCGCCGTTGCCGGCGACGACCTGAAGGGGCGCCTGCTCGTACTTGAGGGTGTCCCCGGTGTTGAGCGTGGTGTTGGTCAGCACCTTGCCGCCGGTGTCGGCGACGCGGACCACGACGCTGGTGGGCTGGCCGGTCACGCTGATCACGAGGGGTACGTCGGACGGCGGCGTCTCCTTCTCGTTGGCGCTCGGTGTCGTCTTGCCGCCGCTCGATGGCGAGGCGGCCGTCGACGGCCCGGTCTGGTCGGGTTCGCCCGTGATCGCGTTGACCAGGGCCATGCCGCCGACCACGAGAAGGGCCAAGGCGGCCACCACGGCCAATGCCGCGATCAGTATGCGCGCGAGACCCCTAGGGTCCGACCGATGACGTCCCACATGGGGAGGTTAGCGATAACTGTCACCGCTGAGCGACGGACGTGACTCTTCGGGACCATTCTTATTTGGACCGTGGTCCGTTTTACGCCCCCGCAGCACCTCCCGGATGATCGGAATCACCGACAGAACGAGGATCACCGCGACGCCCGGAAGGATGTACTTCTCGATGTCGGGGACCTCGGAACCGAGGAAGTGGCCGAGCAGGAACAGGGCGTCCGTCCAGATCACGCCGCCGATGGCGTTCCAGATGAAGAACCGCTTGGCGTCCATGCCGAGCATGCCGGCGAGCGGGTTCAGGAACGTGCGGACGATCGGGATGAACCGCGCCAGCACCACGGCCTTCGCCGGACCGAACCGGTTGAAGTAGTGCTCGGCCTTCTCGACCCACTCCTGCTTGAAGATGCGGGAGTCGGGACGGTCGAACAGCCGTCGGCCGTATCTGGCGCCGAGCCAGTGCCCGAGTTGCGCGCCGGAGATCGCCGCGATCGGGCCGCCGATGAGCAGCCAGGGCAGCGACAGCGGCTGGAACTCCTGCCCGTTGACGGTGGAGACCGCCGTGAGGATCCCCGCCGTGAAGAGCAGCGAGTCGCCCGGAAGGATGCAGCCGAAGAGCAGTCCGGTCTCCGCGAAGATGATGGCGAGCACGCCGATCGTCGCGAAGGTGCCGAAGAGCTGCAACCATGCGGTGGGGTGCAGCCACTCTGTGATGTTCAGGGGAAGGGTCGTGAGATCCACACGGCGAGCGTACCTTTCAACCCGCTCCGTAGAGGCGGGATACTGGGGGTGGACGGCATGCCCGACCCGGAAACCGCGTGACCTGGGCGCTCGCCTGGGTACGCGGACCACCGGGTGCTACCGCCCGGCGGGACGCCCGGCGGCACCGCTGCGTATGAAAGGACGCTGACAATGCCCATCGCAACGCCCGAGGTCTACGCGGAGATGCTCGACCGTGCGAAGCAGGACGGCTTCGCCTTCCCCGCGATCAACGTGACGTCCAGCCAGACGCTGAACGCCGCGCTGCGCGGCTTCGCCGAGGCCGAGAGCGACGGGATCGTGCAGGTGTCCACCGGCGGAGCCGAGTACCTGTCCGGCTCCACGGTGAAGGACATGGTCACCGGCGCGACCGCGCTGGCCGAGTACGCCCGGGTCGTGGCCGCCAAGTACCCGGTGAACATCGCCCTGCACACCGACCACTGCCCGAAGGACAAGCTGGACGGCTTCATGCGTCCGCTGATCAAGATCTCCCAGGAGCGGGTGGCGCGCGGCGAGGAGCCGCTGTTCCAGTCGCACATGTGGGACGGGTCCGCCGTCGAGCTGCACGAGAACCTGCAGATCGCCGCCGAGCTGCTGGAGGAGTGCGCCAAGGCCCGGATCATCATGGAGATGGAGATCGGCGTCGTCGGCGGCGAGGAGGACGGCGTCGCCAACGAGATCAACGAGAAGCTGTACACGACGCCGGGCGACGCGCTCGCGACCGCCGAGGCCGTCGGCGTGGGCGACAAGGGCCGCTACATCCTCGCGGCGACGTTCGGCAACGTGCACGGCGTCTACAAGCCGGGCTCGGTCAAGCTGCGTCCCGAGGTGCTCAAGGAGATCCAGGACGCGGTCGGCGCCAAGTACGGCAAGGACAAGCCGTTCGACCTGGTCTTCCACGGCGGCTCCGGCTCGTCGCTGGAGGAGATCCGCGAGGCCGTGTCCTACGGCGTCGTCAAGATGAACATCGACACCGACACCCAGTACGCGTTCACCCGTCCGGTCGCGGAGCACATGTTCCGCAACTACGACGGCGTGCTGAAGGTCGACGGCGAGGTCGGCAACAAGAAGCAGTACGACCCGCGCTCGTGGGGCAAGGCCGCGGAGACCGCCATGGCCGCCCGCATCGTCGAGGCCGCCGAGAACCTCCAGTCCGCCGGCAAGAAGCTCAAGTAGGGGATTCGCGGCACCGGGCCCCGGGGGACGCGTCCCCCGGGGCCCGTTTCTTCATGCAACTCGGGTAGGGTCGACGGTGTGGCACTACCGCGTACGTACGAGTCGCAGAACTGTTCCGTCGCGCGGTCGCTCGAGGTCGTCGGCGACCGGTGGACGATGCTGGTGATCCGCAGCGCCTTCCAGGGCGTCCGGCGGTTCGACGACTTCCAGGACGTGCTCGGCGTGGCGCGCAACGTGCTGACCGACCGGCTGAACCGGCTGTGCGACGAGGGCATCATGCGCCGCGTCCCGTACCAGCAGCGGCCGGAGCGGTTCGAGTACCGGCTCACCCGCAAGGGCGTGGAGCTGTGGCCGGCGGTCATGACCCTGCTGATGTGGGGCGACCGCCACTACGCGCCGGACGGCCCGCCGCTGATCATCGGCCACCGCGGCTGCGACGGCGCGCTGGCGCCGGACTTCACATGCGATTCCTGCGGCGCGCGCCTCGGGCCGTCCGATGTGGATCCGCGGCCCGGCCCCGCCGCCTGACCGAGATTTGGGTTGCTTCACGCAACTTTCTGCGCTGCAATGAGTTGCATGAAGAAACTCGATGTGCGCGGCATCGCCGACGTGCGGATCCGGCCGTACGGGATCACCGACGGGCCGCGCGTGCGGCGGATGTCGGACCGGCTCTCGGCCGCCAGCCTCTACACGCGCTTCTTCTCCGGCACGCCGCACATCCCCGACTACTACGTGGGCATGCTCGACCGGCTCGACCACTGGGACCGCGAGGCCATGGTCGGCCTGGACGGCGAGGACATCGCGGGCATCGCCGAGTACGTCCGCGACTCCGCGCGGCCCTGGCGGGCGGACGTCGCCGTCCTCGTCACCGACCCCTGGCAGCACCGCGGGCTCGGCAGCGCGCTGGTCGGCTACCTCGCCCAGCTCGCCGCGCGGCGCGGCATCACCGAGTTCGACGCGGACGTGATCCTGACGAACCGGCAGGGGCTCCAGTTCGTCCACCGGGGGTGGCCGGCCGCCCGCTCCACCCTGGACGGCGGTGCCGCCCACTTCACCCTGCCGCTGCCGATGCCCGCGCAGGCCATGGCGTGAGGGCGCCGCGCCGGGCGGCCGATACTGGCCAGTAGCTTCGCGTCGAGGAAAAGGATCTTGAAGCGGAGACAAGTGGATCTTTACGCTGCAGGCGCTTGGAACGTTCTCATGCGCCCGCTCGGGGCGTTTGCGAGAAAGGCATCCCCACCCCCGTGAAG
>NZ_VCKZ01000081.1 GCF_005889745.1 Actinomadura geliboluensis
CGGCCTCCCGCGCCACCCCGGCGCACCGAGCCTCCGGCGGCAACGCCCAAACCGCACACCCACCCGCCCGAACCACCCCGGCGGCGCTAGACGTATCCGACACCTCACCCCTCCGCGCTCTGCGACCAAGAGGCCACGTTCCGTGGCCATCACTGCGACGCATCGTGCTCCCAGGCACGGCGTGATCGCAAGCTAAAGCGAAAAATTCCATTTCATTGTCCGGCCGATCTTGAAGAATCCCCACCACGTGCGTAGCCGACACGGCACACTCAGTACATGCCTGAACGCCGTCCCACGATCCGCGAGCGCAAGCTCGCCGCCGAGCTGCGCCGCCTCCGCGAACGATCGACCATGCGACTGGACCAGGTCGTCGCGGAACTCCAAGCAGCAGGTGAAGGACGTTGGTCCACCCCCAAGCTGTCCCGCATCGAGACGGCGGCCCAGGGAATCAAGACGTCGGACGTGAACCAGCTGTGCGACCTCTACGGCGTGACACCCGAGAAGCGCGAAACGCTACTTGCCCTGACCCGGACGGCACGGCAGCGCGGCTGGTGGGACGCCTACGCCGACACGATCCACACCGACTACGCGTCCTACATCGAGCTGGAGTTCGAGGCCAAATCCCTTCGCTGCTACGACGCCCTCATCCTCAACGGTCTTCTGCAGACCACCGAGTACGCACGTGAAGTCATTCGAGTGGGCCTCATGCAATTCGCTCCAGCCACGGAGGTCGACCGACGCCTCGAGGTGCGAACGACTCGCCAGAACCTACTGCACGCGCGCGAACCCGAGCCGCTCCGCATCTGGTCGATCATCGACGAAGCAGCGCTCCGGCGCACCATCGGCGGCCCAGAGGTCATGGCTCGCCAGTGCCTCCATCTGATCGAACTTGCCGAGCAGCCGAACGTCATGCTCCAAGTACTGCCGTTCGCCGCAGGGGCCCATCCCGCCCCCACTGGCACGTTCGCCCACATGGCCTTCCCCGAACGGCACATGCCAGAGGTGATCTACCTCGACGGACTGACAAGCGCCCTCTACATCGAGGACGACAGTCAGGTCCACACCTACTCTCTGGCTTTCAACCAACTCGCCATGGCTGCACTCGGGGCCGACGAGTCACTGGAGCTGATCTCCCGGCTCGCCAGCGAGCTTCAAGTAGGGCATATTGGTACAAATGAGCACAAAAAGTGATCCGACCTCATGGGTTAGAAGTTCGTACTCGGCGCAAGGGGCAAACTGCGTCGAGGTCTCGACAAACGCGAGGACGTGCGCGGTACGCGACTCCAAGAACCCGACCGGCACCGTCCTCACTTTCACTCCCGGTGCTTGGACGGCCTTGCTCCAAGCCGTCAAGACAGGAACCCACGACCTCCCCTGACCAGTATCGCCAGCGGCGGGGCCGCGGCCTTCTTCTGGAGGAGCTCCGGATGAGCAGCGCGAAGTGGCAGGACGCGTCATGGCGCACAAGTAGCCACTCCCTGCCTGCCGGCACCGATTGCGTCGAAGTCGCTCAGGTCAGGGATGCGTGCGCGGTACGCGACTCCAAGAATCCGGTCGGCACCGTCCTCACCTTCGCTCCTGCGGCTTGGGGGTCCTTCCTCCAAGCCATCAAGGCAGGCGCCCATGACCTCCCTTGACAGGTCGCCAGCGGCGGAACCGTGACGTTACCCCGGAGAAGCTGGATGAGCAGCTCGATGTGGCAAGACGCAGCCTGGCGCAAGAGCAGCCACTCGCAAGGTGGTGGTACCGAATGCGTAGAGATCGCGCAGGTCGGCGATAGCCGCGCGGTACGCGACTCCAAGAACCCGACCGGCCCCGTTCTTGCCTACTCGTCCGGCGAGTGGGCTGCCTTCCTTCAAGCCGCTAAGGCGGGCGCCCACGACCTTCCCTGACGTGGAGGGGTAGGTGGGCGGTCTGTGGTGGCTGTGGGATCAGTTCGGGTGGCTGGAAAGCGCTAGGCGGAGTCGGGCGATCTCCGCTCGCCATTCCTCCGCGCCGCCGCTCTCATCCCAGAGTCGTTCCAGCTCCGAGTGGGGGCCGATCACCCGATCTAGAGCCTTCAGCGCCAGAGCGCGCAGGTTGGCGGGCAGTTCCGGAATCCGCTCCTCCGGACCGTAGATCGCATCAACTGGCTGGCCACCGGGGCACTGCGCCGCGACCAGCGCGGCAGCGGCGACCGCCAGCACGCCTTCAGAACTGTCCACACAGGCGGCCTCGCCGGTCACGGCTTCCAGGGCTTCTCGGATCGCTGACGGGCGCTCTTCCAAGGCCAACTCGTCCAGGTCCCCTGCGAAATCGGCGGCAGTGTCATTGCCGAACGGGCTGGCATCCCAGGTTCCCATGTCAGCCTCCAGGTCAGCGAGAAGAGCACCTTATCCGGACCGCGGGCATCATTTTCAGCGTGACGCGTCCACTGCTCCTCCTCGACGTCGACGGGGTTCTCAACCCCTACGGCTACAGCCGTCGCCCGGCCGGTTACACCGAACACGATCTGTTCGCCGAGGACGACGAACCCGTCCTGGTGAACCCGGAGCACGGCATCTGGATCAGCGAACTCGTTCGCGTTTACGACGTCACGTGGGCGACGGCCTGGAACCACGACGCCAACCGGCTCTTGGCGCCCTTGCTCGGCATCACGCCGCTTCCCGTTCTCGCCATGCCGTCCATCCCGTTTCACCCCGGCGAGAAGGTTCCGCTCGTTGACCGGCTGGCCCGGCACCGGCCCGCTGCCTGGATCGATGATCTCCACACTCCGGAGGCCCGCGCGTGGGCCTCCGGGCGTGGTGAGCCCACCTTGCTCGTCACCATCGATCCCTCGACGGGCCTCACTCGCCGGTCGGTCGACCGAGCCCTCGGGTGGGCCGTGGGTCTCTGAGAGTGTCAGTGGGTGCCGTTAGCGTGCCGGGTACGTCCTCTCCCTAGTTCAGGAGTCGTTGCAGATGGCGGAGCAGATGGTCGCGGTGGACGGTGTCGATATCTGCACGGAGTCCTTTGGCGATCCTGGAGATGCGCCCATCCTGCTCATCATGGGGATCGGCGCGTCGATGCTCTGGTGGGACGAGGGTTTCTGTCGGCGGCTCGCGGACGGCGGACGCTTCGTCATCCGCTACGACCACCGGGACACCGGGCGTTCCACCACCTACGACGTGGGCCGCCCCGGGTATACGGGCTCCGATCTCGTCGATGATGCCGCCCGTGTGCTCGACGCCTACGGCATCCCCGCCGCGCACGTCGTGGGGGTGTCTGCGGGTGGCGCGTTCGGGCAGTTGCTCGCGCTCGACCATCCACAGCGCGTCCTCTCACTGGTGCTCATCAGCACCACCCGCGCGGTGCCAGGGGGCCGCGAGCTGCCGCCCCCGACCGAGGAGTTCGGACGCTTCGTCTCGACCGCGCAGGTCGACTGGTCCGACACCGGCTCGGTGATCGACTACCTCGTCGGCTACCAGGTCATGCTCGCGGGCACCGAGCGTCCGCCGGACGAGGCCGCTGTGCGGGATCTGGTCCGCCGTGACGTGGAGCGGGCCCTCGACATCAGGGCGGTCCAGAACCACAACGCGATCCCCGAGGACGATCGCCACTGGGGACCGCTGTCATCGATAACGGCGCCCACTCTCGTCATTCACGGCACAGCGGATCCGTTGTTCCCGCTGGAGCACGGCGTGGCCCTGGCCGAGGAGATTCCAGGCGCCGACTTCGTGCCGCTCAAGGGCGCCGGCCACGGGCTCGACCGCGCCGATTGGGAGACGGTCGCGGGGTTGATCCTCGATCGCACGAGGGGCGGTCAGGGCGGGGAATCCTCAGTTAGCGCAGGGGACGATCTCTGAGTCGTCCAGCTCCATATGCCGGACGGGTCCCGGGAGGGCTGGGGTCCACCCGGCCTGTACTGCCGATCTGATGGCCGATGCCACCGTCCGCGGAAGCACGACGCCCGCCGGGGCCAGCATCCAGTTGCTCGGGTGCGCGCACGGCAGCGACACCACCAGCCGGGCTCCCGGCCGCTCGCCATGCTCGACCGCGAAAACCAGGGGCGACCACGCCGACCCCTGGCAGTACGTCGGACGCCCGCGTACCTTCCAGCGGTATTCGGTCCCGTCGACCGTGATCCGCCGGGCCCCCTTCTTCGCCATCGCCACGACAGTCCCTCCGTCAGCGGTCAGACCGTGGCAACCCTACGGCCGGGCGTTTTCGGCGTTCATCACCTTTTCGGACGGCACCGTTCTGCCGTCGGCCCGATGGCTTGACCTGGAGCACGCTCCAGGTTGGAAGCTGGCGAAATGACCTCACAGGCTTCGAAGACCTGGTTCATCACCGGCGCTTCGCGCGGCATCGGCCGCGAACTCGCGGAGCGGATACTCGCCCGCGGGGACCGCGTCGCCGCGACGCTGCGCCGCCCCGAGCAGCTGGACGACCTGGCCTCCCGGTACGGCGACCGGCTGTGGCGGCACCGCCTCGACGTCACCGACACCGCGCAGCTCGACACCGTGGTCGGCAAGGCGTTCGCCGATCTCGGACGCATCGACGTGGTCGTCTCGAACGCCGGCTTCGGCGTCCTCGGGGTCGCCGAGGACCTGAGCGACGACCAGGTGGAGCGGTCGATCGCCACGAACCTGACGGCGTCCATCCACCTCGCGCGGCGCGTCGTCCCGCACCTGCGCGAGCAGGGCGGCGGGGTGCTCGTGCAGATGTCCAGCATGGGCGGGCACATCGCGTTTCCGAAGTTCGGCATCTACCACGCGACGAAATGGGGCATCGAAGGCTACTTCGAATCCCTGGCGCGGGAAGTCGAGCCCTTCGGCATCAAGACGATCCTGGTCGAGCCCGGCATGGTCCGGACGAGTTTCTACGACGCCGCCGAGCGCGTCCCCCTCAGCGGCCCGTACCAGGGCGGCCCGGCGGACACCCCGCCGCCGCCGGTGGAGGACATGCCCGCCAGCCAGTCCGGCGTCGCGCACGCGACGATCGAGGCCGTGCTCTCCGACGACACGCCGCTGCGGCTGCTGCTCAACTCCGACGCCTACGAGACCGTGACGTCCGCGCTCCGTGAGCGGCTCGCCGCGTTCGAGGCCCGCCGCGACGCGGCCTACGCAGCAGACGCCGAGGTCACCCCGAAGCCGTTCTGACCAACCCGGAGCCCTCAGCCCAGGCGGGAGTGAAGCTCGGCGAGGCTCCGCCGGATCTCGGACCACGGGAAGACGCCCCTGAGGTCGTCGCCTGAATCGGGGGTCGGCAGGCGGGCCGCGTCCAGCAGGACGGTGACGCCCCAGTCGCGCAGTTCGGCGACGCTGCGGACGAAGACGGGATGGCGGGCGAGCGCCTCGTTGGGCCACGGCGCCGCGACGATGGGACGCCCCGAGCCGACACCCTCATTGAGCAGGCCGAGCGCCAGCGTGTCGCTGATCCCGTGCGCCCACTTGTTGACGGTGTTGAACGTCGCCGGCACCACGGCGAACGCGTCGGCGGGCGGCAGGACGTCGGGCTCGTCGGGCTGCTTGTACTGCGAGCGGACGGGAAAGCCCGTCAGCTCCGCCAGCCGGTCGGCGTCCACGAACTTCATGCCGGACGGTGTGGAGACCACGCAGACCGTCCACCCGTCTCCTTGGAGTTCCTCGACGAAGGGCGGGAGTTCCGCGGCGGGGCGCCCGCCGCAGGCGATCAGGTAGAGCACCGGGTCCTTGGCCACTCCCCCACCCTGCCATGGCGACAACCGACTGCCGTTGGTCTCGTGCTTGACAACGTTAGCTAACAGTATTAGCTTTTAGCTAACGCAGTTAGCCAACGGAGGACGCCATGACCGAGTACCTGACCATCGACGGCGGGACGATCGCTTACGAGGTGACAGGGGACGGTCCGCTGATCGTCCTCGCGCACGGGATGGGCGACAGCCGCGACGCCTTCCGCGCCGTGGTCCCGTCGCTGGTCGAGGCCGGCCACCGGGTCGCCGCGGTCGACCTGCGCGGCTGCGGCGAGTCCAGCGTCGACTGGCCGGAGTGGAGCCGCACCGCCATCGCCGGCGACCTGCTCGCGCTGATCCGCCACCTGGGCGGCCCCGCCGTCATCGTCGGACACTCGGCCTCCGGCGGCGCCGCCACCATCGCCGCGGCCCTGGAGCCCTCGCTGGTCACCGCCGTCGTCGAGCTGGCGCCGTTCACCCGCAAGCAGTCGCCCAGCCTCGGCGGCATGCTGAAGGTGAAGCGCTACCGGCGCGGCATGATGCGGCTGCTCGGCACGGCCATGTTCGGCAGCCTGCCCATGTGGCGCTCCTACCTCGACGTGGCCTACCCCGGCCAGCGGCCGGCCGACTGGGCCGAGCGGCTCGGCCGGATCGAGTCCCTGCTGCGCGAGCCGGGCCGGATGAAGGCCATGCAGGCCATGGGCCGCAGCGCCCCGACCGACGCCGGCGCGCAGCTCGGCAACGTCCGCTGCCCGGTCCTGGTCGTGATGGGCACGCTCGACCCCGACTGGGCCGACCCGCGCGCCGAGGGCACCGCCGTCGTCGCGGACCTGCCGTCCGGCCTCGGCCGCCTGGAGATGATCGACGGCGCCGGGCACTACCCGCACGACCAGTTCCCCGAGCAGGTCGTCTCGCTCGTGCTCGACTTCCTCCGCTCGGACGCCGCCCGTGCCTAGGGCCGGTCTGGACCCGGCGGCCGTCGTCGCGGCCGGCGCCGCCCTCGCCGACGAGGTCGGCCTCGCCAACGTGACGATGGGCATGCTGGCCGAGCGGCTGGGCGTGCGCACCCCGTCCCTGTACAAGCACGTGAAGGGCCAGGAAGACCTCAACCGCCGCATCGCGGCCCTGGCGCTGGGCGAGGCGGCCGAGGCCGTCGGCGGCGCGGTCCAGGGGTACGCGGGCCGCGACGCCCTGGAGGCCGCGGCGCGCGCCTTCCGCGGCTTCGTCGTGGCGCACCCCGGCCGGTACGCCGCGACGATAGGCGTCGAACCGTTCGGATCGGACGATCCGCTGGCCGCCGCGGGGCAGCGGCTGCTCAGCGCGTTCTCGGCGGTCCTGCGCGGCTACGAGATCAAGGAGGCGGACACGAACCACGCCCTGCGCATGCTCCGCAGCCTCTGCCACGGTTTCGCCACCTTGGAAGCGGCCAACGGTTTCCAATGGAGCACCGACATCGACGAGAGCTTCGCATGGCTGATCGCCTTCGCCGACCGGGGCCTGCGCGCCTTGTGAGGACGTCCGCCGCTCTGGAACGCGGTGCGTCGGCACCAGCGAAACCTTACGAGCGGCCGAGCGGGGTGGTGGTCTCCGTTTCCGGGGCCGGTCCCGCTGAGCCCGCCCGTGACGCGGTCCGACGGGTGGCGGTCAGGGAGAGGGCGCCGATGACCAGCAGGGCCCAGCCGCCTGAGGCGGGTTCCAGCACCGAGACCAGCGTGCCGAGGACGAGCAGGAGCCATCCGGCCTCGGCGGGCACCGTGCCCGTGGCGATCACGGATCGCCTGACGAGCAGCCCCAGGCCGAAGAGCGCCACGCCGCAGAGCAGGAACCAGGAGGCCGTCAACCGGGCGTCGTCGCCGGCGACGGTGTTCCACAGGCCCTCCGAGACGATGCCGCGCCAGTGGGAGCGGTCGGAGCCGAGCCCCACCAGCACGTGGAGGACGGCGATCGCGAGGATCAGCCGCGGTGTCCAGCGGCTGAGGGCGGCAGGGCGCGGCTCTCGCGTCATGACGGCCTCTTCTCTCGTCCGGTTCACTTCGCGGCGTCCAGGAGCGGGAACAGCAGGTCGTAGATGGCGTGCTTCTCGGCGGCGGGAAGGGGCGGCATCAGATGCGCGCCGCCGATCAGGACCACGTAGAGCAGTTCGGCCATCCGGTCGGGAGAGGCGTGGCCGGCATCGCGGCAGAGGCCGCGCAGGTACGCGAGGCGGGTCGCGTCCACGCGCCGCTGCGTCGCCGCCGCCTGCGGGTCCTGCTTCGCCCAGGCCCGCACGGCGATCTCCAGGTCCGGGCCGGCGTCGCTGATCGCCTCCCGCGCGAGGCGCTCCAGTTTCTCCCGCGCGGACGGACCGGCGGTCTCCTCCACCACATCGATGAGCGCGGTGGTGTAGCGCTCCTCGTAGTGGGCGAGGAGCCGCGCCCGGAACTTCGGCATCGAGCCGAAGTGGTGGTAGAAGGCGCCCTTCGACAGGTTCATGCGCTCGCACATCTGCTGGAGGGTCACCGCCGGGGCGCCCTGCTCGGCGAGCAGGACGAGCCCCTCGTCCAGCCAGGCTCCGGAGTCCACCATGCCCCACCTCCATACCAAAAGGTTTGGTATGGAGGGTAACACCCGTGATCACCGGTCCGGGGACCGGGTCGGTCAGATCACGGGCGCCGTGCGGGCGCGGGCGAGGTCAGGTCTCGATGTCGTCGGGGCCCCAGTGGGCGTCCATGCGGGCGATCTTGCCGTCCGCGTTGAAGGTCATGACGTCGATGGCGCGCACGCGCATGCCGGGGACGTCGATGGTGAAGGCCATCGCGGCGCGGTCGCCGTGGGAGCCGCGGATGGGGGCGTCCAGCGTCAGCTTGGCGCCGCTGGCGACGGCGTTCGTGTAGAACTCCTCGATGGCGGCGCGGCCGGTGATCTCGGGGTGGCCGACCGGGTCCTCGATGACGGCGTCGTCGGCGTAGAGGCCGGTCACGGTCGCGACGTCGGCGGCGTTGAAGGCGTCCACGTAGGTCTGGAGCGCCTGCTTCATGTGTTCCTGGGACGGCATGGGCGGAGTTTACCAAGCGTTCGCTTGGTCTCCCCGGGGCGCCGATGTAATTACACCGGCGAATGACAGCGGCGGAATCACATCTGATCGAGTTACGCCGGGGTGCTTTCCGCCTCGGTGGGCCGGGGGTGCAGGCCGCGTTCGGCGGAGGCGGCGAGGGCCTCCAGCAGGTCGGCCGGGCCGCCGGTGTCGTCGTCGTAGTGCCAGCCGCGGATGATCTCCTCGCCCTCGACGCCCGGGTTGAAGCGGCCCAGGGCGAAGCAGCCGGCGATTGCCATCCGGACGATGACGCGGGAGCTCTCGTCCAGGTGCGCCACATAGGCGGCCGCGTCGATGAGGCCGATCGCGGCGCGGGCGTTGCGAGGGCCGGGCCGGTCGATACGCCATTGCGCGTAAGGGCGCAGGTAGTCCGCGATCATGCAGGTTCTCAGCACGGTCCTCATCGTGGGGCCGCGGCGACGCGCCGGTGCCGGGTTTGACCGATGCCTTGCCGGACGATGACCGAGGATCAGCCGGTCAGGCCGTTGCGGTAGGCGTAGGTGACGGCCTGGGCGCGGTCGCGGAGGTTCGCCTTGGCGAACAGGTTGTTGATGTGGGTCTTCACGGTGGCCTCGGAGATGAACAGGTCGCCCGCGATCTCGGCGTTGGAGCGGCCCTGGGCGATCAGGGTCAGGACCTCGGCCTCGCGGCGGGTCAGGCCGTCGGGCAGCCCGGCGCGGCGGGGGCGCTCGCCCGCGGCGACGGCCTCGACCAGGCGGCGCTGGACGGCCGGATCGAGCTGGGACGCGCCGTCGCGGACGGCGTCGACGGCGCGGGCGATCTCGTCGGCGCCGGCGTCCTTGGTGAGGTAGCCGCGGGCCCCGGCGCGCAGCGCGGCGAAGATCGAGTCGTCGTCGGCGTAGGTGGTGAGGACGACGATCCCGACCTCGGGATGGGCCTGCTTGATGCGGCGGGTCGCCTCGACGCCGTCCATGCGCGGCATCCGCAGGTCCATCAGGACGACGTCGGGCCGCAGCTCGTCGACCAGCGCGACCGCCTGCTCGCCGTCGCCGCAGGCGCCGGCGACGGTGATGCCCGGGAGCAGTTCGAGGAGCAGGACGAGGCCCTCGCGCACCACGGTCTGGTCGTCGACGATCAGGATTCTCGTGCTCACCGCGTCTCCCGTCACGCCGGAACCTGGAGGGACACACGGAACCCCGTGCCGTCCGGACCGGTGTCCAGGGTCCCATCGATCAGTTCGGCGCGCTCCCGCATGCCGACGAGGCCGTATCCGCCGCCGCCCAGCTCGATGACCGATTCGGTGCCGCCGCTGTCGGTCACTTCGAGTTCCACCTTGTCGGGCAGGTAGCGCAGGGTGACCTGTGCGCGCGCGCCGGGGGCGTGTTTGCGGACGTTAGTAAGCGCCTCCTGCGCGGTGCGGACGACCGCCAGGCCGGCTTGGGGCGAGAGTTCGCGCGGCACACCGGTCACCTGTACGTCGCAAGGACGGCCCGTGCTCGCGTAGAACTCCTCAGCGAGTTCGGCCAGCACCTCTTTGGGCTCCGGTATCTCCCCGCGGAGGGTGGCAAGGGCACGCCTTGTCTCCTCCAGGCCGGAGCGGGCGAGGTTCCGCGCGCGCTCTACGCGGTCCAGGGCCTGGACACGGTCACCGTCCCGCGAGAGGAGCAGCCTCGCTCCCTCCAGGTGGACGATCTGCGCCGACAGCGAGTGCGCGAGGATGTCGTGGATCTCGCGGGCGATGCGCGACCGTTCGGCGAGGACGGCGTTGGCCGCCTCGGCCCGCCGGCTGGCCTCCTGCGCGGCGGCGCCCTGGCGGCTGGCGACGGCGCCCAGCGTGAGGCCGGCGAACGCCGACATCAGGCCGAGGTCGGCCCCGCCCGGCCGGAACGCCTCCCCCAGCGCGGCGATCGTGGCGACCGTCAGCGCGCTCACCGCGATGCCCACCGGCAGCGGCAGCCGCAGGAGCAGCACCCACAGGCCGGCCATGCAGAAGAAGAACCCGCCGCCGGCGTGCGGCGCGATCGCGTACAGCGCCATCGCCGCCGCCACGGACAGCAGCAGGAGGGCGAGCCCCGGCCTCCGCAGGCGCGAGCCGTCCCAGCGGTCCAGCACGAGCCCGGCCCCGAGGAGGGCGAACATCACCGCGTTGAGGACGACGAGGGCCAGGCCGTCGCCGTGCAGGGCCGGAGCGGGGTCCCCGTGCAGCAGCCCCCGGACGTACGCGATCAGGCCCCACATCGCGAGCATGCCGACGATGAGCAGCCGGATGAGCCGCTCCGGTGCCACCACCTTGCCGTTCACGGTCCGACGGTAGCCCGTGCGAGCCGGGCGGGCAGGTCCGCGCGGAGCGCCGGCGGCAGGGGGGCTGGAGGAACGCGGTCCTGCGTGTGCATGCCCTGACGCTAGGTGCCCGCGGCTCCCGCGCGGATCGGCGCACGGCTGTAGACCCGCTCTCCACCCCCGGGTGGAGGCGCCGGAACCTGGCCGCATGTGGCCGAGTTAGCGGTCTTGCTATTAGACACGATCTTGTTTTTGAATCGTGGTTCCTTGCGTGGACCGCTCCAACGAGCCGTCCCCGCAGCATCCCCCGAGAAAGGCTCCATGCCTGTGAAACTCCTCTCCCGCGCCGCCCTCGCGGCGGCGCCCGTCGGCCTCGCGCTCGGACTGGCCGCGGCCCCCGCCCAGGCCGCCGCACCGCAGGCCCCCGGCACCGCCCCGCTCGCGGCCCCGCAGGACCTGCCGCCGGACGTGCCGAAGTTCGACTTCGCCGAGCAGTGCCCGCCGCTGCCCGCCGGGCAGGACCCCGCCCTCGCGACCTGCCTGCAGCTGGTCGTGACCGGCGGCTCGATGAAACTCGGCGGTCTCACCCAGGAGATCACCCAGCCGATGCGGACCGTCATCCAGGCGGTCCAGTCGTCGTGGTCCGACCCGGCCGAGTACACCAGCGTGAAGATGACCGGCAAGCCGATGACGGTCCCCGGCGGCGTCCTCGGGCTGCTCGGCTTCCCGATCGCCGGCTGGGACGGCCTGCCCTACAACAAGGTGCAGGTCCAGGCGAAGTACGCGGGCGGGTTCGACTTCAACCTCCCGACGACCGGGATCAACCTGAAGATCAAGCTGATCAACGACGCGATCGGCAACGGCTGCTTCATCGGATCGAACAAGGACCCGCTGAAGCTCAACCTCGGCATCGACTTCAACAAGATCACGGTCGTGACGGAGGGCGACTACACCGACCCGTTCAACAACCCGCCCATCCTGCAGATGCCGACCGAGGACACCACCTTCGCGGTGCCGAAGACCAGCGGCTGCGGCATCTTCGGCCCGGTGATCGACTGGAAGGCCGGGCTGCCGTCCGCGTCGGGCAACAACGCGGCGTCGTTCCAGCTCTACATGGCCACCGCGCCCTACCAGTCGGCGAACGCCCTGACCGCCCGGAGCGCGCCGGACCCCGTCCAGACGTTCCGCAACCTCAAGATCGGCGACTGATCCACGTCGTCACGGGGCCGTCCACCACGGGAACGGCCCCGCCCCCCGCCACCGCGCCGGTCAGGCGTCGATGCGCTCGACGTCGAGCTCGGTGGCGCCGGCGGTGATGAACGCCCGGCGCGGCGCGACCTCGCTGCCCATCAGCAGCTCGAACACCTTCGCCGCCTCCTCCGCGTCCTCGATGCGGACGCGCCGGAGCACCCGGTGCCGGGGGTCGAGCGTGGTCTCCGCGAGCTGGTCGGCGTCCATCTCACCGAGGCCCTTGTACCGCTGGATCGGCTCCTTCCAGCGCTGGCCCTTGCGCTCCAGCTCGACGAGCCGCTTGCGCAGCTCGGCGTCGGAGTAGGTGTAGATGTACTTGTCCTGGCCCTTCTTCGGCTTGATCAGCTCGATGCGGTGCAGCGGCGGGACGGCGGAGAACACCCGCCCGGCCTCCAGCATCGGCCGCATGTAGCGGTGGAAGAGCGTGAGCAGCAGGGTGCGGATGTGCGCGCCGTCGACATCGGCGTCGGCGAGGATCACGACGCGGCCGTAGCGGGCCGCCTCCACGTCGAAGGTGCGGCCCGAACCGGCGCCGAGCACTTGGATGATCGCGGCGCACTCGGCGTTCTTCAGCACGTCCGCGACGGACGCCTTCTGCACGTTGAGGATCTTGCCGCGGATCGGCAGCAGCGCCTGGAACTCGGAGTTGCGGGCGAGCTTGGCGGTGCCGAGCGCCGAGTCGCCCTCGACGATGAACAGCTCGCTGCGGTCGTCGGTGGTGCGGCAGTCGACGAGCTTGGCCGGCAGCGCCGAGTTCTCCAGGGCGTTCTTGCGCCGCTGGTTGTCGCGCTGCGTGCGGGCGGCGATGCGGGTCTTGGCCGCGCCGACGACCTTCTCCAGGACGGCCCGGAGCGGCTGCTTCTGCCCGCGCGACGGGTTCTCGAAGACGGCGCGCAGCTCGCGCAGGACGACCTGGGACACGATGCGGGTCGCCGCGGACGTGCCGAGGACCTCCTTGGTCTGGCCCTCGAACTGCGGTTCCGGCAGCCGAACGGTCACCACCGCGGTGAGGCCCTCCAGGACGTCCTCCTTGATGACGTCCTCGTCGCCGTTCTTCAGCAGCTTGGTCGCGCGGAGTTGCTCGTTGAGCACCTTCAGCACGGCGCGGTCGAAGCCCCGCACGTGGGTGCCGCCCTTCGGGGTGGCGATGACGTTGACGAACGACTTGGTGATCGTGTCGTAGCCGGTGCCCCAGCGCAGCGCGATGTCGACCTCGAGGTCGCGCTCGACGTCGGTGGGGGTCAGGTGGCCCTGGTCGTCCAGGACGGGGACGGTCTCGGTGAAGTGGCCGCGGCCCCGCAGCCGCAGCACGTCGACGAGCGGGGCGTCCTTGGCCAGGTAGGTGCAGAACTCGCTGATGCCGCCGTCGAACCGGAACGTCTCGTCGACGACCTCCTCGCCGCGCTCGTCGCGGACGTCGATGGTGAGGCCGGGGATGAGGAACGCGGTCTGCCGCATCCGGTCGAGGACGAGCTCCTGCTCGACCGTGGCGTCCTTCAGGAAGATCTGGAGGTCGGGCCAGAAGCGGACACGGGTGCCGGTGGTCTTCTTGGCGACCTTGCGGACCTGCCGCAGCCCCGACTTCTTCTTGAACCGGGCGTTGGGCCGCCCCTCGTCGGCGAACTCGCCGGGAAGCCCGCGCCGGAAGCTGATCGCGTGGGTGTACCCGTCGCGGTCGACCTCCACGTCCAGCCGCGCCGAGAGGGCGTTGACCACGGACGCCCCCACGCCGTGGAGCCCGCCGGACGCGGTGTAGGAGACGCCGCCGAACTTGCCGCCCGCGTGCAGCCGCGTCATGACCAGCTCGACGCCCGGCAGCCCCGTCTTGGGCTCCAGGTCGACCGGGATGCCGCGGCCGTTGTCGCCCACCTCGAAGGATCCGTCGGCGTGGAGCGTCACGCTGATGTGGGTGCAGTAGCCGGCGAGGGCCTCGTCGACGCAGTTGTCGACGATCTCCCACAGGCAGTGGGCGAGGCCCCTGCTGTCGGTCGACCCGACGTACATGCCGGGCCGTTTCCGGACGGCCTCCAGCCCCTCCAGCACCGACAGGTGCCGTGCGGAGTAGCCGTGCGGGTCTTCTGTTGTCGCTTCGGCGGTCGCGGCGGTCAACGTGCGTGCGCTCCTCGGGGGTAGGACGGTCGGCAGCAGGGTACCCCCGGGCGCCGACATTGCGGCCGGAGGCTCGCCGCCGCGGGCGTTCCGTGCGTCCCGGCCGCGGTCGCGCGCCGGTCCCCCGGGCGGCTCGCCGCGCGGCCGCGCCGCGGCCCGCCGGGCGTGCCCCGCCCTCCACTTCTAGACCTTAACGTCCACCTTTAGGTGGGTGTGCGGTAGACACTCCGCTCCTTACTGTCCTCTGCATGGTGCAAACGATCGAGGCCACGGGCCTCCGTAAACGCTACGGGGACGTCCGGGCCGTGGACGGGGTGACGTTCGGGGTCGAGGAGGGCGAGTTCTTCGGCATCCTCGGCCCGAACGGCGCGGGGAAGACGACGACGCTGGAGATCATCGAGGGGCTGCGCGAGGCGGACGAGGGGGACGTCTCGGTGCTGGGCCTCTCCCCGTGGCCGCGCAACCCGAAGCTGCTGCCCAGGATCGGCGTCCAACTGCAGGCGTCGTCGTTCTTCGAGCGGCTGACCACCCGCGAGCAGTTGCAGACGTTCGGCTCCCTCTACGGCGTCCCGGCAGCGAAGGCCGACGCGATGATGGAGCTGGTGGGGCTGGCCGACAAGGCCGACGTCCGGGTGGAGAAGCTGTCGGGCGGGCAGGCGCAGCGCCTGTCCATCGCGTGCGCGCTCGTGCACGATCCGGAACTGGTGTTCCTGGACGAGCCCACCGCCGCCCTGGACCCGCAGGCCCGCCGCAACCTCTGGGACCTGCTGCGCCAGATCAACACCGAGGGCCGCACAGTCGTGCTGACCACGCACTACATGGACGAGGCCGAGATCCTCTGCGACCGCGTCGCCATCATGGACGCGGGCAGGATCCTGCGGCTCGGCCCGCCGGCGGTGCTGGTGCGCGGCCTGGACGCCCCCGCGCGCATCAGCGTGGCCAGCGGCATGCTCGGCGTGGACGACGCCCGCCTCCTGCCGGGCGCGGACGAGGCCG
This sequence comes from Actinomadura geliboluensis, assembly GCF_005889745.1. Taxonomy (GTDB): domain Bacteria; phylum Actinomycetota; class Actinomycetes; order Streptosporangiales; family Streptosporangiaceae; genus Spirillospora; species Spirillospora geliboluensis. Next base: position 15,342 of record NZ_VCKZ01000081.1, read on the forward strand.
CCGACGACGGCGTCTCGCTGACCATCTCCACGCGCGACCCGTCGGCCGTGGTCGCGGCCATGGCGGCCAAGAACGCCCTGGACGGCGTCCAGATCCGCGGCGCCACCCTTGAGGACGTCTTCCTGGACCTCACCGGACGGGAGTACCGGGCGTGAGCACCTACCAGAGCTTCAAGAGCCTGTCCCGGGCGATGCTCCTCGGCTTCAGGCGGGACCGGACCGCGCTGTTCTTCACCGTGCTGTTCCCCCTGATGTTCCTGGTCATCTTCGGTGGCATCTTCGGTCACCAGACGACGTCGAAGGTCACCGTTCTGGAGGTCGGCAAGGCACCGATCCTGGACGGCGCCGTCACGCAGGGGGCCGACCAGCTCGCCAAGGTCCTGAAGGTCACCAGGACGTCCGACCGCGCCGCCGCGCTGCGCAAGGTGGAGAAGGGCGACGCGGACGCCGTCGTCGAGCAGCGCGGGACCGAGCTGGTCGTGCACTACTCGGCCACCGACCAGGTCAAGTCGGGGACGGTGCGGGGGCTGATGGACTCGATCGTCCAGTCGGCCAATCAGGCGGCGACCGGTAAGCCGCCCGCCTACACGCTGGCCACGCAGCAGGTGGAGGACGACTCGCTCAAGGCCATCCAGTTCTTCACGCCGAGCCTGCTCGGCTGGGCGCTGGCCTCGGCGGGCGTCTTCGGGGCCTCCCAGACGCTGGTGACGTGGCGGACCAAGGGCATCTTGCGCCGGCTCCAGCTCTCCCCTGCCCCGATACCCACCGTGTTCGCCGCACGTGTCGCGGTCAGCCTGGCCATCGCGCTCGTACAGTTCGCCTTGTTCGTGCTGGTGGCGCAACTGCCGATGTTCGGGCTGCAGCTCAGCGGCGCCTGGTGGATGGCCATCCCGATGGTGATAGCGGGCGTGCTGGCCTTCCTGTCGATCGGGATGCTGATCGGCGCGTGGGCCAAGACGCAGGAGACGGCCCAGGCGGTGACACAGCTGGTCGTCCTGCCCATGGCGTTCCTGGGCGGGTCCTTCTTCCCGCTGGACGCGTCACCGGGCTGGATGAAGGCGCTGTCCTACATCTTCCCGCTGAGGTATCTCAACGAAGGGATGCTCAACGTGATGGGACGCGGGCTCGGTCCGTCCTCTGCACTGCCCCAAATCGCCGTTCTGCTGGGGGTTGCGGTGGTCGGCGCGTTGATCGCCGTGCGCCTGTTCCGATGGGACGACGCCTAATGTGACCTCGGTCACTTATTGGGCCATTCTGCTGTGGGCGTACGAAGAACCAGGTTGGGAACGCCAGCGTCGGGTTAGATGTTGTCCTAAGTACCGACCCCGAGCATGAGGAAGGTGCCGTGACTGGAGCCCTTGCCCCAACCAAGCCGCTGACCGTCGCCGACCGATGCGACCGCTGCGGCGCCCAGGCCTACGTCCGTGCTGTCCTTGTAGGCGGCGGCGACCTTCTGTTCTGCGCCCACCACGGACGCAAGTACTCAGAGGCGCTGCGAGCCAACGGGGCCGACATACAGGACGAGACCGACCGGCTTACCGAAACCCCGGCCACCGCGTCCCCCGAGGAGCGGTAGATCTCCCCATAGAAACCCCAGGAACGGCGGTCACCGGCAACGGTGGCCGCCGTTCGCATTTCACCCCGCGGCGCTCCGCCGAGTCCCCAAAGAGGGCATGACTTCAGAGAGTAATTAGACAATCGCACAGCGTAGTGAAATTGCCTCTGACCATGGGCCGGATCACTCCATCCACATGGTTCTCACCCCGGAGTGACATTCTTCACTCGATAGTGATAGCCGCCCGCCGGAACGAACCCTTCCGCCGCGTACATCGCCCTCGCCGGCGCGTTCCGCTCAACGACGACCAGATACGCCCGTTCGCACCCCTGCTCGCGTCCCCAGCCGAGGAGGGCCCGCAGCGCGCGGCGCCCCAGCCCCTGCCTGCGCGCTTCAGGCGCGACGGCCATGGCGTAGACGCCGAGCCACTCCCCCTGCGGGACGCCTCGTCCGACGGCGAGGCCGTCCAGGGACGCGTATCCGGCGCCCACACCGGTGAGGATCTTCTCCGCCATCGGCAGCTGATGGTCGTACCGGCCGTCCACCGACCACCACAGGTCGAGCCACTCCCGCGACGGCGCCTCCGTGATGTCGGCCCCGTCCCGTTCGTAGGGGGCGGCCAGGTCGGCGACCATCGCGATCGTCGGATCGACCAGTTCGTAGCCCCGCCCCTCCAGGAGCGCGTCGAGCCCCTCAGGCCGCGCCTGGGCGTCCACAGAGAACACCGTCGGCAGCCCCAGCGCGCCATAGAAGCGCTCAGCCTCGTCCACGGCCCGGCCCACGTCCCCCGGGTCTGCCAGGGGCAGGACGGAGTTGGCCCGCTTGGTCACTCCTTCGGCATGGCGCAGCACCCAGCCGCCAATATCCTGGGTGGACGGCGCGGGCCACGCCTCAGCGACGAGCTCGCCCAACCGTGTCTCCAGAGACCGCGCCGCCATCTGTCACCGCTTTCGGGGGGATCGTGCACATCCTGCTGCCGCCGTCGGAGAAGAAGGCTACCGACGGGGACGGCCCGCCCCTCGACCTGGCCTCGCTGAGCTTCCCCGGGCTCACCCCGACGCGCAAGCGGGTCCTCGCGGGTCTCACCAGGGCGTGCAAGCGGCGCGACGCCGCCGACGTGCTCGGGCTGCCGGCCGGCCAGGCGGACGAGGCGCTGGCCCGGAACAAGGCGCTGCGGGAGGCGCCCACGCTCCCCGCCGCGCGGCTCTACACCGGCGTCCTCTACGACAACCTCGACCTTCCCGACCTGGACCCGGACGCGGCCGCCGCGCAGATCATCGTCTTCTCGGGCCTGTGGGGTGCGCTGAGGCTCACCGACCGGGTCCCGCCCTACCGGCTGGCCATGGGCGTGTCGCTGCCGCCCACGGGCCGCCTGGGGACGCTGTGGCGCCCGGCGATGAGCAAGGCGCTGCGGCTGGAGGACGACCTGGTCGTGGACATGCGCTCCGGCCCGTACGCGTCGGTGTGGAAGGCGCCGCAGCCGGCCGTCGCCGTCCGCGTGTTCCGGGAGCGCGTCACCGGCGGCGTCCCCAAGCGGACCGTCGTCAGCCACATGGCCAAGGCGACCCGCGGGAAGATCGCCCACGACCTCCTCAAGGCGGGCGCCGCGCCGCGCACCCCCGACGAGCTGCTCAAGGCCGTCGCCGACCTCGGCCACACGGTCGAGCTGAACGGCACCGACCTGGACGTCGTCCTGCACGACTGACGTCCCGGCACCGGCCGGCGGGCGAGCACGGAACGCGAGCCGCCACCGGCATGACGAGAACAGGGCCTCGCGCGTGCGCGCGGGGCCCTGCTCCCTCAGGTCGAACGATCAGTCCAGGTAGTCGCGCAGGACCTGCGACCGGGACGGGTGACGCAGCTTCGACATGGTCTTGGACTCGATCTGCCGGATGCGCTCCCGGGTCACCCCGTACACCTTGCCGATCTCGTCCAGGGTCTTCGGCTGGCCGTCGGTGAGGCCGAACCGCATCGACACCACGCCGGCCTCGCGCTCGCTGAGCGTGTCGAGGACGGAGTGGAGCTGCTCCTGCAGCAGCGTGAAGCTGACCGCGTCGGCGGGGACGATCGCCTCGGAGTCCTCGATGAGGTCGCCGAACTCGCTGTCGCCGTCCTCGCCCAGCGGGGTGTGCAGCGAGATGGGCTCGCGCCCGTACTTCTGGACCTCGACGACCTTCTCCGGGGTCATGTCGAGCTCCTTGGCCAGCTCCTCCGGGGTGGGCTCGCGGCCCAGGTCCTGGAGCATCTGGCGCTGCACGCGGGCCAGCTTGTTGATGACCTCGACCATGTGCACCGGGATGCGGATGGTGCGGGCCTGGTCGGCCATCGCGCGGGTGATCGCCTGCCGGATCCACCAGGTGGCGTACGTGGAGAACTTGTAGCCCTTGGTGTAGTCGAACTTCTCGACGGCGCGGATCAGGCCGAGGTTGCCCTCCTGGATGAGGTCCAGGAACAGCATGCCGCGCCCCGTGTAGCGCTTGGCCAGCGACACCACCAGGCGGAGGTTGGCCTCCAGGAGGTGGTTCTTGGCGCGGCGGCCGTCCTCGGCGATCCACTCGAAGTCCTCGAGGTCCTCCTCGGACATCGCGGCGGCGGACACGGCGAGGCGCTCCTCGGCGAAGAGCCCGGCCTCGATGCGCTTGGCGAGCTCCACCTCCTGCTCGGCGTTGAGCAGCGGGACCTTGCCGATCTGCTTGAGGTAGTCCTTCACCGGGTCGGCGGTGGCGCCGGCGGCGGCGATCTGCTGGGCGGGCGCGTCCTCGTCGTCGTCGCCGAGGGTGAAGCCCTCCTCCTCGGCCGGGGCGGCGCCCTCGGCGCCCTTCCCGGCGGGGGCGGCCTTGGCGGCGGGCGCCGCCGGGGCCTCCTCCTCGTCGGCCTCGGGCTCCTCGACCTCGGCGGCCGTGTCGTCCTCCAGCTCGACGTCGAGGTCGGCGAGGTCCTCGTCGAGGTCGACCTCGACCTCGTCGTCGACCTCGGGGCCCTCGCTCTTCTTGGCCGGCGCGGCCTTGGCGGGCGCGCTCTTGACGGCGGCGGCGGCCTTCTTGGCGGGCGCGGCCTTCTTCGTCTTGGCGCCCTTGGCGGGCGCGGGCTTCTTGGGCGCGGGCTTGGCGGCGGCCGGGCGCGGCTCGGCGGCGGCCTCCTCCGGCGCGTCGTCGCCGACCACGGCGGTCACCGTGTCGGGCTGCTCCTTCGCGGCGGCGGCGGTCCTGGGCTTGCGCGCCGCCTGCGCCGCGCGCTTGCGCGGGCGCTTGGGCGCCGCTGAGTCGGCAGCGCTCACCATGACGGTCACACCCTCCTTGCTGAGGCTCCGCAAAATGCTGGAGGCCTTCGACACGGGGATGTCGGCCTCCTCGAACGTACGGCGTACGTCGTCGGCTTCGAGGTAACCCTGGGACCGTCCACGCTCGATCAGTTGCGCGATGACGTGATCGTGCAGATCCGACGCTTTCGAGGTCGAGCTAGCAGGCGACACAAATACCTCTCGAACGAACGTGTGGCTTGGTTGACCCAAGTGCCCTGACGGGCCCGGCCTCACACTGGGTGGGACCACACACGGAGCGGACCACCGGTGCGGGACCGCAGCGTACCCGCTCTGTCTGGGTCAAGCATTCTGGCACTGCTGCGCATTCCGCCCTGGAGTCCTACCCGGTAACACTCCACCTTAGAGGGCGCGGGACGGTCCTTCGAACGTGCTACTCCGTCTTGACGCGGTCTCAGGCGGTTTTCACGCGGGCTCGGGCGGGACGTGCAGGGCGAGCACGGTCACATCGTCCACCTGCTCGTATCCGGCAAGCATCCGATCGACCAGGAAGTCGACGAGTCTCTCGGGATCTCCTACCACTTCAGGTGGGGCGTCCGCGGCCACGGCGACAAGCTCGTCCAGCCCGGCGTCCACCCCACGCCTACGGTTCTCCACAAGTCCATCGGAATAGAACACCACAGTGTTGCCGGTCTCGATGGAAAAACTTGTCTGCTGCCGCTGGCTGGGCCAGCCGAGGGGCGTGCCGGGCTCCAGCGAACTGACGCGCGCGGGCGAATCCTGGGAGATCAGCAGGGGCGGCGGGTGGCCCGCGTTGCTGAATTCGCCCTGCCCGGTCTCGGGGTCGATGACGACGTACGCGACCGTGGTGAACTGCTCCTCGTCCTCGGTGGCGCTGAACAGCCGGTCGAGGCCGGCCAGGACGGCGGCGGGGCGCGGGTCGTTCAGCGCGAGCGCGCGCAGGGCGTTGCGGACGCGTCCCATTCCGGCCGCGGCGAGCACGCCCTTGCCCATGACGTCGCCGACGGCGACGGCGAGCCGGCGGTCGGGGAGCCGGAACACGTCGTACCAGTCGCCGCCGACCTGGACGTGGCGCGTGGCCGGGTTGTAGCGGGCCGCCAGGACCATGCTGGGCAGCTGCGGGAGGTCGCTCGGCAGGAGGCTGCGCTGGAGCTCCTCGGCGGTGCGGTGCTCGCGCTCGAACAGCAGGGCCCGCTCGACGGCGAGGGCGCACTGACCGGCCAGCGCCTCCAGGAAGACCCGCTCCTCCTCGGTGATCTCCCTGGGCCGGGTGAAGGAGAAGCGGAGCGCGCCGATCGGGGCGCCCGCGGCCAGCAGCGGCAGGCCCACCCAGGCGCGTTCCTCGGTGTGCTGGGCGAACAGGTCGCGCTCGCCGTGGCCGAGCTGCAGGCGCAGGCTGTCGGGATGCTCGGCCAGGAACGGCCGGCTCTCCCGCACCGCCACCGACATCACGGTCTGGTCACTGACCTTGATGTCGTCGCGAGAGGCGGGGCTGGTCTCGCTCTCCGAGCCCGGCTGGGACGGCGTCACGATGCTGAGGCGCAGCTTGTCGTCGTCCAGCAGCGCCACGGCGGAGTAGTCGGCGCCGATGGCGGACCGTCCGACCTCGGTGATGACCTGGACGACCTGGGAGACCGTCAGGGCCTCGGCCAGCATCGAGGTGGCCTGCTGCAGGCGCGCGGTGCGCAGCGCGGCCGCCGACAGCTGCTCGGTCAGCCTGCCGCGCATCTCCTCGGCCTCGCGCTGGCCGGTCACGTCGGTGTTGGCGCCGACCCACTCGATGACCGTGTCGCCCTGCCAGATGGGCACGGCCCGTACGTCGAAGTGGCGGTAGGTGCCGCTCTTGGTGCGGATGCGGTAGTTGGTCTCGAAGACCCGGTTCTCCTCGACGCACTCCTGCCAGACCGACTCGATGCGGGGCCGGTCCTCGGGGTGCACCACCGACAGCCAGCCGCCGACGGCGTAGTCGTCCGGCGTCTGCCCGGTGATCGCGCGCCACTCGGGCGCGTCGTCGATCACGCCGCCCGCCGGTGCGGCGACCCACACGACCTGGGCGCTGGCCTCCACGAGCGAGCGGTAGCGCTGCTCCTTGCGTCGGATGACCTCTTCGGCCCGGCGACGCTCGGTCACGTCCAGGGCGGTGAGGACGACGCCCGTCTGGGCGCCCTCGGCGTCCCTGGCGGGCAGCCACGTGCAGGCGAGGATGCGCTCCTCGACGGCCGTGGCGACGCCCGGCGCGGCGCCGGGCGCCGGGTCGGAGGCGGCGCCTCCGGGGGCCTCGCCGGCCGGGACCACGAGGTCCAGATCGCTGACGGAGCGGTCCTCGTCGATGACCTTCCGCAGCGCCGTCTCGAAGGCCGCGCCGAGCGCCTCGGGCAGCACCTCGGACGGTCTGTGCTGCAGGAGCTCGCGCGCCGGCACGCCGAGGAGCGCGGCCAAGGCGTCGTTGGCCTTGCGGCAGCGCAGGTCGGGGTCGAAGAACGCCAGCCCGCCGGGGCCTTCCTTCAGCAAGGTCGCGTACAGCGCGGCGTCGGACGCATCCATGGGCCTGCCCTCCACCCCTGAAACGCGGGGATGCGGAACGGACGTCTCGGTGCTCATGGACAACACCTCCGCCCCAGAGGGTCCCGTACCGCGCGGCAAGTTTTCATCACTATGAGTGAATGGGAGCAGGCTAGCGCTCCCGCCTCCATCACAACACCGGTCGGAGTCAGGTATTCATCATCCCGATGGTTCGGCGTGTACGGAACCCCTGCTGAACATCGTTGTCCCTTCGGTCCCGGACGAACGCACCGGATTCGGACACCGCCGCACGGGACGCGCGAGGCGGCCCGTCCGGACGGCGAGTAGGAGATGTTACGACCCTCCGGCGTCACCGCGCGTCAACTTCCCTAGTCCGGGTGTGTCTCCGGCTCGGCGCCCCCACGGCGCGGCTACTTGGCGGCTTTGGCGGCGGCCTTCTGCTCCTGCTTGAAGGCCCTCACCTGCGCCAGGGACTCCGGGCCCGTGATGTCGGCGACGGAGCGGTGCGAGCCCTCCTCGCCGTAGGCGCCGGCGGCCTCGCGCCAGCCCTCGGGCCGGACGCCGTACTGCTTGCCCAGCAGCGCCAGGAAGATCTGCGCCTTCTGCTTGCCGAACCCGGGCAGGCCGTTCAGGCGCTTGAACAGCTCCTTGCCGCTGTCGACGCCCTTCCACACCTTCTCGGCGTCGCCGTCGTAGTTGTCCACGAGGTACTGGCACAGCTGCTGGACGCGCTTGGCCATGGAGCCGGGGTAGCGGTGGACGGCGGGCTTCTCCGACAGCACCGCGGCGAACCGCTCCGGGTCGTAGGCGGCGATCTCGTGCGCGTCCAGGTCGTCGGAGCCGAGCCGCTGCGTGATGGTGTACGGGCCGGAGAAAGCCCACTCCATCGGGATCTGCTGGTCGAGCAGCATGCCCACCAGCGCCGCCAGCGGGCTGCGTCCGAGCAGCTCGTCGGCTTCCGGACGCTGTGCGAGTTGAACCTTCGTGGCCATGGCATCAGCTTAGGGCGGCCCTCGGATCTGTCAGAAGTCTTACGGGCGCGGCGCGGCCCTGGCAGGCGCGGCCGCACGGTGCTCGAATGAAGTGGTGAACGAGGAGGAGCGGACACAGGGCAGCCCGGTCGGGCGGCGTGTCGTGCTGGGGATGCTCGGTCTCGGCGTCGCGGGGGTCGCCGTGGGAGCGTCCGTCCAGGACAAGGTGAGCCGGACGCTGGCACCGGTCGGCCCGATCGGGGACGTCCTGCCGGCCGCGGGCGGTTTTCGCTACTACTCCGTCACGGACGGTGTGAAGCGGCACAGCGCCGCGACCCACCGCGTGACCGTTAGTGGCCTCGTCAACAAGCCGCAGGCGTTCCGGCTGGCTGATCTGGCGCGGCTTCCCCAGACGACCATCGACCGCGATTTCCAATGCGTGACGGGCTGGCGGGTGCCGGATGTGCACTGGGTGGGAGTCGCCCTGCCCGATCTGCTGGACGCGGTCGGTGTGTCACCGCAGGCCCGCGCGGTGCGGTTCACGTCGTTCGACGGCGTCTACACCGAGTCGCTCACGCTGGAACAGGCACGCCGTAGGGACGTCCTTGTGGCGACCCAGATGGACGGCAAGCCGGTGACCCACGATCACGGCGGCCCGACGCGCCTCTACGTGGCGCCCATGTACGGCTACAAGTCGCTGAAGTGGCTCAGCGGCATCGAACTGACCAACAAGGTGGAGCCCGGCTACTGGGAGAACCTCGGTTACGACGTGGACGCCTGGGTCGGACGGTCGAACGGGCGTAACGATGCACCGACATGACACGCGCGGGCACGAGGAGGCCCCGGAGGCGGGTGCGTCGCGTTGGCTGCTGCGGTTCACGCGGGCGGAGCGATCGATCCACCATGCGACCGCGCTCTTGATGCTCGTCTGCCTGCTGACCGCGGCACTGCTCTACCTGCCGGTCCTGTCGACGCTGGTGGGCCGCAGGGAGATGGTCAAGACCGTCCACGTGTGGTGCGGGTTCGCGCTGCCCGTGCCGATCGTGCTGGGCCTGCTGTCACGCGCGTTCAGGGCCGACCTCGGGCGGTTGAACAGATTCGCCCCACACGACTGGGAATGGCTCAGACGCAGCGACCGGAGG
>NZ_VCKZ01000557.1 GCF_005889745.1 Actinomadura geliboluensis
TCGTGGGGATGACGGTGATGACGCTGGCCGGGTTCCTGGCGCCCGCGCTCTGGTACGAGGTCACCGAGCGGCGGGAGGCGGGCCGCCTGCTGCTCGCCCTCACCGGCACCGGCGCCGCGTTCGTCCTGTACGCCCGGCTGCTGTGGCAGAACCTGATGCGCCGCACCGCGCCCGCCCACCGGGCCGGGCTGGCCGCGATCGCGCTGATCTGCTGGGCGATGCCGCTGCTGCTCGGCATCGACCGGGGCTGGGGCAACGCGCTGCTCGTCCCGGCCGGGCTGATCGCGATCGTCCTGCCCGTCCGGGAGGCGGTCGGCGCGGCCGCGGCGGCGACCGTCTTCACCCCCGTCTACGGCGTGCTGCTCGGGCTGCCCGCCCTGGCCGTCCTGTACGAGGTCGCCGCGGTGCCGCTCGGCGCCTTCTCCGGATACGTCACGGTCTGGCTGTTCCACGTCGTCCAGGAACTGCGGGAGGCGCGCGCCGAGCTGGCCCGGTCCGCGGTGGGGGAGGAGCGGCTCCGCTTCGCCCGCGACCTGCACGACGTCCTCGGGCACAGCCTCCAGGCGGTCGCGCTGCGCGCCGAGGTCGCCGAGCGGTTCGTGGAGCGCGACGACGCGCGCGTCCGCAAGGAGCTGACCGAGATCCAGACCATGGCGCGGGACGCCGTCCGCGATGTCCGCGAGGTCGTCCGCGGCTACCGGGCCACGTCCCTGCGCACCGAACTGGACGGCATGTCCGCCGTGCTGCGCGCCGCCGGGATCCGCTGCGAACGCCCCGAGGTGTCCCCGGCGCTGCCGCCGCACGTCCACGAGCCGCTCGGCTGGGTCGCCCGCGAGGCCACCACCAACGTCCTGCGGCATTCCAGCGCCACCTGGTGCGAGATCAGTGTCCGGGCGGGCCGCGACCGCGTCGAGGTGGAGATCGTCAACGACGGCGCCGGGCGCCGCAGCGGCGACGCGGGCAGCGGCCTGGCGGGGCTCGCCGAGCGGATCAGCGCAGCCGGCGGCGAGTTCGCCGCGGGCCCCGCCGGGGACGGGACGTTCCGGGTCGCGGCCGCCGTCCCCGCCGCGCCGGAGGGAGAGGCATGATCCGCGTGCTGCTCGCCGACGACCACCTCCTGATCAGGGAGGCGCTCGTCCTGCTGCTGGAGACCGAGGACGGCATCGAGGTCGCCGCCGACGTCGGCCGCGGCGACGAGGCCGTCGACCGGGCCCTCGCCCTGAAGCCCGACGTCGCCGTCCTCGACATCGACATGCCCGGCCTGGACGGGCTCGCCGCCGCCGAGCGGCTGTCCCGCGACCTGCCGTCCTGCCGGCTGGTGATCGTGACCGCGCACGGCCGGCCCGGCAACCTGCGCCGCGCCATGGCCGCCGGAGTCCGCGGCTTCCTCGGCAAGGACGCGCCCGGCCGGCGGCTCGCCGAGGTCATCCGGCAGGTCGCCGCGGGCGCCCGCTACATCGACCCGCAACTCGCCGCCGACGCCCTCGCCGCCGAGGAGTGCCCGCTCACCCCGCGCGAACTGGACGCCCTCCGCGCCGCCGCCGGCGGCGCCCCCGTGTCCCGCATCGCCCGCGACCTCGGCCTTTCGGAGGGGACGGTCCGCAACTACCTGTCCGCCGCCGTCACCAAACTCGGCGTCGGCAACCGCCACGCCGCCGCGCGCGCCGCACAGGACCGCGGCTGGCTGTAGCCCTCAGCGGCGCGCGACGACTAGGGAGCCGCGTTTCGTCACCGGCAGGGGCGTGTCCAGGTGGGTGGCGGCCTCGGCGGCCTGGGGGCGGGGCACGCGGCGCGCGATCAGGTAGTCGCGGATCGCGGCGCGGTCGGGGAGCGTGATCAGCGGGGCGTCCCAGCGCTCCACCTCGACCTCGCCGAAGACCTCGCAGACCCGGTCCGGGGCGTCCTCGGCGTCGAACGGGGTGGGTTCGGGACGCCAGACGGGCGACAGTTCGGGGCTGTCGTTCCGGCAGATCGCGGAGACGAGCAGCATCCCGCCGGGGGCGAGGACGCGGCGGGCCTCGCGCAGGGCGAGCCCTGGATCGTCCAGGTGGTAGAGCAGGTTCACGGCCACGGCGGCGTCGAACGTCCCGTCCCGGAACGGCAGCCGCAGCGCGTCGCCGCGCACCCGCGGCCCGGGGTGGGCGCGCAGCAGTTCGGCGGAGGCGTCCAGCCCCACGAGCCGGAGCGGAGCCGGACGGGGGAGGGCGGCGCTGAGGGCGCCCTCCCCGCAGCCGATGTCCAGGACGAGGGACGCGCCGGCGTTGACCAGCTTCATGGCGATGTGGTCGTGCAGGCTCCGCGCCCCGATCAGGTACTTCCCGGTGACCCTGCCGGCGAGACGGAAGCGCTCCGGGTCGGAGTCATAGTCGGGTGTGAGGGCCATGCATGGAGTCTGCCCTGTGAGCGGTCCCGAAAAGCCTTGTCAGGCGGTGACACCCCCGTCGATGACGAGGTCGTGGCCGACCACGTGGGTGGAGGCGTCCGACGCCAGCCAGAGGACGGTCGAGGCCACTTCGGACGTGGCCGCCACACGGCCCGCTGGGACGGACGCGCTCATCCGCGCCGCCCGCTCGGTCTCGCTCTCGCCCGGCAGCAGCGACATGGGGGTGTCGCTTGCCCCGGGGCTAACGGCGTTGATGCGGACGCCATCGCCGATGTGGTCGAGCGCAGCGGTGCGGGTCAGGATGCTGACCGCCGCCTTGGACGCCGCGTACGCCGCCATGCCGGGGAGCCGGCGATGCGCCCCGATGTTGGACGCGACGTTCACGATCGTCCCGCCGCCGTTGGCGCGCATGTGGGCGATCTCGTGCTTCATCGACAGGAAGACGCCGGTGAGGTTGACCGCGAGGACGTCGTTCCAGGCGGCGGCGTCGATGTCGGCGACGGGCCCGGCCGCGCCGAGGATCCCGGCGTTGTTGACCGCGACGTGCAGGCCGCCGTGCCGGGCGACCACCGTCTCGACCATCCGGGCGGCGGACGCGGGGTCGGCCACGTCGGCGACCACGTGGTCGGCCGTGCCGGACCCGATCTCCTTGACGGCGTCGGCGAGCGCGGTCACGTCGCGTCCGGCGAGGACGACCGTGGCGCCCTCGGCGGCGAAGGCGCGCGCGGTGGCGCGGCCGATGCCGCGCGAGCCGCCGGTGATGAGGACGGTCTTGCCGTGGAAGGCCATGACGACTCCTTTTTCTAGAATGATCGGTCTCGAATAAAGGCGTGCAGAACCCCCGACTGAGGTCGGGGGGCAAGGGTCAGTCGAAGAGGGACAGCGCCTCGCGCGTCGCGTCCCGGAGGCGGCCGTCGTCGGCGGGCGCGCGGCCGAGGACCCGCATGCCCTGGAACAGGACGAGCAGCAGCCGGGCCAGCGAGCGGGGGTCCTTGTCCGGCGGCAGTTCGCCCTGGGCGCGCGCCCGGGTGAGCGCCGACGTCAGCGACGCCTCCAGGAACGACCAGCTCGCCTCCACCAGCCGCGCCGCGTCCGGGTCCCGCGCGGCCAGCTCGACCGCCGTGTTCACCACCAGGCAGCCGCGCCGCGGCCGGTCGCGGGACGCCTCCGCCGCGTAGCGCTCGATCAGCGCGCGCACCGCCGGCAGCACGGGGCCCGGCTGGGCCAGCGCCTCGGCGATCTTGGGGTCGGTCTCCCGGAGGTAGCGCTCCAGCGCCTTCAGGAACAGCTCGTGCTTACCGCCGAACGTGCCGTAGATGCTGGCCCGGGCGATGCCGAGGTGCTCCACGAGGTCGGCCATGGACGTCGCCTCGTAGCCGCGCTCCCAGAACAGGTCGAGGGCGCGCCGCAGGGCGGCGTCCGGGTCGAACTCCTTCGTCCGTGCCATGGCAGGACGGTAACCCGTTCAAGACCGAACGGTCAAATATCAGCCCTGCGGACGGGACGGGACGGCCGGACGGTCGAGGTCCATGGCGTCCAGCACCGAGCCGTCCGCGGCGAGGGCCTCCACGACCGGGCCCCGGCGGGCGCCCCACACGACGACGACGTGCCCGTGCTCGGGGACGTCCAGGATCCGGTTGCCGACCCGGACCCGCGCGACCTCCGCCGACGCCCGCAGCCGCGCCTCGTTCACCCACTTGGCGCCCCACGGCAGCAGCCGGTTGGAGTTGCGGACGCTCCGGCCCGACCCGTACTTGAGCAGGTGGCGGCCCATCATCTCGCCGGACGAGCGGCGCGCCAGGGGCTCGGCGGGCGCGAACCCGCCGGCGCCGCCCAGTTCCCGCCACTCGCCGTCGCGCTTGTGGAACGTCCACCCCTCGACGAACGCCGACGTGTCGCCCCACTGGTGGAGGAACGTGACAACGGCGACGTCGCCGTCCATGTCGAGTCCGAGCGGCAGGAAGTCCCGTCCCTCCTCGAAGGCGGCGGGAGCGGGGACGGGCAGGCCGTCCCGGAGGAGCCGCATGCACTCCTCGTGCACCTCGTGGTCGTTCATGTTCGGGGACCTCTGATCGTGCAGGCAGGGCGAGGGGCCCTCCCGCGAGAGGGCCCCGACATGGCACTCACTCTAGAGGTCCGGCTCGTCTGGTTTCACCCGTCTGGCGCACTCCCGTCGAGGCTTTGCCGATCACTGTTCACCAATTCGTCGATCACGGCTCCACGCTGCGTGTACGACCGCGCGGCGAGGGCGGCGCACAGGGCCGCCAGGGGAAGTTCCACTCCCGCCGCGAGCGCGATCGCCGACGCGCGCGCGGCGCCGGGCATGGCGGTCGCCACGTCGAACCACGCGTCCGCGGCCAGCAGGGCGGCGGCCACGGCGGCGCCGAGCCCGTACCGGGGATCGCGGCGGACGAACAGCACGCCCGTGCCCAGCAGGGCGGCGGCCTCCATCGCGTCCAGCCCCACCCAGGCCGCCGACCAGTTCGACACCGTCGCGGTGGACGGCATCGTGGTCGCGAGCACCCACATCCAAGGCACCAGTGCGGCCGCGCCCCCGATGAACCCCCATC
>NZ_VCKZ01000558.1 GCF_005889745.1 Actinomadura geliboluensis
GGCCCCTACGGCGCCCCCGGATTCCCCCCGCCGCCACGGAGCGGCGGCGGCGCGCTCGTCCCGCTGCTGATCATCGGTGTGGTGCTGGTCCTCGCGCTGGTCGGGGTCGGCGCGTTCCTCATCCTGGGCGGGGACGACGACAACGACCGCTCGGTCGCGCTCCCTTCGTCCACGCCCTACTCGCCCCGCTACAGCTCGTCGCCCGAGGCGACGTCCACCCCGACGAGCGAGACGCCGTCGGGCGACCTGTCCGAGGTCCTGTCGACGACCATCCGGACGGCGAAGGGCAACACCTTCACCCGGGCCGGCACCCGCACCCAGTCGTGCACCTCGCGGGCCAACGACCGGCTCCGCACCGCGCTGCGCGCGCACCCGTGCACCGGGCCGATGTACTCGGCGGTGTACGCCGACCCGGACAAGAAGATCATCACCGCCGTGTCGGTCATGACGCTGGCCGACCCGTCCGCGGCGAGCAGCGTCAGCCGGGCCACCACCGAGAAGGGCTGGCCGCTGCTGCTCACCCCGTCCAACGCCAGCGGGCTGCCGCAGCCGCAGCCGGACCCCGCCTATTGGACGCGGTCGTGGACGCAGGGCTCGCGCGTGATCTACGCCCAGTCGTACTGGACCACCGGCGCCGCGACCGGCGGCCGCGAGGGGCGCGTCTTCGCCACCGCCGGGGAACTCGGCGTCGAGGTCACCAACACCCTCATCTGGAAGAGCTGACCCCCGCGCGCGAGCGGCCCGCTCGACGTGAGTCGGGTCGCCCGGCGTCAGCGGGCCGCCGAGCGTCAGCGGGCCGCGCTGGGGGTGAGCGCCCGCGCGAAGACCTCGTGCACGACCCTGGTCACCGCCGTCCGAGCGGCGGCGGAGACCTTGCTCATGTCGACCGAGCTGCCCGTCGCCAGATGCCGGTCGTACGGCACGAACACCACGGGCAGGCCCCAGGCGGAGAGCATCTGCTGCGCGCGGTGCAGGTCGGCACCCACCTGCGGCGCGTGGGAGACCATCGCGATGACCGTCCGGCGCAGAAGGTCCTGCAGGTCGTTGGCCGCGTACCATTCGAGCGCCCCGCGCGCACTGAGCGCACCGTCCACCGTGCCTGGCGTCACCAGGACGAGGCCGTGCGCGCTCGCGACGACGCCCCGGTTCAGCTCGGTGAGGATCCCGGCGCCGCAGTCGACGACGGTGGTGCCCACGTACCGGCCCACGACGCTGAGAGCGCTCTGGAACATGTCCAGCGTGAACTCGCCCGCGATGCGCCCGCCCCGCGTCGACGACAGCACGAACAGGCCCTCGGGGGTGCGCGCCAGGTACCGCGCCGCCTCCTCGAAGGTGCTCGGGTTCTGCCCCGCGAGGTCGAACAGCGACAGCTCGGTGCGGACGCCGAGGCGCAGCGGCAGCGAGCCGAGCTCGGCGTCGGCGTCGGCGGCGAGCACCCGGTCCTGCCGGTAGCGGGCCAGCTCGGTCGCGACGAGCGCCGCCATCGTGGTCTTGCCGGCGCCGCCGCGCACGCTGGCCACGGCGATCCGCCGGGTGCTCGGGACCGGCCGCTGCATCAGGTCGATGAACCCGGCGTGCTCCCTGGCCTCGCGCCCGCCGCCGCCCATCGCGTTGCGGACGCCGCGTCCCACCCGGCGGGCGAGGGGGTCGCCGTGCTGGTTCCTGCGGACGAGCTCGTGCGCCGGGATCTGGTGGCCGACGCCCGAGGCCTGGTCGGCCGGCGCGGGCTGCGCGGCCGGGGCGGGCGCCTGCGGTGCCGGGGCGGCGCCCTCACCGGACGACGACGACACCCCGCCGAGGACGGGGTTGACCGCCGACTCCCAGTCGAAGTCGGAGTGCACGAGCGGCTCGACCGGCTCCGGCGCGGCCTCGGGGGGCTGCGCGGTCTCGGGCACCGGCGCGGGCTGCGGCGGCTGGGCGTTCTCGGGAGCCGGCGCGGGCTGCGGCGGCTGGGTGCTCTCGGGAGCCGGCGCGCTCTCGGCGGGCTGCGCGCCTTCGGCGGGCTGGGCCGTCTCGGGAGTCTGCGGGTTCACCGGCCACGCGGCGGGCTGCTGGACGTTCTCCGGCCGCGGTGCCTCCCGCTGGGCCGTCGCCTGCTGGTCGGTGCTGGACGCGTCCTGCTGCGAGGGCCGCTCGTACCACTGCGGCGCGGTCTCGGGCTGCGGCAGCCGGGCCTCGGGCCGCGGCTCGGAGGGCGGCTGCGGGTTCTGGTGCTGCGGGTCGGGCAGGAGCGGAGCCGGTTCGCCGGACCCCGCGGACGACTGCATGGCGGGCGCGGCGAACGGCGGTGCCTCGGGAACCGGCTCGGCGCCCTGCGCGGGCGGGGCGGGCTGCGGCGCGGGCGGCACCGGCTGCGCGGCGGGAGCGGCGGGCTGTGCCTGCTCCGGCGCGGGACGGGGCGGAGCCTCCGCCCCCCACGACGCTCCGCCGAGGCCGAGCGGAGCGCGGTCGAGCCGCCGCAGCCCCCGGCGCGAAACGCCGATGTCACGCAGGACCGCGTGCTGCCAGCTGGAGTCGGACACCTGCCTCCCCTCTCACCGGCCAGCCTACGAGACGCGCGTCACCGCACGCACCGGAACGGGGTGCGCGGGACACGCCCCCACACCCTAGGAGTCTTCGCGTCCCAGCGTTTCACCGGCGGGGGGACCTGCACAGGGGAACGCGGTCACGAATCGGACGCCTCGCCGGACCGGCGCGCCTCCTGCCGGGCCCGCGACGACTCGTAGGCGGCGAGGGAGCGCTCCCCGCCGGGCCGCATCTCGAAGCGGATGCCGCGGTCGCCCTCGAACGGGTTGCGGTGGTCGAACCCGCCGCGGTAGATCTCGTTCGGCACCCGCTCGGGGAACGCGTCGCAGTACGGGATCCAGCGGTCGAGCGACGTCTCGGCGCCAGGATTGGACCTCTTCTGCAACCGCACGCAGGCGTCACAGATGTTCGGTCTCCTGCGCATCGTCAGCCACCCTCCAAGGTCGTACCACCGGTCCCAGCAGTGTTCCACACCCCCACCGCTGCGCGCCGCATCCCTCTATTGTCTTGGATCGCTGCATACCGGTTGCTAAAACCGGTTTGAAACCCGTATACATTGATCAATCCCTGTGTGTCTGTGATCGTGCGCGGTCGCGGGCTATCGCAAGCTCCCGACGAACAGAGGGGTGACCGTGCGCGCTGAATGGCAGGCGCATATCGACGAACTCCTGCAGACCTACCAGGAGAAGCGCCGGCAGATCGCGGACATGCAGTCCCGCCTGGAGACGATCGAGGCCGAGGCGGAGGCCGCCGACGGCATGGTGCGGGTGAAGGTCGACCGGCAGGGCCGGCTCACCTCCCTCGAGTTCGACCCGCGCGTGCAGCGCAAGCTCGGCTCCGAGGAGCTCGCCGAGGCGGTGCTGGAAGCGTCCCGGGACGCGCAGGCGCAGGTCGCCGACCAGATGCGCGCGGCGATGCAGGGACTCGTCCCCGACGGCCCGGCCGAGAGCGGCTTCGACATCACCAAGCTGCTGCCGGAGCGTCCCGACGACTTCGACGCGGTCCGCGAGCGACTGGGGATCCCGCCGCGATGACCTACGAATACCTAGAGGTCGACACAGAAGAGCTGAAGCGCGCCGGCAAGGGGTTCACCACCGGCGCCACGCAACTCGAGGCGATCTTCAACCGGCTCAGCTCCGCCCTGTCCGCCGAGGGCGAGTGCTGGGGCGCCGACGAGACCGGCAAGACGTTCGCCGAGGGCTACAAGGAGCCGAGCACGCAGGTGCTGGAGTCGTTCCCGAAGCTCAAGGAAGGCCTGGAAGGCATCCGGAAGGGCGTCGACCAGATGGCCAAGACCTACAAACAGGCCGAGGACACCTCAAGGCTGAAGTGAGCTGATCCGTGGGTCTTGAAATCCCAGAACCGGTCCAGTGGCTGTCCTGGATCATCGGCGCCGACTGGCCCGAGGGCGACGAGACGGCGATGCGCCGCTGCGCCGACGCGTGGCGCGCCGCCGGCACCGAGGTCGGCGAGCTGATCGAGGAGCTCAACCAGGCGGCGAACGACGTCCGCGGCGCGCTCGACAGCGGCGCCGCCGACGAGTTCGGCAAGAACTGGGAGAAGTGGGTTTCCACCGACCCGCAGATCCTCACGAAACTCGTCGAGTCGTGCGGCCAGTTCGGCGAGACGCTGGACGGCGGCGCACTCGACATCGAGTACGCGAAGTACATGTTCATCGCGCTGCTGATCATCACGGCGATCGAGATCGCCTATTTGATCGCGGCGGCCTTCGCGACGTTCGGCGCCTCCACCGCGGCCATTCCCGCCGTCGAGGCGGGGGCGCAGATCGCGTCCAGAACCATCTTCCAGCGGCTGCTGGAGTGGCTGAGCAGGCGCTTCCTCGGCGCCGTCCTGAAGGGCGCGCTCGTCGGCGCGCTGGAGGGCGGCGGGCTGGACCTGCTCGTCCAGGGCATCCAGATCGCGCAGGGCAACCGGGACGGCGTCGACTGGAAGAAGACCGGGGCGGCCACCCTGGACGGCGCGATCGGCGGCGCCATCTCCGGCGGCATCGGACACGGCATCGGCAAGATCCCCGGTGTGAGCGACGCCGCCGACACCGCGGCCGGCAACATGGTCAAGGGCATGGTCCGGGACGGCGCCTCCGAGGCCATCAGCGGCGTGGCCGGCACGGTCGCCACCGCCGCCATCCACGGCGACCCGCTGACCTGGGACGCCATCGCCAAGGGCGCCACGTCGGGCGCGTTCGGCGGCGCCGTCGGCGGCGGCAAGGACGGCCTCAACGACTACAACTCGTCCGTCCCCGGCGGCGACCCGCCCGCTCCGGGCACGCCCCCCGCAGGGGCGCGCGAAGGTGCGCGTCTTCACGCCGACGCTGGTGTTCACTGCGGTGAGTCAGTTGGACATGGCATGCGGGGACGGGCGGGGTCAACCGACCCCACCGTGACAGCCTAGTCGGACG
>NZ_VCKZ01000559.1 GCF_005889745.1 Actinomadura geliboluensis
AATCGGCGCATCGTGAGCGCGCTAGTTGATCACTCTCGGAGAGGATCCCTGATGGCGCGTCACCCCCGGTCCATCCGGTCCCGGGCGATCCCCGGCCGGATGCTGCCGATCGCCGCCGCCGCCGTGTGCGTCGTCGCGCTGGCCCCCGCGGCCGCCGCGGACGCCGCCGGGCACCACGGGCGCTTCACCCCCGGCGCCCCCGGAGTGGGCGACCCCTACTTCCCGCTGGAGGGCAACGGCGGCTACGACGTCGCGCACTACTCGCTCGACCTCAGCTACGACCCCGACCACGACCAGCTCGACGGCACCGTGACCATCACCGCGCGGGCCACCCAGAACCTGTCGCGGTTCGACCTGGACCTGTCCGGCATGGACGTGGAGCGGATCTGGGTCGGCGGGCAGCGGGCCGACTACCGGCGGCAGGGCCAGGAACTGATCATCACGCCGCGGCGCGGGCTGCGGAAGGGGTCGGTGTTCCGGACGGTCGTCAGGTACGGCGGCGTCCCGCAGACCATCGTCGGCTCCCCGATCGTGTTCGGCTCTCCGTACGGGTTCCTGCACACCCCCGACGGCGCGTTCGTCGGCGGCGAGCCGAACGGCGCGCGCACCTGGTTCCCGGTCAACGACCACCCGAGCGACAAGGCGACCTACGACTACACGATCCGGGTGCCGGAGGGCCTGACGGCCGTCGCCAACGGGCGCCTGACCGGGCACGGCGGCGCCACCGCCGCGTTCAGCCGGCGTCCCGGCAAGACCCGCGCCGAGGTGTTCCGCTGGCGCGAGGACAGCCCGATGGCGAGCTACCTCACCACGATCGACATCGGCAAGTGGGTCGTGAAGCAGGGTCGCACGCCGGGCGGCGTCCCCAACTACACGGCGGTCGACCCCGTCCTGCTCCAGAACCAGCCGGACGCCGTGGACTTCTTCTACGGCACCACCGGCGAGGTCACCGACATGTGGTCGAAGGCGTTCGGGCGCTACCCGTTCGGCGGCACCGGCGCGATCGCCGACGACGCCCGCTTCGAGGGGCAGCCCCTCGGGTTCTCGCTGGAGACGCAGAGCAAGCCCGTGTACTCGGCGGTGCGCAGCACCGGGACGATCGCGCACGAGCTGGCGCACCAGTGGTTCGGCGACGCGGTGTCCCCGGCGCAGTGGAAGGACGTCTGGCTCAACGAGAGCTTCGCGACCTGGGCCGCCTGGTACTACACCGAGCTGAAGGGCGGGCGGAGCGTCCACGACGCGGCCCGCGCCACCTACGCCGCCCGCCCGTTCCCCGACCGCGAGGGCCGGCCGTTCTGGTCGGTGCTGACGGCCGACCCGCAGCGCGACACCATGTTCAACGACCGCGTCTACAACGGCGGCGGCATGATGCTGCAGTTCCTCCGGGAGAAGATGGGCGACGACGCGTTCCTCACCCTGCTGCGGACCTGGTACGCCACGCACAAGTACGGCAACGCGCGGACCGAGCAGTTCACCTCGCTCGCGCAGCGGATCGCCGGGCAGGACCTGAGCACGTTCTTCGACGACTGGCTCTACTCCCCCATCAAGCCCGAGATCCCGCAGGACTGACCCGCCCGTGCGGACCGGCCCCCGGCGCCCCGCCGGGGGCCGGTTCTGTGGCGGATTACGTGGTAAGCGGTGTCTCGCCACCCTAGGATTCCGGCAAGTGGGGGTTCTTCCGTGGGTGTGGTGGTACGGCTTCCGCCGGCACACCTCGTACCCGCTCGGCTCGCTGACCGAGTCCCTGACCAACACCCTGTTCGGCTTCATGCGCGCCTACGTCCTGCTCGCGCTGTGGAACGTCCGGCCCTCGCTCGGCGGGTACGACGCCGCCGACGCCGTCACCTTCTGCTTCCTCACCCAGGCGCTGATCGGGCCCGTGCAGGTCTTCGGCGGGATGGACCTCACCGAGCGCATCCGCAACGGGGACGTGGCGATCGACCTGTACCGCCCGGTCGGGCTGCAGGGCTGGTGGCTCGCCGACGACCTCGGCCGCGCGGCGGGCTCCCTGCTGCTGCGCGGCGGCCCGCCGCTGGTCGCGGGCGCCCTGGTCTTCCCGTTCCGCGTCCCCGGCCCCGCGCACCTCGCCGCGTTCGCGGTGGCGCTGGTCCTCGCGGTGACGGTGAGCTTCGGGCTGCGCTACCTGGTGGCGCTCGGGATGTTCTGGCTGCACGACGACCGCGGCCTGCAGGCCGTCACGCTCGTGATGTCGCTGTTCTTCTCCGGCATGATCCTGCCACTGGTCGTCTTCCCCGGACGGCTCGGCGACATCGCGCAGGCGCTGCCGTGGTCCGCGCAGATCCAGGTGCCGGCGGACGTGTTCCTCGGCCGCCACACCGGCGCCGGGCTGCTCGGCGCGCTGGCGTTCCAGGCGGCCTGGGCCGCGGCGCTGCTCGGCGCGGGGGCGCTGCTGACGCGCGCCGCCCGGCGGAAGCTGGTGGTGCACGGTGGCTGACGCCGCGGGGGCCGGGACGGTCCGCATGTACGGGCTGCTGGCCTGGACGTGGATCCGCGCGGCCGCGCAGTACCCGGTGTCGATGGTGCTCCTCGCCCTCACCACGGCGGCCGTCACCGGGCTGGACGTGGCCGCGATCGTGCTGCTGTTCGCGCACGCGCCGCGCATCGCCGGGTTCGGCGCCCCCGAGGTGCTGTTCCTCTACGGCACCTCCGCGCTGTCCTTCGGGATCTCCGACATCCTGCTCGGCACCACCGAGCGGCTCGGGCACCACGTCCGGCAGGGCACCCTCGACGCGATGCTGGTGCGGCCGGTGAGCCCGCTCGTCCAGGTCGCGACGGAGGAGTTCTCGCCGCGCCGGTTCGGCAAGCTCGTCCCGGCGGTCACCGTGCTGGTGTACGCGATCGCGGCGGCGGACGTCGCGTGGACGCCGGGCCGGATCGCGATGGTCCCGGTCATGGTGCTGTCCGGGGCGGCGATCTTCGGCGGGCTGTGGGTGCTGACCGGCGCGGTGCAGTTCGTGCTGATCGACGTCCACGGCGCGGGCAAGTCGGTGACCTACGGCGGCGCGTTCCTCACCCAGTACCCGATGACCGTGTTCGCCCGCGACTTCGTGCGCGGCGTGACGTTCATCGTGCCGCTGGCGTTCGTCAACTGGCAGCCCGCGCTGTACGTCCTGGACCGCCCCGACCCGCTCGGGCTGCCCGCGGCGGCGCGGTTCGCCTCGCCGGCGGTCGCCGTGCTGGTGTGCGCGCTCGGCGCGGCGGCGTGGCGGGCGGGGCTGCGGCACTACCGATCGACAGGGAGCTGATGCCGGTGCCGATGATCGAGGCCGCGGACGTCGTCAAGTCGTTCACCGTCCGGGCGCGCGCGGGCGGCCTGCGCCGGACCCGCCGGACCGTGCGCGCGGTGGACGGCGTGTCGTTCACCGTCGAGCCGGGCGAGTTCGTCGGGTACCTCGGCCCGAACGGGGCCGGGAAGTCCACCACGATCAAGATGCTGACCGGGATCCTCACCGCGTCGTCCGGGCGGCTGCGGGTCTGCGGGCTGGACCCGTCGCGGCGCCGCACCTCGCTCGCGCGCCGGCTCGGGGTGGTGTTCGGGCAGCGCACCACCCTGTGGTGGGACCTGCCGCTGCGCGACAGCCTCGCCCTCGTCCGGCGGCTGTACCGGGTGGAGGCGGCGGCGCACCGGGCCCGGCTCGCCGAGCTGACCGCGCTGCTGGAGCTGGAGCCGTTCCTGGACACCCCGGTCCGGCAGCTCAGCCTCGGCCAGCGGATGCGCGGCGACCTCGCCGCCGCGCTGCTGCACGACCCGGAGCTGCTCGTGCTGGACGAGCCGACGATCGGCCTGGACGTCGTGAGCAAGGCGACCGTCCGCGACTTCCTGGAGCGGATCAACGCCGAGCGCGGCACCACGATCCTGCTGACGACGCACGACCTCGGCGACATCGAGCGGCTCTGCCGCCGCGTCATGATCATCGACCAGGGGCGGCTCGCGTTCGACGGCGGGCTGGACGCGCTGCGCCGCACCGTGGCCGCCGACGGGCTGCTGGTCGTCGAGCTGGCCCGGCCGGGCCCGCCGATCCGGCTGGACGGGATCGAGGCCGAGCGGGTCGAGGGGCCGCGGCAGTGGCTGCGGCTGCCGCGCTCGGCGAACGCGGCCGCGGTCATCGCCGAGCTGGCCCGGGCCCACGAGATCCGCGACATCGCGCTGCGCGAGTCCGGGATCGAGGAGGTCCTCGCCGCGCTCTACCGGGGCGACCACGCGTACTGGTGCTCCGGGCGGCCGGTGGCGCCGTAGCGCAGCGTCACCACGACCCGCCCGGCCTGCGCGAGCGCGGCCAGGTACCGCTGGGCGGTGGCGCGGGACACGCCGACCTCGTCGGCGATCTCGGCGGCGGAGCGGGGCGCGTCCGCGCGGCGCAGCGCGTCGCCGACCAGCCGCGCCGTCACCGGCGACTGCCCCTTCGGCGGCGGCGCCTGCCCGTGCAGCGGCGCGTACAGCGCGCGGACGGCGCCGTCCAGCGCGGCCTGGGACAGCTCGCCGTCCCCCGACAGCGCCTCCCGGTAGCGGGCGTAGGCGGTGAGCCGCGCGCCGAGCGCGGCGGCGGTGAACGGCTTGATCAGGTAGTGCAGGGCGCCGCGGCGCAGCGCCTCCCGCACGGCTCCGGGGTCGGCCGCCGCCGTCGCCATGATGACGTCGGCGTCCAGCTCGGGCAGCAGGGCGAGGCCGGAGGCGTCCGGCAGGTACACGTCCAGCAGGACGAGGGCGGGCGCCAGGTCCGCCGCCATGGACCGGGCCTGCGCGGCGGTGTGCGCGAGCCCGGCGACGGCGAAGCCGCGCACCGCCGCCACGAACTTCGCGTGGACCTGCGCCACCCGGAAGTCGTCGTCCACCACGAGAACGTCGATCACCGCACCGCTCACCTGACCGCCTCCGCTCCGAGCACTCCGGGGATCCGCGCGACCGCTACGGCCCCGCCCC
>NZ_VCKZ01000560.1 GCF_005889745.1 Actinomadura geliboluensis
GTCCCCACCCCCCTCATCCCCTCCCGGGTCCTGTCGGAGCAGCTCGGCGGCCCCGTCATGCTCAAGTGCGAGAACCTGCAGCGCACCGGCTCGTTCAAGATCCGCGGCGCGTACGTGCGGATCGCGCGGCTCAGCGAGGCCGAGCGGGCCGGCGGCGTGGTGGCGGCGAGCGCCGGCAACCACGCGCAGGGCGTCGCGCTCGCCGCGTCCATGCTCGGCTGCAAGGCCACCGTGTTCATGCCGACCGGCGCCCCGCTCCCCAAGATCGCCGCGACCCGGGGCTACGGCGCCGAGGTCGTGTTCCCCGGCCCGACCGTCGACGACTGCCTCATCGCCGCGCAGAAGTACGCCGACGAGTGCGGCGCGGTGTTCATCCACCCGTTCGACCATCCCGACGTCGTCGCCGGGCAGGGCACGATCGGGCTGGAGATCATGGAGCAGTGCCCGGCCGCCCGGACCATCGTGGCGCCGGTGGGCGGCGGGGGCCTGCTGTCCGGCATCGCCGCGGCGGCCAAGGGCGTGCTGAAGGAGGCCGGCGGCCGGGAGGTCAAGATCCTCGGCGCGCAGGCCAAGCGCGCGGCGGCGTTCCCGCCCTCGCTCGCCGCCGGCAAGCCCGTCCAGGTCGAGATCGAGCCGACCATGGCGGACGGGATCGCCGTCGGCCGCCCGGGCGACCTCACCTATGACCTGTTCACCGGCCTCGTGGACGCCGTCGTCACCGTGACCGAGGAGTCGATCTCGCAGGCGCTGCTGCTCTGCCTCGAACGCGCCAAGCAGGTCGTCGAGCCGGCCGGCGCGGCGGGCGTCGCCGCGATGCTGGAGCACATGTACGCGTTCGAGCCGCCGGTCGTGGTGCTGCTGTCCGGCGGCAACATCGACCCGCTGCTGCTGTCGAAGGTGCTGCGGCACGGCCTCGCCGGCGCCGGGCGGTACCTCGTCGTCCGCTGCCGGCTCAAGGACCGGCCCGGCGCCCTCGTGACGCTGCTGAGCGAACTCGCCGAGCTGGGCGTCAACGTCCTGGACGTGATGCACGAGCGCGTCGCCGCCCGGCTGCACGTCGAGGAGGCCGAGGTGCTCATGCACCTGGAGACGCGAGGGGCCGACCACTCCGAAGACGTGATCGGCCGCCTGCGCGAGAAGGGCTACACGCTCACCCTGAGCTGAGCCCGGACGGTGCCCGGCTCACACGGGGCCCGGCTCACAGGGCCGGCTTGCCCTCGGAGTAGAGCCACGCCTTGGCCCAGCCGTCCAGGTTCTCTCCGGACAGGCGCGCGGCGAAGCGGACGAAGTCCGCCGTGGAGGCGTTGCCGTCCCGGTGGGCGGCGGGCCACGCCTTCAGCAGCCGGAAGAAGTCGCCGTCGCCGATGGTCGTGCGCAGCACGTGCACCGCCATCGCCCCGCGGTCGTAGACGAGCCCGTCGAAGATGTGGTCGCGGCCCGGGTCGGCGACCCTGCCCTTCCACAGGCCGTCGTCCGCGGGGGTCGCGTACACGCCGTCGAAGCTCTTCTGGACGGGCACGCCATCGGCGTGCTCGGACCACATCCACTCGGCGTAGGTGGCGAAGCCCTCGTTCAGCCAGATGTCGGCCCACTTCGCCGGGGACACCGAGTCGCCGAACCACTGGTGGCCCAGCTCGTGCGCGAGGAGGGTGCCGCTCGGGATGCTCCCGGGCCGGCGCCCCAGGTCGTACACGGGGCGGCCCTGCGTCTCCAGCGCGTAGCCGACGCCGGCCTTCACCACGATCCCGCCCGTGGAGGTGAACGGGTAGCGCCCGTAGACCGACGCCTGGAAGTCGGTGACCTGGGCGGTCTGGTCGTGGAACTTCTTCGCGTCCGCCGGCTTGATCGCCATGGCCTGGTCGGTGGCCGTCAGGTTCGGGATGCCCGACCCCGTCCGGCCCTTGAGCACGTCGTACCTGCCGATCGCGAGCATGGACAGCTCGCTCGCCATCGGGTTGCGGACGTCCCAGCGGGTGGTCGTCCAGCCGCCCTTGGCCCAGGTGCCGCGCAGGTCGCCGTTGGCGAGCGTGGTGAGGCCCTTGGGCGCCGACAGGGTGAAGGTGTACGTCGCCTTGTCGGTCGGGTGGTCGTTCACCGGGAAGACGGTGGCGGCGCCGAACGGCTGGTTCAGCATGACCGCGCCGTCGGGCGTCGGCACCCAGCCGGACGTGCCCAGCGTCGCGTCGTCGATCGTCTGCGGGACGCCCGAGTACGCGACCGTCACGGTGAAGTGGCGGTGCTTGCGCAGCCCCTTGGGCGGCGTGATGACCAGCTCCTGCGCGCCGGTGCGCTTGTAGGACGCCTTGCGCCCGTCCACCGTCAGCGACGAGATCTTCAGCGGGCCGAGGAAGTCCAGGTCGAACCGGGACAGGTTCTGCGTCGCCTTCGCCTTGATCTTCGTGACGGCCTGGATCCCCTTCGTGGCGGGGTCGTACTTCAGCCCGATGTCGTAGTGGGCGACGTCGTAGCCGCCGTTGCCCATGTCCGGGAAGTAGGGGTCGCCGGCCCCGGGCGCGCCCGGGGTGAAGCGCGCGGCGGCGGCGCCCGCGGGCGCCGCGGTCACCGCGAGGCTCGCGGCGACGCCCAGCGACACGGCGGCCAGGGCTCGTGGAGTTCTGCTCATCGACCTCGTCCTCGGTTACCTCGGTAAGCCGTCACTACCGTGATCAAGACTTTCTCGCGAGGTGGGCCGGGGCAAGCGCGATTTGGTATCGAATTCGCCTGATCATGGCCGATCCCGTGGCCGGGACCGGCCGTTCACTTCGCCGGGCGGCCCTTCTTGTACAGCCAGTCGTCGAAGAACGCGTCGAGCTTCTTGCCCGAGACCCGGTTCGCCAGCGCGACGAACTGCTTCGTCGTCCCGCTGGAGTGGGCCCGCTCCTTCGTCCAGGTCTGCAGGATCTTGTAGAAGACGTCCTCGCCGACCCGGTTCCGCAGCGCGACCAGCGCCATGCCGCCCCGGTCGTACACCGAGCGGCCGAACATCTGCTTGCGGCCGGGGTTCCCCGGCGGGACGTTCCACAGCTCCTGCCCGCCGATGCCCTCGTAGGCCTCGTCGAAGTGCTCCTGGACGGTCTGGCCGCCGGTCTTCTCGTCCCACAGCCACTCGGCGTAGGTCGCGAAGCCCTCGTTCAGCCAGATGTCCTGCCAGCGGGTGAGGCTGACGCTGTCGCCGAACCACTGGTGCGCCAGCTCGTGCGCGACGATCGTCGGCTGCAGCCCGAACGCCCCGTACACCGGGCGGGTCTGCGTCTCCAGCGCGAAGCCGACCTCGGCGTTGTCGATCAGGCCGCCGGTGGAGGAGAACGGGTAGGGGCCGAAGAGCCTCGACCACTCCTCGGTGATGTCGCCGTTCAGCTTGTGGAACTGGTCGATGCTGACGCCGGGCAGCGTCGGGTCGACCGCGGTGATGACCGGGATCCCGCTCGGCGTCTTGCCCGTCCGCACCGCGAACCGGCCGACGTCCACGGTCGCGAGGTAGGTGGCCATCGGCTTGTTCACGCGCCACTTCGACGTCGTCATCGCGCGCTTGGCCGTGCCGTGCCAGGCGACCGGGTCGATCCCCGGACCGCCGTCGCCGGGGCCGCCCGAGCCGGGGCCGCCGCCCGGCGGCACGCCGGGCGCCGTGGGGGCACCCGGCGCACCGGGCGTCCCGTCCGTGCCGGTGACCGGCGACTCGGGCTCGCCGTTGGCGATCGCCGTCAGCCCCTGCGGCACCGTGATCTCGAAGTCGAAGGTGGCCTTGTCGCTCGGATGGTCGTTGCTCGGGAACCAGGTGTGCGCGCCGCTCGGCTGGCACGCCACGAACACGCCGTCCCGGGTGCGGATCCAGCCGTAGGTGCCGAGCACCGGGTCGTTCGTCGGCTCCGGGGTGCCCGAGTACTCGACGACCGCGGTGAACTCCGCGCCCTTCGCCAGCGGCTTCGCCGGGGTGATCTCCAGCTCCTCGCCGCCGCGCTGGTGCCGCGCGGCCGCCCCGTTCACCTTGATGGACGCGACGTCCAGGCCGGTGAGGTCGAGGTTGAAGCGGGCGAGGCGCTCGGTCGCGGTCGCGGTGATCGTCGCGGTGCCGGCGAGCTGCTTCGGTCCGTCCGGGGTGATGGTGAGCTTCAGCCCGTAGTGCTTGACGTCGTACCCGCCGTTGCCGTCGCCCGGCACGTAGGCGTCGCCCGCGGTCGTCGGGCCCGCCGGCCCGGTCACCGCGCCCGTCGGCGAACCGCCCGGCTCGCCGGGGTCGTCGCCGCCGAGGGAGCCCTGGCAGGCTGCGGTCAGCGACCCCGCGACGGCGAGGGCGGCCAGTCCCGCGGCGCCGCGGACGGCCCGCGACCCGTGAGGGCGGGGACTGGGGGAGTTTCCGGCCGTATGCACGCGCCCAGCCTGCCCGTAGCGAAGCCCGCCGGGCAACTCGGACGCCCGCCCCGGACCCCGGTCAGCGGAAGTCGTAGGGGTTGGGCGCGTGCGGTTCGGCCTTGACGACGACGGTCTGCGCCACCTTGCAGTGCAGCGCCTGCTTGCGCTGGTCGAACAGGATCCACAGGATGTCGATGAGGCCGATGCAGCCGCAGATGCCGCCGAGCACGCTGTAGAACGCCGAGCGTCCGACGGCCTGGCCGGTGGTGATCGCCTGCCCGTCGTCGGCGCGGACGACGCGGATCCGCAGCAGCATCTTGCCGAGCGTCTGCCCCCACTTGGCGTGCATCAGCCAGAAGTAGAGGAACGCGAGCACGACGCTGACGGCGTTCGTCCCGACCTGGGCGCCGTTGTAGAAGGACGAGCCGGGCTCGGGGTCGACGACGCGGTCCCAGTCGATGAACGGGATGGAGACGAGCCCCGCCACGATCCCGATGATGATGAGGTCGAGGATGCCGGCGCCGAGCCGCGCCCACCGGCTCGCCAGCTCGGCCGGGGCCCCGTAGCCGCCCCCGCCGTCTGTCTCTTATA
>NZ_VCKZ01000561.1 GCF_005889745.1 Actinomadura geliboluensis
TCAGAACGCGCTGATGGCGCTGGCCAGACGCCGAATCGACGTGCTGTGGGCCCTGCTGCGCGACGACCGGTGCTTCACCTCCTCCGCGCCGGTCGCCCAGGCGGCTTGACTCAGCCATTGAAAGTCCTTTCAGTGGTCCCGCGTTCCGCTGTGCATTTTGTCGAGCTTGGCGGCCAGGACGGCGCCCATCTCGGCGGCCGGCTCCGGCTCCAGGAGCAGGTGGTGCTCGATGTCGACCGGGTAGTCCTCGATCTCGCCCTCGACGAGCGGGCCCCAGTTGGCGCGCCCGGTGGGCGACTCCGCGGTGCGGCCCTGGAGCGCGGTGAAGAACACGACGTCGCCGCGGAACCGGCCCGGCCGGTACTCCTCGGCCTGCCGGAGCCCGTTCTCGTAGTTGCGGTAGACGTTGACCAGGTCGTCCTCGGCGAGGGTGGCGAGGGCGTCGTCGCGGTCCGCGAGGATCGCCATGATCTGCTTCATGTCGGGGTTGCCGTCCGGCGCGAGGGCCGTCGCGTCCACGCCGATGCCCTGCAGCAGCTCGTGCAGGATCTCCCGCTCGTCGCCGGCGAGGTCCTGGCCGTGGTAGGAGTCGATCAGCGCGAGCAGCCCGACGTCCTCGCCCGCGGCCTGGAGCCGGACGGCCATCTCGTAGGCGACGAGCCCGCCGAGCGACCAGCCCACCAGGTGGTAGGGGCCGGACGGGCGCACGGACCGGATCTGCTCCAGGTAGTCCGCGGCCATCTCCGCGACGGAGCCGGGCAGGTCCGACCGCGTGAACGCGCGGGCCTGCAGGCCGTAGGCGGGCTGGTCGGGGCCGAGGTGCCGCTGGAACTGCAGGTAGGGCCAGGCGAGGCCGCCGGCGGGGTGGACGAAGAACACCGGCGGGCGGGACCCGGACGTCCGGATCGGGAGGAGCACCTCGAAGCCGATCCGGTCGTCGGGGTCGCCGGCCTTCACGAGCGCCTCGACGGTCTGGTGGGTGAACACGTCGCGGGGCGTCAGCTCGACGCCGGCCTGCCGGGCGCGGGTGACGAGCTTCAGCGCGGCGATGCTGTCGCCGCCGAGGTCGAAGAAGCTGGCGTCGGCGGCGACCCGGTCGAGGCCGAGCACCTCGGCGACGACCGCGCACAGCCGCTCCTCGTCCGGGGTGCGCGGGTCGCGGCCGGCGGCGGCACCGGAGTAGTCGGGGGCGGGCAGCGCCCGCCGGTCGAGCTTGCCGGTCGGGCCGACCGGGAAGGTGTCCATCCGGACGAACGCGGCGGGCACCATGTACTCCGGCAGTCGTTCCTTGACGAACTCGCGGAGGCCGTCGGTGGTGGGCGCGATGACGTAGGCGACCAGGGCCTTGTGGCCGGGGGCCTCCTCGCGGGCGATGACGGCGACGTTGGCGACGCCGGGGTGCGCGGCGATCGCCGCCTCCACCTCGCCCAGCTCGATCCGGAACCCGCGGATCTTGACCTGGAAGTCGGCGCGGTCGACGTACTCCAGGTCCCCGCCGGGCCGCCACCGGACGAGGTCGCCGGTGCGGTACATGCGGTCGCCGGGCGCGCCGAACGGGTCGGGCACGAACCGCTCGGCGGTGAGCGCGGGCCGCCGCAGGTAGCCGCGGGCGACGCCGGACCCGGCGATGTACGCCTCCCCGACGACGCCGGGCGGGACGGGACGCAGCCCCTGGTCCAGCACGTACATGCGCATGTCGTCGTAGGGGCGGCCGAGCACGGGCGTCCGCTCGGCCGGGTCGGCGAGGGGCGCGCGCTGCGGCGCGGCGGTCGCGTACGTGGTCGCCTCGGTGGGCCCGTACATGTGGACGACCTCGGTGTCCGGGCAGGCGGCGAGGACCTTGCGCATCGCGGCGGGCGACCCGGCCTCCCCGCCGGTCAGCACCTCGCGGAGCCGGGCGAAGGCGTGCGGGCGCTCCTCGGCGACGAGGTTGAACAGGGTGGTGGTGAGGAAGGCGGCGGTGAGGTCCTCGGTGCCGATGATCTCTTCGAGGGCGGCGCCGTCCAGCGGGCCGGGGGGCGCGAAGACGGCGGTGCCGCCGCGCAGCAGCGGCGTCCACAGCTCGTAGGTGGACGCGTCGAAGGCGTGCGAGGAGTGGACGAGGACGCGGTCGTGGGCGCCACCGCGGAGCCGGCCGTCGGTGGCGAGGCCGACGGCGTCGCGGTGCGTGATCATGACGCCCTTCGGCAGGCCGGTGGAGCCGGAGGTGAAGAACACGCAGGCGAGCTGGTCCGGA
This sequence comes from Actinomadura geliboluensis, assembly GCF_005889745.1. GTDB lineage: Bacteria > Actinomycetota > Actinomycetes > Streptosporangiales > Streptosporangiaceae > Spirillospora > Spirillospora geliboluensis. The sequence goes on from NZ_VCKZ01000561.1 coordinate 2,237, forward strand.
TGGCACGGCACGGCCGGGTCGGTGTCCGGGGCGGCGGCGGTCTCCGGGTCGTCCACGGCGATGACGCGGGCGGCGGTGCCGAAGGCGGCGGCGCGGTCGCGCATCGCGCCGTCGACGATCAGCACGGGCGCGCCGACCTCGCCGATCGCCCACGCGATCCGGTCGGCGGGCTGGCCGGGGTGGAGGGGCGCGTAGGCGCCGCCGGCCTTGAGGATCGCCAGGGACGCGACGGCGACGTCCGCGGACCGTTCGAGCAGGACCGCGACGCGCGACTCGCGGCGGACGCCCAGCTCGACGAGCCGGTTCGCGAGCCGGTTCGCGCGGGCGTCCAGCTCCGCGTAGCTGAGGGAGGCGCCGGCGGCGCGGACGGCGGTCGCGTCCGGGGTCTTCGCGCGCTGCTCGGCGAAGCGGCCGGTGAGGGTGCCGGGCGCGCGGCCGGTCCGGCGGCCCTGCCAGTTCTCCAGGACGTCGGCGCGCTCCCCGTCGTCGAGGACGGAGACGCGGCCGAGGGGCAGGTCCGGCTTGTGCGCGATCGCGTCGAGGACGCGCAGGAGGCGCCGCATCAGCCGCTCGGCGTCCGCGCCGCTGAACAGGTCGGGGCGGTGGTCGATGCGCAGCGACAGGCCGCGGCCGGGGACGGCGGCGAACGTCAGCGGGTAGTGGGTGGCGTCGTAGCCGTCCACGTCGCGGAGGGTGAGGCCGCCGAGGTCGGCGCCGGCGGCGTCCGCGTCGAACGGGTAGTTCTCCAGGACGGTCATCGTGTCGAACAGCGTCCCGGCGCCGGTGAGCCGCTGGATGTCGGCGAGGCCGAGGTGGTGGTGCGGCATCAGCGCGGCCTGCTCGTCCTGGAGGCGGGCGAGGGCCTCGGCGACGGTGTCGGCGGGCCGGACGCGGACGCGGATCGGCAGCGTGTTGATGAACAGGCCGATCATCTGCTCGACGCCGGGCAGTTCGGGCGGGCGGCCGGACACGGCGGCGCCGAACACGACGTCGCTGGATCCGGTGAGGGTGCTGAGCAGCGTGCCCCAGGCGAGCTGCAAGACCGTGTTGAGGGTGACGCCCTGGGCGCGGGCGCGCGCGCTGAGCGCGGTGGTGAGTTCCTCGGTGAGCTGAGTCCGGACACGGCCGGGCGCGCCGGTGCCGGGCTCGGGCGCGCCGGGGGCGACCAGGGTGGGTTCGTGGACGCCCTGGAGGGAGGTGCGCCAGGCGTCCTCGGCGGCGGCCCGGTCCTGGGCGGCGAGCCACGCCAGGTAGTTCTTGTAGGGGGCGACGCGCGGCATGCCGGTGTCGTCGCCCTTGGCGAGGTACAGCGCGAACAGCTCGGTCTGCAGGACGGGCGTGGACCAGCCGTCCAGCAGGATGTGGTGGTTGGTGAACACCATGCGGTGCAGGTCGTCCGCCATCTTGATGAGCATGAACCGCAGCAGCGGCGGCTTCGCCATGTCGAACGGCCGGGCGCGTTCGGCGTCGGCCAGCTCGCGGGCCCTGGCCTCCCGGCCGGGCTCGGGCAGCGCGGACAGGTCCTCGTCCCGCCAGGGCAGCCGCACCGCGCGGTGGACGACCTGGACCGGCGACCCCTCCTTGCGCTGGCGGAACCCGGCCCGCAGGTTCGCGTGCCGGCGCAGCAGCGTCTGCGCGGCGGCCTTCAGCGCGGCGGCGTCGAGCGGGCCGCGCAGGTCGAGCACGATCTGCGCGGTGTAGACGTCGTGGCCGGAGTCGTAGAGGGCGTGGAAGAACAGGCCCTGCTGCAACGGGGACAGCGGGAGGATGTCCTCTAGCTGCGACTTGCTCAATCCAGCTCCCATTCACCGTCGAGCTCGGCGGCGAGCTCGTCGATCTCGTCCTGGCTGACGTCCACCAGGGACAGGTCGGACGGGGTGAACCCGCCGACGGGCCCGCCGGCGGTGCCGTCGACGACGTGCGCGACGAGGCCGCGCAGCGCCGCGTACCAGCGGCCGGCGAGGTCCTCGACCGCGGCGGCGTCGAACAGGTCCCCGGCCCACGTCCACGTCGCGGACAGCTCGGGCCCGCCCGGCAGGTCGCGGGTGTGCGCGTTGACCTCGATCGCGTGGACGAGGCCGAGCGCGGCGTCCTGCCCGGTGCCGAGGGCGTCGCTCTCGGCCGGTCCGGCCGGTGCCCAGTCGGTGGCCTCGGGTGCGGCGGTGCGGCCGAGGTAGTTGAACGCGAGCTGCGGGTGCGCGCCGCGCAGCCGCTCGCCGGTCGCGGGGTTGAGGTGGCGCAGCAGCCCGTACCCGATGCCGTTGTCGGGGATCTCGCGGAGCTGCTCCTTGACCCGCTTGAGGGCGGTGCCGACGGCCTGGCCGCCCTCGCGGACGTCGGCGGGCTCGACCCACCCGGCGTCCAGGCGCACCGGGTAGAGGGAGGTGAACCAGCCGGCGGTGCGGGACAGGTCGACGCCGGGGACGACCTCCTCGCGGCCGTGCCCTTCGAGGTCGATGAGGACGGCCGTCTCGTCGCAGGTGCCGCGCTCGCGCCGCCATTCGGCGACGGCGAGGGCGAGGCCGGTGAGCAGCACGTCGTTGACGCGCCCGTGGAACGCGGCGGGGACCTCGGTGAGGAGGGGGCCGGTCACGTCGGCGGGCAGGCCGAGGGTGAGGTGCCGCGCCGTCCCGAACGTGTCGGCGGCCGGGTCGAGCGGGCGGGCGCCGAGGACCGGGTCGGGGGTGGCGAGGACGTCCTCCCAG
>NZ_VCKZ01000562.1 GCF_005889745.1 Actinomadura geliboluensis
ACCATGCCCCGATCCGGTGAGTGCCCCACCGGGCGGTGAGAGGCGCACGCGGCGCTCGGTGCGCCGGCGGACCCGACGGCGGTGCACGGCCCGGTGCACCGGCGATCACGGACGGCGGTCGCCGGGCGTGAACTCCAGGTAGGCGGTCTCGCCGGGACGCACGCCGATGATCCGCCGGTAGAGGCGACGCGCCATGCCGAACCGTCCGGCGAGGATCCGCTCGGCGCGCTCGGCGTCGCCGCCCTCCAGGATCCGCGCGGCCGCCGCCACGGCCGGGCCGACGGGCCTGCCGCGCACGGTCGCCGGCGCCACGAGGGCGCGGGGGTCGCGGCGGATCCGCTTGACCTTCCCGGAGTCGGGCGCGGTGCTCGCCAGCAGGCGCCCGTCCTGCATGACGCACGACAGCGGGGTGGGCACCGCGGTCCCGTCGCGGCGGAACGTCACGACCAGGACGGTCCCGTGCCCGCGCAGCCCCGCGAAGCGGGACGCCTGCGCCGCGTCCACCCGTCGCGCCGAGGAGTGCCGGACGCGGTCGAGTGCCCAGTACACGGGCGTCCAGCGCCGCACCGCCACAGCAGCCCCCGTTCCCGCACCGCCCCTCGCGCGGCACGCCGTCGCGTCGACGCTGGCCTGATCCCGATGATTCTCGGGTTCGGGGAAAGTCTCCTCTCCAGGACGCGACGGAAGGAAGAGCTGTGGCCAAGCTGCTGTACTCGGCGACGATGTCGCTCGACGGCTTCATCGCCGGGCCGGGCGGGGACATATCCTGGCTGACCGAGCACCTCGGCGAACCGAACCCGACCGCCGAGCACCTGCTCCAGCAGATCGGCGCCCTTCTCGTCGGCAACCGCACCTTCGGCGGCGACGACCCGAACAAGGGCACCGACAAGGAAGGCGCGTTCGGCGGCCGGTACGAGGGGCCGGTGGTCGTCCTGACGCACCGGCCGCCCGCCGAGCCCGTGCCGGGCGTCACGTTCGCCGGCGACCTCGGGACGGCGGTCGCGGAGGCCAAGGCCGCCGCCGGGGACCGCTACGTCAACGTCCTGGGCGCGGACGTCGCCAGGCAGTGCATCGAAGCGAAGGTGTTGGACGAGGTGCTCGTCTTCGTCGCCCCGGTGCTCCTCGGGGACGGGGTGCCGCTGTTCGACAACCCCGGCGGCGAGCAGGTGCGGCTGGAGCCGCTCGCGGGCGAGTCCGCGCACTGGTACCGCGTCGCGTATTGACGTCCCGGCGCCGCTACCGCGCCGCGAGGCCACGCAGGGCGAGCTCCACGTGATGCCCGACCGCGTCGGGTTCGGAGTCGGGGATCAGCGGCGCGATGCGGACGAGCCCGAGCAGTTGGTAGGCGATGTCGCGGGCGGTCACGTCAGGGGCGAGGGTGCGGTCGGTGGTGCGGGAGCGGTCGACGGCCTCCTGGCCGACCCTGGTGAGGTGCTCGATGCACCGCCGGAGGTCCTCGTCCGCCGGCGACCCGGCGGTGAGCAGGTCGAGCATCGCCTGGTTGCCGGTGAGCCGGGCCATCGCCGCGGTGAAGAACGCGCGGAGGGCGGCGATCGCGGGCATGCCCTCGGGGAGGGACGCCTCGGCGAGGTCGGCGGGATCGGTGCCCGTCACGGCGTGGACGAGGTGCTCGCGGGTGGGGAAATGCCGGTAGAGGGTGCCGACGCCGACCCCGGCCGCCGCCGCGACGGCGCGCATGTCCACGGCCATGCCGCGCTCCCGGAAGGCGTGCTCCGCCGCCGCCAGGATCCGCTCCCTGTTCTCGACGGCGTCCCGCCGCCGCCTCCGATCCGCTGCCACCCCCACACCCTAGCGATCCGGAACACGTGTTCTGGTTAGTGCCAGCCTCAAGCGGAACATATGTTCCGGAACAGTGGGGGGCGGGCAGTGCGGACGATCGTGATCACGGGCGGCACCGACGGCATGGGAGCGGCCCTGGCGCGCCACTACCTGGAGGCGGGCGACCGCGTCGTGGTGGTCGGTCGGAGCCGCGTCAAGTTCGACGCGCTGGTCACCGGCGCGGCGGGCGGCGACCTCGCGGCGCGGGCGGAGTTCGTCGCGGCCGACCTGTCGTCGGTCGCCGAGAGCCGCCGCGTGGTCGAGCACCTGCGGGCCGGTTACGAGCGGATCGACGCGCTGGTCCTCGCGGCATCGTTCGTCCGGCAGCGCCGGCACACCACGGCCGAGGGGCGCGAGGCGTCATGGGTGCTGTTCTTCGTGTCCAAGTTCGTGTTCGTGACCGGTCTCGCCGCGCAGCTCGGCGCGGCCGACCGTCCGGTCATCGTGAACACCGCCGTTCCCGGCGCGCGGGCGGACGCCATCGACTTCGACGACCTTGAGATGACGGAGGGGTTCACGTTCGCGCGGTCCAACGCACAGCAGCGCCGGGCCAACGAGCTGCTCGGCATCCTCGCGACCGACGCGAACCCGGGCCTGGCCTACGTGACGTGGGGTCCCGCGCGGATCGTCCGGTCGAGCTTCGCGGGCGACGTCGGGACGGCCATGAAGGTCGGCGCCGCGGTCCTCGGGAAGCTGCTCGGCCAGCGCCCCGATGCCGCCGTCCGCCCGATCATCGGCATCATCGACGCCCCGTCCCCGGGAAGGGCCGCCTTCCGTGGTGCGAAGAGGCGCCCGCTCACCATCGGGGGCCATGACGAGAAGGACGCCGCACGCCTGGCGGCGGCGGTCGAGAACGGCCTCTGACCCGACCGTCGAGTGCCGCGTCGGCAACGCCGTCGCGACGCGCGAGCACGACGACTTCACGCTGGTCAATGATCTAGAAAGCGAGCGAGCCCGTGCGGAGGTCTCACGCACGGAGCCCCCGGCCCGTGACTTCCAGTCGGGCCGAGGGCTCTGGGTCTTTCGGGGGCACAGGCCAGGTCGAGGCCGCCGGTGTTGATCTGCGTTACGAACGCCCACCACGTGGACGGACCGAACACCCGCTTCGGCCCGTTCGGTTGGGCGAAGGCTCTGGGTCGTTCAGGGCTCAGGCCAGATCGAGGCCGCCGGTCTTCACTCGCGACGCGAACGCTCGCCACGCGTCCGAACCCAAGACCAACTTCGGCCCGTCCGGGTCCTTGGAATCCCGCACCGCCACCGCCGCCGCCAAATCGGCCACCTCCACGCACTGGTCCCCGGTGCCCGTACTACGGCTGCTCTTACGCCACTGCTCATTGATGGGGCTCACAGCCGCAACCTCCACGCACTCCGCCCCCGATGAGTCGCTGTGGCTGCTCTTCTGCCACTGCGCAAGCTTCACCGCCGCGACTGAGCCGACTTCCACGCAGGAGCCCCCAGAAGAATCGCTGTGACTGCTCTTGCGCCAGCGGGTGACGTCAACGTCCCACATCTTCACAACTCCTCGATGACTCTTCTGATGAGGCGCTCTGACTCTTCGGCCGGCAACGCCGACGCTCTCACTTGATCGAAGACTACGACAAGCTCCTCAACATCATGCGAGCCTTCGATCAACCGGCCGTGGCCGCCGGCCGCATCGGCGAAGGCAACGTCTGGACGGTCGGCAAAGCTCAGGAGGATGATCTCACCCGCCTGGAAGACGGGCGCACCGGCTGGGACGACCTGAAGCGTGACGTGAGGCAGTTGAGCCAGGTCGAGAAGGTACTCAAGCTGCCCGCGCATCACCTCCGGCCCCGCTGCGATGCTCCTGACGGCGATCTCGCTAAGCATGATCAGCAACCAGGGCGGCTGCTCCTTCTCCAAGATCGCTCGTCTCGCCATCCTCGCGGCTAGGAGTTCTTCCACCTTCTCTTTCCGGTGTCCCACTTCGAGCACCTTGCTGGCGTACTCCTCCGTCTGGAGCAGGCCGGGGATGAGCAGCGGTTCGAAGATACGCATGTAGGTCGCGTCCGGCTCGATCTCGATGAAGGGACGGAACCCTGGCGGCACGACCTGGATGCGTTCCAGCTGCTGGTTCCACTTCCACATGCGGTGGAACACCCCGTTTGTCTCGAAGAAGGAGTCGCAGTCGTTGGCGAAGTCTTCGGAGGGCGCACTCTTGCCTGACTCGATCTGCCCGATCCACTGGGGCGTGTAACCGAGCTTCTCCGCAAGCTGAGGGCGAGACAAACCGGGCGCTTCCCGATAAGTTCGCAATTCCACACCGAAGTACTCGGTCGGCGAGGACGGGATGCCGGGATCGCGGGGACGACGGGGCACGAGAACCTCCGGGGATTCGAAAGCGGGGGCTACTTTCTAACAAAGCCCGAGGACTTCCATCCGTGGGCTTCTTGCTCTTCCAGAAGATAACCCGATCACAGGAAGATTGGGAGCGGTAACGGAGAGAAATCGCACCGAAAGTTCAAACGATCATGGACACCCCCGTCAACCCCGCTGACCAGGCGTTGGCCCGGCTCTGCAAGGACTTCCAGGGCCACCGAATCTGGCGTGCGACACGCTACGACGGAATGCTCGGCGACTGGGTCGCCACTCTGCACGACCCTAAGGCCGGTGTAGATCCGACCGTTGTACGTAACACCGCAGAAGAACTCCGTAGGGCGCTCCTAGACGAACTCAGTCGCGCGTCCATCCACCGGAGCTCCGAACCCACTAAGTGGGTGCAATGGTAATGCGGTGGATCGAACCGAAGAATCTGAACGCCGGCGCACCGACTTCTTCTATTACGGTCCACCTTGACCGACTTGCCCAAGAAGTCATTCGCGAAGGATGGAAGGCCGTCCCGCGCTACGACGGCCCGCACCCGCTCCTACGCGTGTTCGACCCGGCCGTCCCGGACTTCGGGGAGAGCATCACGCTCGTCCCCGGAGGAACGCCCGGCATCTGGTGGTACCGGTCGAGCGCGGGCGAGGACCTTGCTCCGCACACCAAGCCGGTCCACGCGGCCGAGCAGATCACCCGGATCCTCACCCCGTACGTGGCCGCCGTCCTCGCGGCCAAGACCCACCGG
>NZ_VCKZ01000563.1 GCF_005889745.1 Actinomadura geliboluensis
GCCGCAGGCCGACGAGCAACGACCCGGCCCTGAACCGCCGCCACGCCGCCACCCGAGCCAAGGGCGCCCGCCGCCAAGCCCGCCGCGACGCCCGCTAACGGAACTGGCCGTCCGGCCCTCAGGAATTGGTGGCCGCGCGCCGTTGCTTGACGAAGCTGCCCCGGCAGTGCGTGCAGCAGAACCTGAAGACCTCGCCGTCCAGCTCCACCGTGACGGCATCGTCCATCGGGATGATCGCGCCGCACGTGGGATCGACGGCCATTCCTGCGGGCACCTCTTCGGCCGTCGTTCCTGTTTTCGCGCGCTCCATCATCTCCTGGAGGTCGGCGGTGCGGCGCACCCGCCCGTCCAGGCCGTAACCGCCTTCGGGGACGCCGGCCACCTGCACCAGCACTTGCGGCTCACGTGACTTTCCGTCGAATCCCGACGCCGTGCTCACCAATTCCTGCGTGGCCCTCGCGATGAGGTGCTCGCTCATCTCCTTCGCCCACGCTCCCACCTGGATCCTCACCACGCAGCACGGCGGGGCCTCCTCACCCGGCGCTCCGGCACCGGTGATCCAGATGTCCGGCCGGCGGACGGTGACATGGGTGAGAGAGCCGAACCACGCGAGCACTCCCGGATCCGTGTGGTGAACGCCTTCGCCATCGGAGAGGAGCCGTTCGGCCGTGAGGGAGGAGGCCAGGGCGCGGCATTCGGCTTCGGTGAACGCTTCCTTGGGGACGAGGAGCTCGATGAACAGCATTGCTGCGTCCTTTCCCGGTCGCTGTCGGAACGGTAGGGGTGGCACGCACGCCTCCAGGCGAACATACAGTACCCCCGTGGGGTTTATCGACCATTCGACCGAGACGGCCCCCGCACAGCGGTCCGAGACTGAGCCTCAACGAGCACAGGCACAGCCTTGGACGGGGAGGGTGTGCCCCTGAACGGTGGTCGCCCACGTCCCTGCGAATCGCCTACTGACCCAGGGCCCTCTCGGGGACGGGCATGAGCGCCCAGACGATCTTGCCCTCGCCCGTGGCGGACGGGCGGACGCCGGTGTCCTTGGCGTAGGCCGCGATGATCGCGAGACCGCGCCCGCTGAGCGCGTCCAGCCCGGCGACCGAGGCGCACGGAAGCTCGGGGGAGGGGTCCCAGCACTCCAGCACCGGGGCGCCGTTGCTCAGCGCGACCCGGATCCTGAGCAGACGCCCGCGCGCCGCCTCGACCGCATTCGTCACGATTTCGCTCATGACGACCACGGAGTCGTCGATCAGCTCACGGTCGCAGCCCCAATTGAGCAGGGCATACCGGACGAGTTCACGCGCGAGCGAGACCGAACAGTCCACTCCGAGCAGAGTCATCCGAATTTCCCTCGATTCCGGCATTTCGAATACCGGTACTTGATCGTCCATATCCGCCGTCCTGGTCTTCCGTTGATTTCTTGCCCAGGATGCGTGAGAGGCGTTTACCCTGTGATGGATTGGAATCCACGGAATACACTGGAGGTGGGAGTGAGTGTTCGCGAGACCATCGACCCGGACTCGTCACTTTGGGCCTGGCTGGCGTTCGACCTGTGGTTTCACCGCACTCGGCGCGGTCTCTCATTGGCGCAAACCGCCCAGATCGTCCGGGTGGCGCGCGGCACTGTATCCAACTGGGAGGCGGGCAGGCTTCGCCCAGGGGAGCAGTACATGGTTCTCCTGGACAAGGCGTGGGACACCGGCGGCCATTTCCAGCGGCTCCGCCACTATGCGATCACCGGACACGACCCGGACTGGTTCAAGCAGTACATGCAGTACGAATCGGATGCCCGGGTAATCAAGATCTACCACGGGAAATCCGTGCCGGTCCCCGTGCAGACGCCGGAGTATGCGCGTGCGCTCTTGCTCACCGGAGGGCAGGCGCAGCAAAGCGATCGAGAGGTGGAAGCCCGTCGCAAGCGCCAGGAGATCCTCGCCAGGGCGGACCCGCCGTACGTGTGGATCATCCTCGACGAAGACGTTCTGGACCGTCCGATCGGGGGGCCGCAGATCATGAGGGAGCAGCTCGACCACCTGCTCGAAGTCGATGAACTGCCGCATGTGTCGGTACGTGTCATCTTGAGGTCGGTGGGCGCCCACCCCGGGCTGGACGGCGCCTTTCAGCTCCTCGACCTGGGAGGACGGCAGGTCTCTTATGCCGGTGCGCAGTTGGCGGGGCGCTTCATTGAAGCTGGTGACGAGGTCGCCGCTCTCGCGATACAGTTCGATCAACTTGGGGCATTGGCCCTATCTCGCGATGATTCGCGAAAGCTGATCGGAAAGGTGCGGGAGAGGTATCTGTGAGCGAATGGCGCAAGAGTTCCCGGAGTGGTGGCGTCAACGATAATGCCTGCGTCGAGCTGGCCAGGCTTGGCGGCACCGTGGGCGTGCGCGACTCGAAGAACCCCGATGCGGGTCACCTCGGGCTCAGCCGCCGGGAGTTCTCTCAGCTGGTCGCGCGCATCAAGCGCGGTGGGCTCACTCTGCTCGCGGGCGACTGAGACGCCTTCTCATCCGGTGAGTCGGCGGTGACAGAGCTGGGCGACGGCGATGTCGCGGCGCCTGTCAATACCCCGAAGGTCACCGATTCGGACGACCACGGGTAGACGCCCAGGGCCGCCGCGTGACGGCAGCGTTGCGGCCATGAGCGTTCTCACCGACACCCGTGCGGTGGCCGCGGCGGCGGCCGCCGCCACCGCCGCCGTGCTGGCACCGCACCAACCGACCTACGACCGGGGCTTCGCGCCCGGCTGGGTGACGCTGGCGGGCGTCGCGCTCGCTCTGCTGTTCGCGTGGACGGAACGCGCCTGGGCCGGACGGATCGCTGCGGTGCTCCTGCTGTGGGCGGGCGGCGGAGTCGTCCTGGACGGCTTCCGCGCCTTCTTCTGGGCGACCGGCATCCCGGCGGGCGACTTCGCGCAGGTCAACTGGGCCCGTGCGGCGGTCCGTGGCGCCAGCCTGCTGACCTCGGCCCTGCTGGTGCTCGCGCTCGCCCGCCGGGCCCAGGGCCCCTGGCGGGAACGACCGTGGCTCGGATACACCGCGTTCACGCTGGCGTTCCCCTACCCGCTGCTGAAGCTGTACTGGTCGTTCGGCGGCGCCGCCGCCCGCCCGGAGCCGTACACCGAGGGCTTCCCGTACATGGAGTCGGTCATGCTCCTCGGCGGAGCGGCGCTGGCGCTGGCCCTGGTCCAGCCCTGGGGGCGGCACCTGCCCCGCCTGCCGCTGCTGGTGCCCGCGTGGGCGGCGACCGGCGCGCTGGTCAGCATGGGGGCGCTCGCCGGTTTCGGTACCGTCGCCCAAGCCGTCGGGCTGAGCGACGGACCGGTCGACTTCGGCGAACCGCTGACCGTCGCGATGGTCGGCGCCGTCTACGGGTCGTGGCTGCTGTTCGGCCTGGCGCTGGGCGGCGCCACCCTGACCTACCAGCGGCTCACCCGCTGACCTACGCTTTCACCCCATGCGTGCGAACCGTGCGGACGTGACGTTGGCGTTCGTCACCGGCATGCCCCTGGCGAGCCTGTCGGCGCTCGTCGCCGCGCTCTCGGTCCCGGGGGCGCGCGCGGCGGTCCTCCTGATCGCGGCGGTCGCCGCGCACCTGGCCCTCATCGGACGCCGCACCCGCCCGACCGGCTCGCACGCCGTGGTCTGCGCCGCGTTCGCCGTGCAGACCGCGGTCACCGGGCTGTTTCTGGTGCTTCCATCGGTCCTGGTCTTCCCCATGTCCGTGTACGCGGTGACGGCCTACGGCAGCCGCACCCTCGCCCTGGCCACCGGTGTCATCGGCTCCTGCGCGGTCGCCGCCCGCTTCGCCGCCGACGACAGCGTCCGCTCCGCGGACCTGGGACCGGAGCCGTGGCTGCTGCTCGCGCTGCTGCTGGCGATCGTCGCGGCGGCGTGGAGCATGGGCCTGGTCCGTCGCACCCAACTCGCCTACGCCGAGATGACGGCGGAGAAGGCCCGGCATGAGGAGCGGACGCGCATCGCCCGCGAGATGCACGACGTCATCGCCCACTCCCTCGCCGTCATCGTCACACAGGCCAAGGCCGGCCGCTACGCCCCGGACCACGCGGCCGGCGCGCTGTCCGCCATCGAGGACACCGGGCGGGCGGCGCTCACCGACGTGCGCGGCCTGCTGTCCGTCCTGCGCCCCGACCAGAGCCCCCAGCCGACGCTGCGCGACCTGCCGGCGCTGCTGGACCGGGTCCGCACCACCGGCCTCGAGATCGACCGCACCGACCAGGGCACACCGCGTCCGCTCAGCCCCGCCGCGGAGCTGGCCGCCTACCGCCTGGTCCAGGAAGGGCTGACCAACACCGTGAAACACGCGGGAACCACCGTCCGAGCGGCCGTCGACCTCGACTGGGGCGTCGACGCGCTGACCATCACGGTCCGGGACGACGGCGCGGCGGCTCCGTCCGCACCCGGCATGGGCCTGAGCGGGATGCGCGACCGGCTGCACGCGCTGGGCGGCTCCCTCACCACCGGCCCGGCCCGGGACGGCTTCGCGCTGCGCGGCCGCCTTCCGTACCCGGAGACGCCGTGACCATCAGGGTCCTGGTCGTCGACGACCAGGACCTCGTCCGCACCGGTACCGTCCTGGTCGTCGATTCCCAGCCCGACCTGCGCGTCGTCGGGCAGGCCGCCGACGGAGCCGAAGCCGTCCGCCTGGCCCCCGCCGCCGACGTCGTGCTCATGCACATCCGCATGCCGGGCATGGACGGGGTCGAGGCCACCCGCAGGATCTGCCGGGACGCCGGGCCCCGCGTCCTCGCCCTGACGACCTTCGACCTGGACGAGTACGCGTTCGCCGCCCTCAGAGCCGGAGCCTCCGGCTTCCTTCTCAAGGACGCCCCCGCCGAGGAGATGCTCACCGCGATCCGGACCGTCCATCGGGGCGACGCCGTCATCGCC
>NZ_VCKZ01000082.1 GCF_005889745.1 Actinomadura geliboluensis
CACCAACGCCACTGAAGGCGGTACGAGCCGGTCCCCTGCGTTCCGCTGGCGCTCCACTCCGGGAACCGGCGCCCAGTCGGCCTGTGGGGGGCGACCCCCACACCCCCGACAAGGGCGGTACGAGCCGGCTCCCTGCGTTCCGCTGGCGCTCCACTCCGGGAACCGGCTCGTACGCTGCCGACTGTTGGTAGCCTGTATCGGTCTCGCGGCAGGTGCGCCCGGCAATCCGGGGTCCAGTGCCGCCGCGGCGGACGCAAGAGCCCTCCTGTCACGGAGAGACCGTGACCGCACCAGTCCAGAGGAGGTAGGGACACAGCATGCGTCGTTACGAACTCATGACCATCCTCGACCCCGCCATCGACGAGCGCACCGCGAACGCGGCGCTCGAGCCGTTCCTGAAGGTCGTCCGGGACGGCGGCGGCAGCGTCGAGAACGTCGACGTCTGGGGCCGCAAGCGCCTGGCGTACGAGATCCAGAAGAAGTCCGAAGGCATCTACGCGGTGATCGACCTTTCGGCCGAGCCTGCCACGGTCAAGGAGCTCGACCGGCAGCTCAACCTGAGCGAGTCGATCCTCCGCACCAAGGTCATCCGCCCCGAGGTCCACTGAGCCAGGCTCAGCCCTCTCATCAGCCGGAGCGAGCCCCATGGCAGGCGACACCGTAATCACGATCGTCGGGAACCTCGTTGAGGACCCGAATCTCCGCTTCACCCCGAGCGGCCAGGCCGTCGCGTCCTTCCGCATCGCCTCGACCCCGCGGTTCTTCGACCGCCAGTCGGGCGACTGGAAGGACGGCGAAGCCCTGTTCCTGACCTGCAACGTCTGGCGGCAGGCCGCCGAGAACGTCGCCGAGACCCTGCAGCGCGGCATGCGGGTCATCGTCCAGGGACGCCTCAAGCAGCGGTCGTACGAGACCCGCGAGGGTGAGAAGCGCACCGTCTTCGAGATCGAGGTCGACGAGGTCGGCCCGTCGCTGCGCAACGCCACCGCCAAGGTCAACAAGACCCAGCGGCAGGGCGGTGGCGGCGGCTTCGGCGGCGGTGGCGGCCAGGGCGGCGGCGGATTCGGCGGCGGCGGCCAGGACGGCGGCTTCGGAGGCGGCGGCGGCCAGCAGGGCGGCGGCGGCTTCGGAGGCGGTCAGCAGGGCGGCGCCCCGGCGGACCCGTGGGCCACCGGCGGCGGTGGCGGCGGCTACTCCGACGACCCGCCGTTCTAGGACCCGACGCTCCGGCGCGACCACGACACCATCCAGTACACGTCCATTCCCGCGTGAGCGGGGCTCTCCCAAAGGAGCACCACGATGGCGAAGCCACCTCCCCGCAAGCCGAAGAAGAAGGTTTGCGTTTTCTGCCAGGAGAAGATCTCCTACGTCGACTACAAGGACACGGTCCTGCTGCGGAAGTTCATCTCCGACCGCGGCAAGATCCGTGCTCGGCGGGTGACCGGCAACTGCACCCAGCACCAGCGGGACGTCGCCACGGCGATCAAGAACGCCCGCGAGATGGCGCTGCTGCCGTACACCAGCACCGCGCGCTGAGGCAGGGGGAAAGATCATGAAGCTCATCCTGACCCAGCAGGTCTCCGGGCTCGGCGAGCCCGGTGACGTCATCGAGGTCCGCGACGGCTACGGCCGCAACTACCTCGTCCCGCGCGGGTTCGCTATCAAGTGGACCCGGGGCGCGGAGAAGGAGATCGACTCCATCAAGAAGGCGCGTTCGGCTCGCGAGATCGCGACCGTCGAGCACGCCAAGGAGGTCGCCGACCAGCTCGGCGGCCTGCGCGTCACGCTGCGCACCCGGACCGGCAGCAACGGCCGCCTGTTCGGCGCGGTGACCGCCGCCGACATCGCCGCCGCGGTCCGCGCCGCCGACGGCCCCGACCTGGACCGCCGCCGCATCGAGATCGGCAACCCGATCAAGACCGTCGGCACCCACCGGGTCAGCGTGCGGCTGCACAGCGACGTCAGCGCCACGATCGACGTCAACGTCGTCGAGGGCTGACGCACCACCGCACCACCGCACCACCGAACGGCTCCCGAGCTCACAGGCTCGGGGGCCGTTTCGCGTCCACCCTCCGCTCGCCTCTGCGGCAGCTCCTCGCCTCCCGCCTCCCGCTGTCTCCGTGAGCGGGGGGCGGCTTTGGATCCCGCAATCTCTTGCACAAGAGCAGGGCGAACGCGGTCCAAAGGGAGGGATCGTGCGCTGGGTTTCATGTGAAACGTCCCTGAACCGCCCTGTGTTTGGGTGATCGTCAGAGCGGCCATGACGTTCCGTGATCAGTTGATCCGGAATGAGGGGGGACGGTGTGATCGCGCATTCGGGGGACGGCGCGGACGACCGGGACCGGCGCGGCCTGCCGGTGACGCGGCGGGCGATCATCGGCGGCCTGGCGGGGGCCGGCCTGCTGGAGATGCTCTCCATGGCGTCGCCACTCCGGAATGGGGCCATGGCGGACGAGGGGATCATGGCCCCCGGCCACTTCAGGGCGGAGACCCCGCACATCTACACGCGTGCGCAGTGGAACGCGAGATCGCCGAGGCGGGCGGCCAAGGTCCTGAAGCGGGCGCCGGACCACATCATCGTGCACCACACCGCCACGGCCAACACCAGCGATCTGTCGCTGTCCCACGCGTTCAACCTGTCGCGGTACATCCAGAACTTCCACATGGACAAGAACGGCTGGGACGACGCCGGCCAGCAGCTCACCATCAGCCGCGGCGGCATCGTGATGGAGGGCCGCAACCGCAGCCTGAAGGCGATCCGCGAGGGCGAACTCGCGGTGGGGGCGCAGGTCCTGCACCACAACCAGCACACGATCGGCATCGAGAACGAGGGGACGTACACGTCGCGGGCGGTTCCCGGCAAGCTGTGGGGTTCGCTGCTGGAAGTGTGCGTGTGGCTGTGCCAGCGGTACAACCTGGACCCGGCCGAGGCGATCGTCGGGCACCGCGACTACAACAAGACGTCGTGCCCGGGCGACAGGCTCTACGCGCGGCTGCCCGAACTACGGCGTGCGGTCGCAGAACGCCTGGAGACGTCCAACCCGAGCCAGAGCAACGCCAACGACGGCTCCATCCTGTCGGTGCTGCCGTCCCTCGACGGCCTGACCTGACCCTTCCCATAGACGAGCGCCCGCCCGCACGACGCTGACCGGGGCGCGATGGTGGCTCAGGGTGATGGTGTGGGACGGGTGTCGGGCGGCGGTTCCGGCTTGATCGGGCACGAGGTGGGCTTGTGGGGGGCGGGCGGTGGTCATGTGTCGGGGGTCGTGTAGCGGGTTCGGCGGCGGGCTATCTCGGGGTCGATGCCCTCGATCAAGGACCAGATGCCCGCGACGCGTTCCACCAGGGTCTCCGGAGGCAGCCCGGCCAGGCCCTCGGCCGCCAGGTCGTCGATCGCCTGCGTCAGCCGGGCCATCCGCTCGCCGTGTGTGGAACACATGTTCGAATCGTAGCGGGTGGGGTCGGTGGTGCGGGTGCGATTCCCAGGATTTTGCCTGGGCGGTCAGCGGACGGCTCCGGTGACCATCCAGCGGTCGCCGCGTGCGCGCAGGCCGAGGGTGATCATTCGGGTCAGCATCCACAGGCCGATCGCGAGCCACAGCCCGATGATGCCCGCGTCCGCCCGGAACAGGACGATCGCGGCGGGGAGGAAGACGATCGTCGCGATCAGCGTGGTCGCGGCGAGGTAGGCGCCGTCGCCGGCGCCGATCAGGATGCCGTCCAGGACGAACACCACGCCCGCCACCGGCTGTAGCACCGCGACCAGGAGCAGCGAGGCGAGCAGTAGGTCGCGGACGTCGCCGTCCCCGGTGAACAGGCCGGGGAGCCACGGGCGCACGGCGAGGATGAGCAGGCCGAACACGATGCCGCAGCCGACGCCCCACCAGACCATCCGGCGTGTGATCGCCCGGGTGCCCTGGACGTCGGACGCGCCCAGGTAGCGCCCGGTGATGGCCTGCCCGGCGATCGCGATGGCGTCGAGCGCGAACGCCAGCAGCGTCCACACCTGGAAGCCGACCTGGTAGGCGGCGATCTCCTCGTCCCCCATCCGGGCGGCGATCGACGTGCCCACGATGAGGACGATGCGGAGCGCCGCCGTCCGCACCAGGAGGCCGAAGCCCGCCGTGGCGGACGTCCGCAGCCCGTCCAGGTCGGGGCGGACGGAGGCCCCATGGCGCCGTGCCGCGCGCAGGACGACGGCCGTGTAGACGACCGCACTGCCCGTCTGGGCGAGGACGGTGCCCCAGGCCGACCCGGCGATCCCCCAGCCCAGGACGATCACGAACAGCACGTTGAGCAGCAGGTTCGCTGTGAACCCGCCGATGGAGACGGCAAGCGGCGTGCGCGTGTCTTGCAGGCCGCGCAGGACGCCGGTACCGGCGAGGACCAGCAGCATGGAGGGGATGCCGAAGAGGCTCACCCTGAGGTAGGTCACGGCGTACGGCGTCACAGAGGGGGACGCACCGAACGCGTCCACGATCCATGGGACGAGCGGCCAGCCGGCGACGATCAGCACCGCGCCGATGGCGACCGCGAGCCACATGCCGTCGATGCCCTGCCTGATCGCGGCCCGCATGTCGCCGACGCCGACCTGCCGCGCGACTCCGGCGGTGGTGCCGTAGGCGAGGAAGACGCAGAGGTAGACGAGGGTGTTGAGGGCCTGGCCGGCGACTCCGAGCCCGCCGAGCTGGGCGGTGCCGAGATGCCCGACGATCGCCGAGTCCGAGAGCAGGAACAGCGGCTCGGCCACGAGCGCGCCGAAGGCCGGCACGGCGAGGCGCAGGATCTCGCGGTCGTGCGCGGTCGCGAGCCGCCGGGAAGTCGTCACCGCGCCGAGGCTACCACCGAGGTAACTCTCATAAGAACTTCAAGCCTTACATGGGCGGGGATGGTCGACTTTCTTTCCCGCACAGCCGGTGGATGACGTTGCCGCAGGTCAGCCACATGGACCGGGAGTCGTCCACGGGAAATCCACAAAGTTGTCCACAGGTCGTGCACAACCCTGACGGCGTGTCTGCACAGGCAGTCCACAGGGTTGTCCACAGGCTGCTTTGCCCCCGGCCGCGCGGCCTCGCGAGAATGTCCGACGCGTCAGGTAGACGTGAGATGAACGGTCGGCGATGGGCGGACGGGGCCGCCGGCGGCCGAGATGAAGGGGGTGCGACGGTGAGCGTGGCCGACATCGGACCGCAGGAGCACGAGTTCGAACGCACCCCGCCGCACGACATCTCGGCGGAGCAGGGCGTCCTCGGCGGCATGCTGCTCTCCCAGGACGCCATCGCCGAGGTCGTCGAGCTGCTGCGCACCCCCGACTTCTACCGGCCCGCGCACCAGATCATCTACGACGTCATCCTCGACCTCTACGGCCGCGGCGACCCGGCCGACGCCGTCACCGTCGCCGGCGAGCTCACCAAGAACGGCGAGATCGCCCGGATCGGCGGCGCCCCCTACCTGCACACCCTGATCTCCCTGGTACCCACCGCGGCCAACGCCGGGTACTACGCCAAGATCGTCCACGAGCGGGCGATCCTGCGCCGCCTGGTGGAGACCGGCACCCGGATCGTCCAGATGGGCTACGCGGCGGACGGCGCCGACGCCGACGAGGTCCTCGACCGCGCCCAGGCCGAGGTCTTCGCCATCGCCGAGAAGCGCGCCGGAGAGGACTACGTCGCCCTGTCGGAGATCATGCCCGGCGCCCTGGACGAGATCGAGGCCATCGGCAGCCGCGGCGGCCAGATGGTCGGCTGCCCCACCGGCTTCGCCGACCTCGACGCCCTCACCAACGGCCTCCACCCCGGCCAGATGATCGTCGTGGCGGCGAGGCCCGCCATGGGCAAGGCTTTGAGCGTGAATGCCCTACTTCCCACCCCTTCGGGATGGACGACCATGGGGCAAGTGTCCGTCGGTGACCACCTGATCGGAGCCGACGGCAAACCGACCCGCGTGGTCGCCGCGACGGACGTGATGTACGGCCGTCCCTGCTACGAGGTCGAGTTCTCTGACGGGGAAGTCATCGTCGCCGACGCCCAGCACCAGTGGCGCACCTCGACGGTCATGGGCGGCGACGCTCCATCCTCGTCCGATGCCGCGCCGCAGCTCGCGAGCGGGGGCTGGGCCGCCGCCGATGCCGGAGCGGCTCGCGTCGGCCACGTCCGCGAAGACGTGGTCTCGAGCAGCGCACCGATGGACATCGGAACGATCTTCCCCATGGCCCTCTCCGGGGAGCGCGGTGGCCCGATCGGACGATTCGGAACCGGGGTCGGGTCAGTCCCTCATCCTTTCGGTCCCCTCGCCACCGGAAGTCACGCCTCCGGCCGCGACCGGTCGAAGGGGAACGCCCGGTGCGGTGGGCCGAGCGAATGCTCCCCGAAGCGGACGGACCGACGCCGCGGTCGCCTCGACCGGGGCTACGCGCAGCCATCCGAGATCACCGGTGCGGACGCCGGGACGCGGAAGGCGGCCCATCGCCGTCACCGCGCCATCGCCGTCCCGCCGCAGGATGTGCGGGCCGGCCGCATCCACTCGCGGATCCGGACGACCGAGCAGGTGTTCGCGACGCTCCGGCACGCGGGCCGTCCCACCCACACCGTGGAGGTCGCCGGCGCCTTCGACCTCCCAGCGGCCGAACTGCCCGTTGACCCGTACGTCCTGGGCGTGCTGCTCGGCGCCGGGGAGGCGGGGACCGACGGCATCACCTGCCTCGACCGCGAGGTCATCGCCCAACTGGAGGCGACCGGTGCGCAGGTCGTCGAGGAGGCCGTCCCCGGCTGCTACCTGCTCCCCGGGACGCACCGCCGCCTCGGCTCGTCCGACGGCAGGCACATCCCCGCCCGGTACATGCGGGCGTCCGCGGCGCAGCGGCGGGCGCTGCTCGCCGGGCTGCTCGATGTCCGGGGCCATGTGGCCGCTGACGGACGCGTCGACCTCGCCTTCTCCTCCGCCGGGCTCGCCGCAGAGGTGCACGAACTCATTCTCAGCCTGGGCCACCGCGCCGTGCTGACGACGACCGGCCCGGCAGAGGAGGCCGTTCACGAGATCGGCTTCACGCCCGCCGAGACGGTGTTCAGGCTGCCGCGCAAGGCGGCACGGCAGCCGAAGAGCGTCTCCCCCGAGGCCCGGGTGCGGTACATCGTGGACGTCCGCCCCGTGAAGAGTGTGCCCGTCCGATGCGTGCAGGTCGACAACGACGACCACATGTACCTGGCCGGGCGGCACTGCGTCCCGACGCACAACTCGACGCTCGCGCTCGACTTCGCCCGCGCCGCGTCCATCAAGCACGGCCTGACCTCGGCGTTCTTCAGCCTGGAGATGGGCCGCAACGAGATCACGATGCGGCTGCTGTCCGCCGAGGCGCGGGTGGCGCTGCACGCGATGCGGTCCGGCACCATGCAGGACGAGGACTGGACGCGCCTCGCCCGCCGCATGAGCGAGGTCGCCGAGGCGCCGCTGTTCATCGACGACTCGCCCAACATGTCGATGATGGAGATCCGCGCGAAGTGCCGCCGCCTCAAACAGCAGCACGACCTGCGGCTCGTCATCATCGACTACCTGCAGCTGATGACGTCCGGCAAGCGGGTGGAGAGCCGCCAGGTCGAGGTCTCGGAGTTCTCCCGCTCGCTGAAGCTCCTCGCCAAGGAACTCGGCGTCCCGGTCATCGCGCTGTCGCAGCTCAACCGAGGTCCCGAGCAGCGAACGGACAAAAAGCCCATGGTGTCCGACCTGCGCGAATCGGGATCTATCGAGCAGGATGCCGACATGGTGATCCTGCTGCATCGCGAGGACGCCTATGAGAAGGAGTCGCCGCGCGCCGGTGAGGCCGATCTGATCGTCGCCAAGCACCGCAACGGCCCGACCGCCACGGTCACCGTCGCGTTCCAGGGCCACTACAGCCGCTTCGTCGACATGGCCCAGTAGCGGCGAACCGGCGGCGGCGTGCCCTGGCCGAGGCAGGGGCGGCGTGCGCCATAGCGCGTACTGAGAGCACTGCGGTTCCGATGCCACTGTCGCGGTAACGGTGGCGGGGGTCTCGACACGTACGGGGTGTCACCGTAGTGAAGGAGAGACACGTGCGCTGTGGGTGCCCCCGTCCTCGGGGCTTCGATGGATGACCGCGAGGCCAGGTTCGAGGCGATCTACGCCGCGACCTACGAGCCGATCCTGGGATACGTGCTGCGCCGCTGCGCGTCCCCCGACGACGCCGCCGACGTGGTGGCGGAGACGTTCACGATCGCCTGGAGGCGGCTGGACGAGATCCCGTCCGGCGGCAGGGCGCGGTTGTGGCTGTACGGAGTCGCGCGCCGGGTGCTGGCCAACCACCGGCGGGGCGAGGCGCAGCGACGCCGCCGGACCACGAGCCTGCGCGACGAGATCGCGGCGGTCGAGACCGATCCGGTGGAGGCGTCGGCGATCGCCGCGGCGTTCCGCCGGCTGTCCGACGACGACCGCGAGCTGCTCGGGCTCGTCGCTTGGGAGGGGCTGGACCATGCCGCCATCGCGGCGGTCCTCGGCTGCTCGGTGGGCGCCGCGCGCGTCCGGCTGCATCGGGCGCGCAAACGCTTCGATCGCGCGCTGCGCTCCGATGCCAGGCCCGCGGCCGCGCCGCGTCCCATCACCGAACGGAGGTCCCTGACATGAAGCCCCACTCCACCGACGAGCTGCTGCGGTCGATGGCGCGCGTCCGCGACGAGTCCCTGGCGGGGTTCGCCGACCGGCCGGCCGCGCGGAGCCTGATGGAGGACGTCATCCGTGCCGAGACCGGGCCGCAGCCGAGGGCGGTGAAGCCGGCGCGCTTCCGGATGGGCGCGCGGCTCGCCGCGGTCGGGGCGCTGGCGGCGGTCGCCGTGGCCGGGGTCGCCCTGCGCGGGGCGGACGACCCCGGAGGGCAGGGTGCGCCGCCCGCGCGGATCGCGCTCGGTACTCCGGCCGAGGCGGCGCACGTCCTCGACCGGGCCGCGGCCGTCGCCGTGACCAGGCCGTCCGCGGAGGCCGCGCCGCGCCAGTGGGTCTACACGAAGATGCGGCTGACGTCGTCGGCGAAGCCCGCGGGGATCGTCATCGGGGGCCCGTACAAGACCGACACCTGGGAGGTGTGGCGCCGCGGAGACGGCAAGCAGTACGCCGCCTACCAGGACGGCAGGCTGAGGGCCGGGCACGAGCTGGTGTCCTCGGCCGTCGCGAGCAGGTTCGAGCCGCTGCCCGGCGATCCCGCTGCGCTGCTGCGGAAGGTCCGTGGCGAGGGCGGCGACCAGATGGCCTTCGAAACGCTGGTCACGATCCTGCGCGACAGCTCCCACTCCCCGGAGACCGAGGCGGCGATCTTCCGGGCGATCAAGCTGATCCCGGGGGTGACGCCGGTGGAGGGCGAGGTCGAGATCGCCGGCCGCCCGGCGATCGCCTTGGGCCTGACGGTCGAAGGGTGGCTGCACGAAGAGGTGCTGCTCGATCCGAAGACGTACGCCTACCTCGGGGAACGCGCGATCGCCGTCAAGACCCGAACGTTCGCGTCGGAGGGCGGGCCCGCGGTCACGGTGAAGGCGGGGACGCTGCAGCGCCTCATGGTGCGCGTCGCCATCGGGGTCGTCGGGAAGTCGGGCGAGCGCCCCTGACACTCGGCGCGGCCCCGCCGCCGGGCGGGGCCGCCGCCGCGCGCTAGGTGTCGAGGCCGGACGGGCAGGGCGCGGGGGTGCGGCGGGTGAGGATCGCGAGGGCCTGTTCGCACCAGCGGAGGTTCTCGCGTTCGAACGCCAGGCCGCGCATCAGGGTGAGGTAGGGGCCGATGCGGTCGGCGGTGGCGAGGTGCTCTTCCTCGGTGCGGCCGTCCAGGAGGCGGGCGCGGAGGCGTTCGAAGCGGGCGACCTTGGATTCGGCCCAGGTCATGCGTTCGCGGATGGCGTTCATGACGGCGCGGACGTCGCCCGCGTCCACCGCCTGCACCTGGACCATCAGCTCCTCGCGGATCGCGCCGGGGCGCGGCGGGGTGGCGGTGAAGTCGTGGAGCGCGCGGCGGCCGGCGGCGGTGAGGGAGTAGAGGCGCTTGTTGGGGCGGCGCTCCTGCTGGACGACGCGCGCCCGGATCAGGCCCTCGCCCGCCATCTTGTCCAGTTCCCGGTAGAGCTGCTGCGGGGTGGCCATCCAGAAGTTGGCCACCCCGGCGTCGAAGCTCTTCGCCAGGTCGTATCCCGATGCCTCGCCCTCCAGGAGCGTGGCCAGGACCGCGTTGCGCAGCGACATGGGTCCGAGCGTAGCGGCGGCGCGGAGCGCGGGTTTCCGGTGGTCGCGGGTGTGCTCGCCGTGGCTATGGCCGGGTGGTGCTGTGATCTGCGTCATCAAGGCGGGCTCTGGACGAGTGGTCGAGTGCGCGATTAGTGTCATCCGCACCTAGTCAACTAGTTTCCTATCGGGGGGCGCTCCCATGCATCCGTTCCGCCGGGCCGTGGAGGCCGGTGACATCGCCGCGCTGGAGTCGTTGTTCGCGGAGGACGCCGTGTTCACGAGTCCGGTCGTGTTCAAGCCGTACGCGGGGAAGGCGATCACCGCGGCGATCGTGCGGGGCGCGGCGCGGGTGTTCCAGGACATCCGCTACGTGCGGGAGATCGTCAGCGCGGACGGCCGCGACCACGCGCTGGTGTTCCAGGCGACGGTGAACGGGCTCCAGGTGCACGGATGCGACTTCCTGCACCTCGACGACGACGGGCTGATCGACGACCTCACCGTGATGGTGCGGCCGCTGTCGGCGGCGACGGCGCTGGCCGAGGCGATGGGCGCCCAGTTCGACCGGATCCAGCAGGAGGCCCTCGGCGCGCAGGCCGTGGAGTCGCCGTAGGACGTCGGCGGCCGGGGTTACGCTGCGGGCATGCGCGCAGACGAGCGTCCCGCCCGGGTCGAGGACGTGCACGAGCTGGCCGCGGGCATGCCCCATGTCACGATCGCCCATGCGGCGGGCGGCAACCCCGTCTACCAGGTCGGGGGCAGGTCGTTCGTGTTCTTCCGCAACCCGCGCCCCGACGCGGTGGACCCGGGCACGGGCGAGCGGTACCCGGACGTGATCGTGTTCTGGGTGCCGTCCGAGTCCGACAAGCTGGCGCTCGTCCAGGACGAGGCGTCGCCGTTCTTCACGACCCCGCACTTCGACGGCCACCCCTCGGTGCTCCTGCGGGGAAGCCGGATCGGCGAGCTCACGTTGCGGGAGCTCACCGAGGTCGTCCAGGACGCGTGGCTCTCGCGGGCTTCGCGGACGCGGGCGCAGAAATGGCTGCGCGATCATCCGGCCGGGGCGTCCTAGCGGGGTGACACGGCGCGGAGCATCCGGAGTTGGCCGATCTCGGCGGCGTTCTTCATCAGTTCGGCGTTCACCCAGGCGAGGGTGTGGGCGACGGTGAATCCGGAGTCGTCCGGCCAGGGGAAGGGCGCGGGGGCTTCCAGGTCGGCGTCGGTGAGGTGGTCGAGGACGGTGAGCCATTCGCCGCGCAGGGCCCGCAGCCATTCGACGGCTGCGCTCGCGCCCGGCCATGCGATCTCGGTGCGTTCGCGCGGCGTCCGGCCCTGGAGATGGTCGGTGGTGACGCCCCACCACCAGCCGATGTGCCAGCTCAGCCAGGCGATGGTGGGCACCGGGACGGGGTCGGGTTCGGTGTCGGCCCAGTCAGCCGTCCACATTCCGTCGGCGGCTTGACGCATCGTCCAGCAGGTGGAGGCGGGTTCCCACAGGAAGTCCTCGGGGACGAGGCGCTCCAGGTGGTACTCGAACAGCGACCAGGTCAGGTCGAACTGCCAGCGCGGCAGATCGAGCGCGGCGGGGGTCAACGGGCGGGCCGGTCGAAGATGAGCTCGCGGCCGTCCTCTTCGTCCCACTGCTCGCCGATGAAGGTGAAGCCCCCGCCCGCGATCGTGGCGAGGGACGCCTGGTTGTCGGGGCTGATCGTGGCGCGGACGGTGGTGACGGACGGGTCGGCGGCGGCGCGCTCCTGGAGGGCGGCGAGCATGGCGCGCGCGTAGCCCTTGCGGCGGTGCGCCGGGTCGACGGAGTAGGCGATCGTGACCGTGCCGTTCTCGGGCGCGCCGTGGAAGCCGGCGTGGCCGACGACGTCCCCGTCCGGTTCGGCGACGGCGGCGCGCACGATCCACGGGGCGTGGGACGGGTCGCGCGCGATCTGGTCGAGGCGGAAGCGCCAGAGCGCCTTCGCCTCGTCGGTCGTGAAGTAGCCGGTGAGGGCGATGCCGGCGGCGGCGCTCGCCTTCGCGAGGTCTCCGTCGAGCAGTGCGGTCATCGCGGCGGCCGGCAGTTCGACGAGCCGGATCACGGGTGGCATAGGCGCCTCCTTGAGCGGGGAGGCGCCAAGCCTACGGCCGGGTTTCGGCCGGTCGCGACTGATTTACCGGCCCGGCACGTGGTGGTCGGCGAGGCGGGTGAGCAGGCCGGTGAACTGCTCGCGTTCGGCCGGGGACAGCGGGGCGAGGAGGTCGTCCTGGATGCCGGTGAGCACCTCGTCCAGCTCGCGGAGGTGGCGGGCGCCGGCCGCGGTGAGCGTGATGACGTTGCGGCGCCGGTCGGACGGGTCGGGGGAGCGGTCGACCAGGTCCTTGGCGGCGAGCTCGTTCAGCGCGGCGACGACGTCGCTGCGGTCGATGCCGGTGTGGCGGCCGAGGGCGGCCTGGCTGGACGGGCCGTACTCGTCGAGGGCGGCGAGCAGCCGGTAGTGGTAGCCGCGGGCGCCGGCGCGGGCGAAGCCGGCGCCGACCAGGCGGTGGCTCTGCGCGGCGACCAGGCTGATCAGCCAGCTCGGGGCGTGCCGGAGGCGGGCGGGCGTCCGGGCGTCGGCCGTCGTCATGCCGTCCAGTCTAGCGGGTTGTTGGGGGCGCCAACGATCGCTATTGTTGGTGTAACCAATGTTGGATTAACCAATCAATGGAGCGGGTCATGGACGACCGTCGGCAACTCGCCACGCTGGCCAGCCGCCTCGGGCGGTGGCTGGACGACAAGAGCCCCGGCGACGGGCGCGCCCTCTTCACCGAGGACGCGGAGGCGCACACCCTCGGCGGCGTCTCCAAGGGCATCGACGCCCTCGTCGCGCAGGCGCGCCGCAACCACACGGTGCCGACCCAGCACTTCATCACCGATCCGCTCGTCGACCTGGACGGCGACCGCGCAACGGTCGGCGCGAACCTCCTCGTCGTGTTCGTCCACGAGAGCGGGCCGCGCATGCTGGGCGAGCGCTACGAGCTGGAGGCCGTCCGGACGCGGGACGGCTGGCGCATCTCCCGCGTCCAGGTCCGTCCGATCTGGGAGATCGAGCACGCCCTGTCCCCGAGCTAGGGGGACGTGAGGTCGTCTGAGAGGGCGCGTAGGCGGGCGCGGGCTTCGGGGTCGTATGCCTGCTCGTCCGCGCGAGCCTCTTGGAGGCCGTCGAAGAAGCGGCCGGACACGCCGTCCAGTGCCGGATCGGTGACGAGGCGATGCGTCGCCTCCACGCCCTCCTCAAGCGTGCTGACCGGAGACGGGACCATCTTGGTCGGCATGAACGTGGCCGGGTGCAGGGCGTTCGCGGTGACGCCCGTCCCGGCCAGCTCCTCGGCGAGGTCGATGGTGAACAGGACCTGGGCGAGCTTGCTCTGGCAGTACGCCCCGAAGCTCCGGTAGCGGCGGGTGAGCATGACGTCGTCGAAGTCGATCGCCTGCTGGCCGATGCTGCTGACGTTCACGACGCGGGCCGGCGCCGACGCGACCAGGGTCGGCAGCAGCAGCCGGGTCAGCAGGTAGCCGGACAGGTAGTTCACCGCGAACGTCAGCTCGTGGCCGTCCGCGCTCGCCTGCCACGAGTCGGGCCCGCCGATGCCCGCGTTGTTGACCAGCACGTCCAGGCGCGGGTGGTCGGCGCGGACGGCCTCGCCGAGCGCGCGGGTCTCGGCGAGCGACGACAGGTCCGCCCGGTACCAGGACGCCCGGCCGCCGATCTCCTTCAGGGTCGCCTTGCCGCGCTGGTCGTCCCGCCCGTGGACGAGCACCGTCGCGCCTTCGGCGGCCAGCCGGGCGGCCAGGGCGCGACCGAGGCCGTCGGTCGCGCCTGTGATGAGGATGGTCTGCTGATCGATGGGACGCATGTTCCCCATGGTGCTCGGTGGAGCGGGGCGGCAATCCCGTTAGGGGCGGTCGAGGAAGTCCTGGACGAGCTTCACGAACTCGTCCGGCCGCTCCATCATGACGACGTGCCCGGTGTCCAGCTCGGTGTACTCGCTGCCCGCGATGCCGGCCGCCAGTTCCCGGTGGTTCTCGACCGGAATCGTCTGGTCCGCGGTGCAGCCGATCACCAGCGTCGGCGCCTCGATCTTCGGGAGCAGCTCCCGGATGTCGACCCGCCGGACGAGGTCCAGCTGGCGCAGCATGCCGTCCGTGGGGCGCATGAAGCCGTGGAGCTGCTCGGCCCCCTCCGTCCCGATCGCGTTCAGGAAGGCGCGGCTCGCGGAGGTGACCGTCCCGAGCCTGGCGAAGCCCTCGGGGCTGCCGGTGAGCGTGAGCCACAGCGTGATCAGCTGCCGGACGTACTCGTCCTCGCTGTGCGCGAACCCCGCGACGGGGATCAGGCGCCGGACGAGGTCGGGGCGCAGCGCGGCCGCGGCGGCGGCCGTCGGCGCGCCCAGCGAGAAGCCCAGCAGGTCCACCGGGCCGGTGCCGAGATCCTCGATCACGGCGATGACCTGGTGCGCGAGCGCCTCGATGGTGATCGGCGAGCCGTCGTCTTCGGCGGGATCGGACCCGGCCAGGTCGGGCAGGACCACGGTGCGCCCGCCGGTGAAGCGGTCGGTGAGCATGTCCCACATGGCCGAGCCGGGGCCCACGCCGTGGACGAGGACGAGGGCGGGGCCGGAGCCCTCCGTGCGGTAGGCGATGCGAGCGTTTCCAACGGTCAGGTTCGTCATGCCCCCGACCCTGCCGCCGCGCGGCCCGGATGAGGAGCGGACCGTTCTGACTAGGACAAGCGGTCCCAGGCTCGGGCGGGGCCGAGCGGGGACCATGGAGGCATGGACATGAACCGGCGCGACCTCGCCGACTTCCTCCGCCGCTCCCGGGAGCGGCTGCGGCCGCGGGACGTCGGCCTGGCGGAGGGGCCGCGGCGGCGCACGCCGGGGCTGCGCCGCGAGGAGGTGTCGCAGCTCGCGGGCATGTCCGCGGACTACTACATGCGCCTCGAGCAGGCCCGCAGCCCGCAGCCGTCCACCCAGCTCCTCGCCGCGCTCGCCCGCGCGCTGCGGCTGACCGCGGACGAGCGCGACCACCTGTACGTCCTCGCCGGGCACCGGCCGCCCGCCGGGCCCTTCGCCGGCGAGCACGTCCGGCCGGGCCTGCTGTACCTCCTCGACCGGCTGACCGAGACGCCCGCGCAGATCCTCGGCGACCTCGGCGACCTGCTCGCGCAGAACGCCCTGTCCGAGGCCCTGTTCGGCTGCGTCTGCACCGTGGACGGGCCCGACCGCAACATCGTCTGGCGGTGGTTCACCGACCCGTTCGTCCGGGAGGCGTACCCGCCGGAGGAGCGCGACCACTACAGCCGCCTGCACGTCGCCGACCTGCGGGCCGCCGTCGCGCGGCGCGGCGCCGACGAGGCGGCGCGGGCCGTCGTGCGGCGGCTCCGCGCGGCCAGCGACGAGTTCGCCGGGCTGTGGGATCTGCACGAGGTCGCCGTCCGCCGCACGAGCCGGATGAGGGTGGTGCATCCGCAGGTCGGGCCGATCGAGTTCGACGCGGAGGTCCTGCTCACGCCGGCCGAGGACCAGCGCCTCGTCGCCTTCACCCCGCCGCCCGGCAGTTCCACGGCCGACGCCCTCGCGCTGCTGCGCGTCATCGGCCCCGAGACCGCCCACCGCAGCCACATCTGAGGCCGCGGTGGGCGGGTCACGCGGGGGCGCGGCGCAGCCGCCAGAGGGACGTCGTCTCGGCGGCGCGGGCCGCGTGGAGCGGGTCGTCGGGGTCGGCGGCGCGCGGATGGACGGGCCTGGTGTCGAGCTTCCCGGCCACCTCCAGACCGGACGCGTCGAACAGCGCGCGGAGGTCGTCGCGGGTGCGGAGCCCGAGGTGTTCGGCCAGGTCGGACAGGATCAGCCAGCCTTCGCCGCCGGGTTCGAGATGGCCGGCGAGGCCGGTGAGGAAGCCGCGCAGCATCCGCCCGCCCGGGTCGTAGACGGCGTGTTCGAGGGGCGAGCTGGGCTTGGCGGGCACCCAGGGCGGGTTGCACACGATGAGCCCGGCCCGTCCTGGCGGGAAAAGGTCGGCTTGGACGACCTCGACCTGCTTCCCGACGTCCAGACGCTCGACGTTCTCGTGGGCGCAGGCAAGCGCGCGCGGGTCGAGGTCAGTGGCGACGACGTGCTCCACACCGCGACGAGCCAGAACCGCCGCCAGGACACCTGTGCCGGTGCCTATGTCGAACGCCGTCTTGGTGGACGGGAGCGGCGCTTCGTTGACGAGGTCGACGTACTCCCCTCTGACCGGTGAGAAGACGCCGTAGTGCGGGTGTATCCGGTCGCCGCCCAGCGCTGGGATGGGCACGCCCTTCACACGCCATTCATGTGCGCCGATCAGCCCGAGCAACTCGCGCAGTGACGTCACGTAGGGCTGGTCGTCCGGCCCGTACGCCTCCGTACAGGCGTCCTGGACGGACGGTGCGCGACGTAGCGGGATCACGTGTCCCGGGTCGAACGGTATGAGCAGCATGCCCAGCGTCCGCGCGCGCTGGGCCCGTGCCTGGCGGTGCAGGTGAAATGCCTGGACCTGGGACGGTTCCGGCTTGCGCCTGGCCCGGCGCGGCGGCCGGTCGATCCGGCGCGCCATCGCGGTGAGGAGCTGCCGCGCGTTCTGGAAGTCGCCCCGCCACAGCAGGGCGGTGCCTTCGCAGGCCAGCCGGTAGGCGTCGTCCGCGCGGGTCTCGTCGTCCGCGACCACGACGCGGCGCGGCGGCGGCGCGCCGCTCTCCGACCGCCAGCGGACGCGATGGTCCCGGCCGTCCTCCCGCCAGGAGATCTCGTCCACACCTGTACGGTATCGGCGTGCGTCTTCCTGGGCCATTTCATGTGCTGAACGAGGGGCTCGCCTTCGTCCTGGAGGTCGCGGCCATCGTCGCGCTGGCCTGGTGGGGTTTCACCACGGGCGGCAACGTCGTCGTCAACGTCGTCTTGGGAATCGGGACGCCGGTGGGCGCGATGGTCCTGTGGGGCCTGTTCGCTGCGCCGCGTGCCCGGTTCAAGGTCGCGCTGCCGTTCGTCCTTCTGGTCAAGGCCATCGTCTTCGGTGCGGGTGCCCTGGCGTTCTATGGCGTGGACCATGCGACGTTGGCCATCGTGTTCGCCGTTATAGCCGTCCTCAACACCGTGCTGGCCACGCTGGACCGCGAAGCCCACTTCCGTACGGCGGCCGATCAAGGCTCCTAGGCGACGCCTAGGCGAGGTCGGCGCTGGAGTGGCAGGTGGACGTCTCGGCGAGCTTGTGCAGGGCGGCCTCCGACGGCGACCCTGGTTCGGCCGCGTAGAGCATCAGACGGCTCAGGTCCGGGTCGCCCGGCAGGTGCAAGGTCTCGAACGGCAGGACGAGCCGTCCGACCTCCGGGTGGTCGATACGGGCCTCGCCGTGCGTCAGGTCCGATACGTGGTGCGCCGACCACATCTGGTGGAAATCAGGGCTCCGCTCCCGCAGGCACGCGATGACCGCGCGCAGGTTCGGGTCGTCCGGGTCCTGGCCGGAACGGAACCGAAGGTAGGCGGCGTTGCGCCGGGCAACGGTCGGCCAGTTGTCGCCCAGCCGCGCCTTGTAGTCGGGGTTGAGGTGGATCTGGTGCGACCAGGTCCGCTCGTCCGGCGGAACGCTCGCCAGGTCGACGAACACGGCCGCGGTGAGCCGGTTCCACGCGACCACGTTCGTGTAGTGCCCGACCACGTACGCGGGCGCGTGGGTGAACGAGTCGAGCAGGTGCTGCAGGGGAGCCCGCAGGCGCGGCGGCGCGGTGATGGGCGCGCGGCGCGGCGGGTGCGCGAGGCGGTGCAGGTGGTCGTGCTCGTCACCGTCTAGCCGCAACGCCCGGGAGATCGCGTCCAGGACGTCGGTGGACACGCCGTCCGCCGTCCCCTGCTCCAGCCGGATGTAGTACGCGACGCTGACGCCGGCGAGCTGCGCCAGCTCTTCGCGCCGCAGGCCGGGCACGCGGCGCCGCGTCCCGTAGGAGGGCAGGCCGGCGTCCTCGGGGCGCAGCCGCGCACGCCGCGACTTGAGGAACTCGCCCAGCTCGCCGTTCCGTGCCATGCCGCAGAGGCTATCCAGCCCGGAGCCTGCTACTGGGAGTGGTACGAACGAGCGGGGTCTGGGTAGGCGCGCCCAACGCAGCGATGGTCTCTTGCATGACCGCATTGACCACCGCCGTGTCCGCTCCTGAGCGGATGTCGTCGCGGCACAAGCTGATACTGACTCTTCTTCTCGGCGCGCAGTTCATGCTCGCCATCGACTTCTCCATCCTCAATGTGGCGCTGCCGGTCGTCGGCAAGGGCCTGGGCTTCGGGCTGGACGAGCTGCAGTGGATCGCCACGGCGTTCGCCCTTCCCGCCGCCGGATTCACGCTGCTGTTCGGCCGTGTGGCCGACCTGTTCGGACGCCGCCGGATGCTGCTCGCGGGCATGGCGCTCTTGGCCGGAGGGTCGCTGATCGGCGGGATGGCCACGTCACCGGCGATGCTGCTCACGGGCCGGGTTCTGCAGGGGCTCGCCACGGCGATCGCCACACCGGCCGCCCTGTCGCTGATCACGACGTCCTTCCCAGAGGGTCCGCTCCGGACCCGCGCGCTCGGGCTCAGCGGCGCCCTCATGTCCGCCGGGTTCACGGTCGGCGCGATCCTCGGCGGTGTCCTCACCGACCTGCTGAGCTGGCGCTGGGCGTTCCTGGTCAACGTCCCGGTGGCGGTGCTGATCTTCGCGGTCACGCCCGCCGTCATCGCGGAGAGCCGCTCTCGGGACGGGGCGAGCCTGGACGTTCCGGGCGCGGTGACCGTGACCGGCGGGCTGCTCGCCCTCGTCTACGGGATCACCTCCGCCGGGTCGGCCGGCTGGAGTTCGCCGTCCGCGCTCGGCGCCCTCGCCGCGGCCGTGCTGCTGGCCGCGTTCGTGCTGGTCGAGCGGCGCTCACCGGCCCCGCTCGCGCCGCTGCGCGTGCTGACCCGCCGGACGGTCGCCTGGGGCAACGTGGCCGGGTTCGTCGCGTTCGCCACCGAGACGTCGCTGGTGTTCCTGATGACCCTGTACCTGCAGAAGGTCCTGGACTTCACGGCGCTCACGACCGGGCTCGCGCTCGGCGTCCTCGGCGCCGGGACGTTCGCCGGCGGCGTCGCCGCGCCCCGGATCATGGGCCGGCTCGGCGGCCGGGGGACGCTGGTCGCCGGGCTCGTCCTACAGGCCGCCGCGACCGCCGCGCTGCTCGGCCTCGGGGAGTCGCGCGGCTCCCTCGGGCTGCTGCTCGCCGCGACCGCGATCGGCGGTTTCGGGAACCTCGTCGCGATCGTCGCGTTCATGGGGACCGCGACGTCCGGGCTGCCGGACGGCGAGCAGGGCCTCGCGACCGGCCTCGCCACGATGACGCAGCAGGTCGCCATCACCCTCGGCATCCCGGTGATGAGCGCGGTGGCCACGGCGAACGCGTCCGTCCTCGGCGGGCTCCGCCTCGCGACCGCGGTGAACGCCCTGATCGCCCTCGCGGGCGCGGCCCTCGTCGGGTCGTTCCTGCGCCGCTCCGGCGACCGGTGAAGGAGACCGCCATGGACCTCGAACTCGACGGCAGGGTGTACATCGTGACGGGCGCGTCCGCCGGGATCGGCGCGGCCGCCGCCCGGCTGCTCGCCGAGGAGGGCGCGCATGTCGTCGGCGTCGCGCGCTCGTCCGCCGACGTGGCCGCCGACCTCACCGACCCCGCCGCCGCGCAGCGCGTCGTCGACGCCGCCCTGGCGCGCCACGGGCGGCTGGACGGCCTGGTCAACAACGCCGGCGCCCTCGAATCCCGGATCGGCTTCCTCGACGTGACCGACGATCAGTGGCACGCGACGTTCGAGCTGAACTTCCACGCGGCGGTGCGCATGGCCCGCGCCGCGCTGCCGGCCTTGATCGACCAGGGAGCGGGGAGCGTCGTGCACGTTTCCAGCGAAGCCGGGCGGTTCCCTGACACGCCGCTGGTGGACTACGCCGCGTCCAAGACGGCCCTTCTGTCGGTGTCCAAGACGCTGGCGGGGGAGTTCGGCCGCTGTGGCATCCGCTCCAACGTCGTCACGCCCGGTCCCACACGGACACGGTTGTGGGACGAGCCCGGAGGGTTCGCCGAGCAACTGGCCGCCCAGTACGACCTTCCGGTGGAGGAGGCGATCGAGCGGTTCGTCCACGAGGAACGGCGGCTCCCAACAGGACGTCTTGGCACGCCCCAGGACGTCGCCCGTGTCATCGCCTATCTGCTGTCCCCGCTGGCCGTCCAGGTCACGGGCGCCGAATGGACGGTGGACGGAGGGGCACTACGCCAGATCTGAGAGGCCGGCTACCGCGTGCCGGACGCCGCGCAGGCGTCCGGCACCTCCCCGCTCGCTCGCCTTCAGGCCGGGACCATGTCGAGGAACCCGGTCACCCGCTCGAACCGGCCGTCGTCCCCGAAGACCGCCACGTCGAAGCCGGCGGCGATCGCCTCCCCGCCCTCGGGGCCGAGCTCCCAGGTGAAGCGGGCCACGTTGTGGTGGGCGTCCACGGTGCCCGCCGGACGGAACACCAGGCCGGGGAACTGCTGCTGCGCGGCGCCGATGAACGCGTCGATGGCGTCCCGGCCCTCGGCCGCGCCGAGCGGGTCCACGTAGACCGGGTTCTCCGTCCACAGTTCGTCGATCGCGGCGCGGCGCGCGGCCGGGTCCTTCTCGTTCCAGATCGCCAGGTACCGCTCGACCCGCTGCTGAACGTCGTTCATGTCATGACTCCCGTCTGATCGACCGGGTTCGTCCCCCGGTGCCCCTCACGCTGCCAGCGCCCCGGCGGAAGATCGATTACTTGGGACGTCATGTACCTGCGACGTCATGCCCTCCGGCACCCGTCCCTTACTCGACGGTGATCGCGGCGACGGCGGCGCGGGCGAGGCGCTCGGCCTCCTGGACGGCCTCGTCGCGGGAGTCCCGCTTCTCCGGGGGCGCGTAGACGAGCCAAGCGACGACGTTGGCCTTGCGCGCGGAGACCTGGATCTGATGGACACGGGTGCCGTCCTGGTAGGCGGCGGTGACGATCGTGGCCTCGTCACCGACGCCCGGCAGCTTGCGGGCGCCCTCATCGTCGAGCGTGGGCCCGCCAGGTCCTTCACGGAACCGCTCCTCGGCGCGCTCTATCCCGCCGTCCATGCCAATGGCGTACCTGAAGAGCGTGTACCGGAGCGACAGCGAATCGCCGAACCGGCACTTCTCTTCGTCGTCGTTCGGGAGCCGCTGGGGTGCCTGCTTGGGGAACATCGCCTTGGCGGTGGGCTCGATCACGTGGCACGCGTTGGGAAGGCGCACCGCCTCCTCGCGTCCGGGCCAGGAGGAGTGGTGCCAGACCGGATCAAAGGCCACGAAGAGGGCCGCCCAGGCCGCGAGAATCGCCAGATGGCTGCAGGCGTAGCGCCACGTCAGGAGCGACCGTCCGCGCACCGCGCCGGTCCCGGCCCGCCGGGACAGGTCGGCGAGGGCGGCGTCGAACTCGCGATCACGCCCGAAGCGCAGGCGGACGGGCGCCGCCAGGGTCACCTCGGTGGAGCCGTCGGCCGCCACCACCGACTCCGTCCACAGGCGGCGGCGCAGCTCAAGCCGCTCGATGCCGTCCCAGGTCAGTGACTTCTCCCCGACCGGATCGTCCTTGCTGCGCAGCCCGCGCGGATCGAGCGTCACCCGGCCCACCGCGAGCGGTATCGCCCGACCTGCGGCGGCCAGGCCCATAAAGGCGATGCACAGGCTGGGGACGAATGCCTCGATCCTGAACAGATATACCGCGATGACCACGAGCAGGGCGCCGAACACGATCAGCGCACGGGCCGCGTGGCGGAGCGTGCGCGGGGGCCTCAGCACCACTTCGCCGGATGCGGCGGATCCCGCTGATCCGTCGGCGTCGTGGGACGGTAACAAGCCGCCGTCGGGCTGGTTCTCCATGGGTTCCCCTCGCCGGTGCCGGTCGGGGGACGATCGTAGTACCGGTGATGATGATGTCGTTTTCTCGCTAGTGAGGGCGTATCGCCATCGGTGATGCTGGAGGCATGCACGATGACGTGGAGAGGTGCGTGCGGGCCGTCCAGTCGAAGGACGCCCGCTTCGACGGGTGGTTCTTCACCGGGGTGGTGACCACCGGGATCTACTGCCGTCCAAGCTGCCCGGTGGTCCCGCCCAAGCCCGAGAACATGCGCTTCTACCCCAGTGCGGCCGCGGCCCAGCAGGCCGGTTTCCGGGCCTGCAAGCGCTGCCGGCCCGACACCTCCCCCGGCTCGCCCGAGTGGAACCACAGGGCGGACGTCGTCGCACGCGCCATGCGCCTCATCGCGGACGGTGTCGTCGACCGGGAGGGCGTGCCCGGCCTTGCCGGACGCCTTGGCTACAGCACGCGCCAGATAGAGCGGCAGCTCAACGCCGAACTAGGCGCGGGCCCGCTCGCCCTGGCACGAGCCCAGCGCGCCCAGACGGCACGGCTGCTCATCGAAACGACACCCCTGCCGATGGGGGACGTCGCGTTCGCGGCGGGGTTCGCGAGTATCCGCGCCTTCAACGACACCGTGCGCGAGGTGTTCGCGCTTACGCCCACCGCACTACGCGACCGTGTCGCCAAGGGACATCCCCCTGCCGGGTCAGGCGTTCTCGCCCTGCGGTTGCCGTTCCGTACGCCGCTCTGCCCGGACAACCTGTTCGGCCATCTCACCGCCACCGCGGTGCCAGGTGTCGAGGAATGGCGGGACGGCGCGTTCCGCCGCGCCATGCGCCTGCCCCACGGACACGGCATCGCGACCCTCCGGCCCCAGCCCGACCATGTCGCCTGCACGCTCAGCCTCAGCGACCTCCGCGACCTGACCATCGCGATCAGCCGCTGCCGCTGGATGCTCGACCTGGACGCCGACCCCGTCGCCGTGGACGACCTGCTCCGCGCCGACCCCGTCCTGGCGCCGCTGGTCGACAAGGCCCCAGGACGACGTGTCCCCCGGACCGTGGACGGGCCCGAGTTCGCCGTGCGGGCCGTCCTGGGGCAGCAGGTCTCCACGGCCGCCGCCCGCACCCATGCGGGCCGCCTGGTCACCGCCTACGGCGAGCCCATAGACGACCCAGGCGGCGGCCTCACGCACCTGTTCCCGACACCGTCCGCACTGGAGCAACTCGACCCGGAGACGCTCGCCTTCCCCAAGACCCGGCGCACCACCCTCACAACCCTTGTCAGCGCACTCGCCAGCGGCGAGATCGACTTGGGCGTAGGGAGCGACTGGGAAGAGGCCCGCGCACGCTTGGCCGAGCTACCCGGCTTCGGCCCGTGGACCATCGAGACCATTGCGATGCGTGCTCTCGGTGACCCGGACGCGTTCATCCCCAGCGACCTGGGGGTCCGGGCCGCCGCCAAGTATCTGGACCTCCCCTCGACACCGGCCGCCCTCGCCAAGCGCGCCGCTCCATGGCGTCCTTGGCGCGCCTACGCCGTTCAATACCTGTGTGCGACGAGCGACCATCCCATCAACCTGCTTCCAGCACACTGAGGAACCTCATGACTTCACACGTCGTCCTGGACAGCCCCGTCGGCCCCCTCACCGTGGTGGCCGTAGACGGTGGCCTGGCCGGGCTCTACATGGAAAAGCAGCGCCACCTTCCGCCCGAAGAGACCTTCGGCGCACCCGGTGACCCTGACGCAGAACCCTTCGCGACAGTCGCCAAGCAACTCACCGCGTACTTCGCCGGGGAACTGACCGAATTCGACGTCCCGCTCAACCTTCGCGGGACGCCCTTCCAGCAGCGCGTCTGGGCGGCGCTCCAGGAGATCCCCTACGGCCGGACCACGACGTACGGCGAACTCGCCGTCGAGATCGGCAGCCCCTCCGCGTCCCGCGCGGTCGGCCTCGCTAACGGGCGCAACCCGGTCAGCGTCATCGTCCCCTGCCACCGCGTCGTCGGCTCCACCGGCTCCCTCACCGGCTACGGAGGCGGCCTCGACCGCAAGCGCTACCTGCTCGACTTCGAGCGCAAGACGCGCACCGCGGCCGAGGAGGCGACTCTCTTCTGACGCGTTCTGTCAGACCCTCCGGCTACCGTGCAGGGCGTAGACGCTCACCGATGGAAGGCTGACCGAGGTGGAGTTCCGAGTCGACCGGCAGACGCTCGCCGACGCCGTCGCATGGGCGGCGCGGACGCTCCCGACGCGTCCCGCCCTCCCCGTCCTCGCGGGCATGCTCATCGAGGTGACCGACAAGGGCGAGCTCACGCTCGCCGGGTTCGACTACGAGGTGTCGGCCCACGCCCGTGAGGACGCCGACGTCGCCGAGCCGGGCCGGGCGCTCGTCCCGGGCCGGCTCCTCGCGGACATCGTCCGGAAC
The DNA here is from genome assembly GCF_005889745.1 of Actinomadura geliboluensis. Lineage (GTDB taxonomy): Bacteria > Actinomycetota > Actinomycetes > Streptosporangiales > Streptosporangiaceae > Spirillospora > Spirillospora geliboluensis. The sequence goes on from NZ_VCKZ01000082.1 coordinate 24,575, forward strand.
CTCCCGCCGCACCCCGTGGAGGTGTTCACCAAGGGCTCCGAGGTGGTGGTCCGCTGCGGCCCCGCCGAGTTCGGCCTGCTGACGCTGCCCGTCGAGGACTACCCCAC
>NZ_VCKZ01000564.1 GCF_005889745.1 Actinomadura geliboluensis
GTCCCAGCCCTGGAGGCGGTGGGTGGCGCGGCTGAAGTAGAGGACGGACAGCTCGATCGGGGTGGGCTGCTCGTGTTCGAGGCCGCGGAGGCCGGCGCCGCCGGTGGAGCCCTGGACGAACAGGCGGGTGCCGGTGGGGAGGATCTTGGTGGAGCGGGTGTGGGTGTGGCCGGCGAGGACGAGGGGCGTCACGCCGGAGAACGCCTCGCCCTCGCTGGGGTCGTGGGTGACGACGAGGTCGGGGGTGGTGCCGGAGGCGCGGAGCTCGTTCGCGTGGCGGAGGCCCTCGGCGCGGAGCTGGTCGGCGCCGACGAAGTCGTCGCGGGTGCTCTTGTCGGGGGTGAAGCGGGGGTCGCCGACGCCGTAGATGCGCAGGCCCTTGACCTCGCGGGTGCCGCCGTCGAGGACGATGGCGTTCTTCTGCCGGGCGACGGCGCGCTGGGTCTCCTTGGAGTCGTGGTTGCCGCGGACGTAGACGTAGGGGACCTTCAGGTCGGAGATGGAGTCGGCGAACTTGTCCTCGGCCTTGCTGCCGTGGTCCATGAGGTCGCCGCTGTCGATGACGAGGTCGACCTTGAACTGGGTGGAGACGGACTTGATGACGTTCCACGCGGCGGGGTTGAGGTGGATGTCGGAGACGTCCAGGACGCGGATGGTGGACGGGTCCGGTTCGTAGGTCGGGAGGGTCGAGGTGGTGGTGTAGAGCTCGGAGACGTTGCCGACGAGGCGGGCGAGCTGGGCGCGGTAGGCGGAGAAGCGCTCGACGATGCTGCGGGCGTCGCCGACGATCTGGGGGGCGTTGGCGAGGAGGCCGGTGTAGCGGGGCTCGGCGATGGACTGCGGGTTGAAGGTCGTCCAGGTGAGGAGGGTGAGGGCGGCGAGGCCGGCGGCGGCGGAGGACAGGCCGAGCAGGGCGCGGCGCCAGGAGCGGAAGAGGGCGAGGGACGCCAGGAAGCTCGCGGCGAGGGCGATCAGGACGGCCCGGACGAGCAGTTCGATGACGCCGTGCCGGATCTGGTCGGCGATCCGGTCGGTGAGGCGGTCGATCTCGGTGTCGTCCTCGATCAGCTTCTTGGCCTGGTCGGGGCGCAGGTCGGTGAGGCGGGCCTCCAGGGTGACGGGGCCCTCGTGGGTGTCGAGCCGGAGCGAGCCGAGGGGCGGGAGCTTCAGGGTCGTCCCGCCGTTCAGGGACGGCTGGAGGCTGAGCTGGACGTCGGTGGGGCCGACCGGGGTGACGTAGCGGCCGCCGAAGATGAGGCCGAGGTAGCCGGCGGCGAGGCCGATGACGGCGACGAGCGCGACGCGCGTCCACCGGTTGGTGAGGAACGGGACGACGGGGGAGCCGAGTCTGCGGGCGCGGTGGGCGGTGGCGGAGCCGAAGGTGCGGAGTGTCGCCAGGGCCTTGGTCAACCGGACCTCGGGCACGGGTTTCCCTTCTATCGAGCAGAATCGACGGTGTGATGGAGTTGTCGCGCGATGAGTTCGAGGACCTCGTGGCCGAGGCCCTCGACACCATCCCACCCGAGCTGACCGCCCACATGCGCAATGTCGTCATCGTCGTGGAGGACGACGCGCCCGAGCGCGGCCTGCTCGGCCTGTACCAGGGGGTACCCCTGACGGAGCGGGGGGACTGGTACGCAGGCGTCCTGCCCGATCACATTTCGATCTACCGCAGGGAGATCCTCCGGATTTGCGAAACCCCGGATGACGTGGTGGAAGAAGTCCGGATAACGGTTGTACACGAGATCGCCCACCACTTCGGCATCGATGACGGGAAGTTGCACGAACTCGGATACTGACGCAAGGAATTGCGCACTGTAGGTCACGCGACTGCCACGCAGCGTGAGTTAATAGGGGAGGGCGCCCGGTACTGGGCGGACTGAACTGGAGCGCGCGTGGCGGGAAGGCAGACGGGCCGGCATCGTCGGCCGCCCGAGGAGCAGGCGACCTACCGCGAGGTGTTCGCGGTCAAGGAGTTCCGTGCCCTCTGGCTGGCGCAGGCGCTGTCGTACATCGGTGACCAGCTGGCGCAGGTCGCGCTGGCCGTCCTCGTGTACGACCACACGAAGTCGACGCTGCTGACCGCGCTGGTGTACGCCCTGACCTACCTGCCGCCGATCCTGGGCGGGCCCGTGCTGTCCGGGCTGGCCGACCTGTTCCCGCGCCGCACCGTCATGGTCGTCTGCGACGTGCTGCGGGCGGGCCTGGTCGCGGTGATGGCGCTGGTGGCGATGCCCGTCGGGGCGCTGTCGTGCCTGGTGTTCCTGATCGTGCTCCTGGGGACGCCGTTCTCCGCCGCCCGCGCCGCCGTCATGCCGGACGTCCTGGAAGGTGACAGATATGTGGCGGGCTCCGCGATCGCGAACGTCACCCACCAGATCACCCAGGTCGTCGGCTTCCTGGCGGGCGGCGCGATCGTCGCCGTCGTCGGGACGTACGAGGCCCTCGCCCTGGACGCGCTGACGTTCGGCGCGTCCGCCGTGATCCTGATCGGCGGGCTCCGGCGGCGGGAGGCGCCACGCCGGCGGGAGCGCCAGGCGCTGGGCCTGCTGCGCGGCACGCGGGACGGCGCGCGGCTCGTGTTCGGCGACCCGGTGCTGCGGTCGCTGGTGCTGTTCGCGTGGCTGTGCGCGTTCTACGTGATCCCCGAGGGGCTGGCCGTCCCGTACGCGGCCACGTTCGGCGGCGGCGCCGTCACCGCGGGGCTGCTGCTGGCGGCGATGCCGACCGGGATGGTGGTCGGCTCGGTGCTGTTCAGCCGGTTCGTCCGTCCGGCGAACCGGCTGCACGTCATGGGGTGGATGTCGATGCTGGCCTGCCTGCCGCTGGTCGGCGCGGGCGTCCATCCGCCGCTGTGGTGGGTGGTCGCCCTGTGGGCGCTGTCGGGCGTCGGCAGCGCCTACCAGCTGGTGGCGAACACCGCGTTCGTGGCCGCCGTGCCGGCGGCCGGGCGGGGGCAGGCGTTCGGGCTCGCGCAGTCCGGCATCCTCGCCGGCCAGGGCCTCGGGATCCTCGCCGGCGGCGCCGCCGCGCAGGTCCTCGGGCCGGAGACGGTGGTCGCGCTCGCGGGCCTGCTCGGCCTGTCCGCCGCGGCGATGCTGACGCTCGGCTGGAACCAGCTCCGCGGCGCCGTGATCGCCGGGACGCGCGGCAACCCCGTCGCCGTCGCCCCGCCACCGGACGCGGACGGCGATGAGCTGGCCGCCGGGGCGCGGCGCTCCGCCCCGGCGCCGTAGGGGCCGCTGGGCCCGTGGGGCCGCTGCCCGGGGCGCCTCAGACCGTGGTGCGGTTCTTGTTGACCGCGTCCTTGGTCTTCTGGACGGCGTCCTGGACGGTCGGGGAGTCGCTGGCCTTCTTGAACAGGTCCTCGGCGATCGACGTCGGCGCGCCCTCCTCGGGGATCAGCACCCACCCGATGATGTAGAGGGCGAGCCCGGCGCCGCCGAAGATCGTGAAGACGGCGAGCGCGACCCGCAGGATGGTGGCGTCGACGCCGAGGTACTCGGCGGCGCCCGAGCAGACGCCCGCGACCATCCGGCCGTCGTGGGTCCGGCGGAGCTGCTTGGTCGGGGTCGAGGTGGTGTTCTTGTCCATGTCCATGCCTAGGATCATGCCCACCCGGCCGCCGGTACGACATCCGGATTCGCCCTGATTCACCCCTGAGAGTCCCCATGCCCGGTCAGGGGCCGTCCCTGGGGGGAAGGAGCTCCGTTAAGAACAGGTTGACCCTTCCACGTAGGGTTGTTGCCTGGACGTCCTGCCATCGACCTGGGCAGACTCGCCCGGGTCAAGCGATCTACCAGAGGGAGCGGCATGAGAGTCGGCATCGTCGGGGCCACCGGACAGGTCGGGGCCAAGATGCTCGAAATCCTGGCCGAGCGCGGATTCCCGGTGGACGAGCTGCGGCTGTTCGCCTCGGCGCGGTCCGCGGGGCGCACGCTCCCGTGGGACGGCACCGAGATCACCGTCGAGGACGCGGCCGCCGCCGACTACACCGGCCTCGACATCGTGCTGTTCTCCGCGGGGAAGACCACGTCCAAGGCGCTCGCGCCGAAGGTCGCCGCCGCCGGCGCCGTCGTGATCGACAACTCCTCCGGCTGGCGGATGGACCCGGACGTCCCGCTCGTCGTCGCCGAGGTCAACCCGCACGCCGCGGCGAACCGGCCGAAGGGCATCATCGCGAACCCGAACTGCACCACGATGGCGGCGATGCCGGTGCTGCGGCCGCTGCACGCGGAGGCCGGGCTGGCCGCGCTCGTCGTGTCCACCTACCAGGCCGTGTCCGGCAGCGGCCTCGCGGGCGTCGCCGAGCTGCACGACCAGGCGACCAAGGTCGTGCAGGGCGCGGACGCGCTCACCCACTCCGGCTCCGCCGTCGACTTCCCGGAGCCGTCGGTCTACGTCCGGCCGATCGCGTTCAACGTCCTGCCGATGGCGGGTTCGATCGTGGACGACGGCCTCGCCGAGACCGACGAGGAGCAGAAGCTCCGCAACGAGAGCCGCAAGATCCTGGAGATCCCGGACCTGAAGGTCTCCGGCACCTGCGTCCGCGTCCCGGTGTTCACCGGCCACTCGCTGCAGGTCAACGCCCGCTTCGAGCGGCCGATCAGCCCGGAGCGCGCGAGCGAGCTGCTCGCCGGCGCGCCCGGCGTCGCCCTGTCGGACGTCCCGAACCCGCTGCAGGCCGCCGGCCAGGACCCGACCTACGTGGGCCGCATCCGCCGCGACGAGACCGTGGACAACGGCCTCGCCCTGTTCTGCGCCGGCGACAACCTCCGCAAGGGGCCGGGCCGGGGCTACTCGGCGGCGACGAGCTCGGCGATCTGGACGGTGTTCAGGGCGGCCCCCTTGCGG
>NZ_VCKZ01000083.1 GCF_005889745.1 Actinomadura geliboluensis
TCCATGATCAGCTCGCGGATGCGCGCGGCGGGCGCTCGGCACCCGGCCGCAGCTGAGCGACGAGGCCGCCGCGCGCATCCGCGAGCTGATCATGGACGGCCGGCTCCGCCCCGGCGACCACCTGCGGCTGGAGCGCCTCGCCGTGGAGTTCGGCATCAGCGTCACCCCCGTCAGGGAGGCGCTGAAGTCGCTGCGCAGCGAAGGGTTCGTCGTGCTGGAGCCGCGGCGCGGGTTCGTCGTCGCGCCGCTGTCGAAGCGGGACGTCCAGGACCTGTTCTGGGTGCAGGCCGGCATCGCCGCCGAACTCGCCGCACGCGCCACCCCGCGGATCGGCGCCGCCGCCCTCCGCGAACTCGCCGACCTCCACCGCGCGCTGGAACGCGCCCAGGCCGCCCGCCGCCCCGACCTGGTCGAGGAGTACGACCACCTCTTCCACCGGGGGATCAACCTGGCCGCCGACTCCCCGAAGCTCGCCTGGTCGCTCGGGACGGTGGCCCGGTACGCCCCGCGCGGCCTGTACGGCCGGCTCCCCGGCTGGCCCGCCCTCGCCGTCCGCGACCACGCCCGGATCCTCACCGCCCTCCGCACCGGGGACGCGCCGGACGCCGCCGCCGAGATGCGCGCCCACATCGTCCGCGCGGGAGCCCTCCTGACCGCCCACCTGGAACACCGGGGCATGTGGACCCCCGCCGACTGACCCGGCGGGCGGGACGGCACTACGTTGGACGGTATGAGCCCGAGGATGAGCGCCGCGGAGCGTCGCGAGCTCGCGGTGCGGGCCGCGATCGCCGAGTTCGCCGAGGGCGGCTACGACGGCACCTCCACCTGGACGATCGCCCGGCGGATCGGCGTCTCGCAGCCCTACATGTTCCGGCTCTTCCCGTCCAAGCACGCGCTGTTCCTCGCCGCCGCCGAGCGCTGCTTCGACGACCTGGAGCGCGTCCTGCGGGACGCCGCCGCCGGGCTGCGCGGCGACGCGGCGCTCGACGCGACGGCGCGCGCCTGCGCGCGGCTGCCGCGGGACGCGCCCGCGCTTCCCCGGCTGCTGCTCAAGATCTACGCGGTCGCCGTCCGGGACGCCGACACCGCCCGGCTCGGGCGCGTCCGCTGGGCGCGGCTGTGGCGGCTCGTCGGCGACCTCACCGGCGCGCCGCCCGAGGAGATCGCCCGGGTCCTGTCGGCGGGGCTGCTCGTGCACGTCCTGAGCGCCCTCGGCGTCCCGTACGGCGACGACGTGCCCGGCTCGACCGCGGCCTGGGCGGACGGCCTGCGCGGCGTCGAGACCTTCGCCGACTCCGGCGGCTAGGCGGGGTCAGCCCGCCAGCCAGGCGTCGACCCCCGCCAGCAGGCGGCGGCGCAGGGCGTCCGGCGCCGCCGACGCCCTGATCGACTGCCGGGCCAGCTCCGCCAGCTCCTCGTCGGTGAACCCGTGCTCGGTGCGGACCAGCTCGTACTGGCGCGCCAGCCGCGACCCGAACAGCAGCGGGTCGTCGGCGCCCAGCGCGATCGACGCGCCCGCCTCGAACAGCCGCCGCACCGGGACGTCGCCCGCCGTCGCCGCCACGCCGAGCCCCACGTTCGACGCCGGGCACACCTCCAGCGTGACGCCCCGGTCCACGATCGACGCCAGGAGGCGCGGGTCCTCCACGGCGCGGACGCCGTGGCCGATCCGGTCGGCGTCCAGCGTGTCCAGGCACTCGCGGACGCTCGCCGGCCCGAGCAGCTCACCGCCGTGCGGGTCCGACAGGAGCCCGCCGCGCTTGGCGATCCGGAACGCGCCCTCGAAGTCGTAGGCCCGGCCGCGCCGCTCGTCGTTGGACAGCCCGAACCCCACCACGCCCTCGCCCGCGTACCGGACGGCCAGCCGCGCCAGCGTCTTGGCGTCCAGCGGGTGCCGGGTCCGGTTCGCGGCGATCACCACGCCGATGCCGACGCCGGACGCCGCCGACGCCTCCCGCGCCGCGTCCAGCACCAGCTCCACGGTCGGGGTCAGCCCGCCGAACCGGGCCGCGTAGCCGCTCGGGTCGACCTGGATCTCCAGCCAGCCGGACCCCTCGGCCGCCTCGTCCTCCGCGGTCTCGCGCAGCAGCCGGCGCAGGTCGTCGGGGGTTTGCAGCACCGAGCGCGCGATGTCGTACAGGCGCTGGAACCGGAACCAGCCGCGCTCGTCGGTCGCGTGCAGCTTGGGCGGCCAGTCCTCGACGAGCGCGTCCGGCAGGTGGACGCCGTGCAGGTTGGCGAGCTCCACCAGCGTGGAATGCCGCATCGACCCGGTGAAGTGCAGATGCAGGTGCGCCTTCGGGAGCAGGCCCACGTCCGGACGGGCGGTGCCCCGCGGGACCGGACGGAGTGAAACGGTACTGGCCTCCATGAGCCAATGTTGCCGGATCATCGGCCCGGCCGAACCCCGGACCCGCAGGATCATCACACCGGACTACCTCGCATGACACCGCGCGGCCATCGCGTCCCATGGGCATCCCGAAAAAACTTTGGAATCGCGTGCAACCCCCTCCGGGCACCGTGCGTATACGAGGGGCGCCAGAGAGATACGGGCGACCCGCCCCCGCTAGCACCCCCCGCTGGAAAGACCCGGGCAGAAAGGGACACACACCATGATCACCCTGAAGGCCGCCTTGATCGCCGCGTCCGCCGTCGGAACCGTCGCCGTCGGCGGCGGCGCGACTTGGGCGATGACCGGTTCCCACCACGAGGCGGGCCTCCAGTCGCACGACGCCAAGGCCCCCACCTCCGTCGAGCGCACGGTGCAGGACGCGCCGAAGACCCTGCCGACCTGCGTCCCGGCGAAGCTGCCCAAGGCGGGCGCCCCCGCGGCCGGGATCCCCGAGACCGGTGCGAAGAAGCAGCTGGAGCAGCAGCGCAAGCAGGTCGAGCAGCAGCTGAAGCAGAACGGCGCGAACCTGCCCGACACCGGCGTCCCCGCCCCCGGCCTGCCGAAGGGCGAGCTGCCGAAGGGCGAGCTGCCGAAGACCGACCTGCCCGGGGCGAAGGTCCCCGGCGTCGAGGTCCCGGCGGACGCCAAGGGCAAGCTCCCCGCCAACCTCCCGACCTGCGTGCCGTCCACCAAGGACGCCCCGGCCAACACCCGGTCGGCTCCGCCGGCCGCGCGCGTCCCGGCCAAGCCCGGCCTGCCCGCCGTGCCGAAGCTCGACTGCAGCACGCTGAAGCCCGCCGTGAAGGTCGGCAGCGCCGCCGAGAAGGCCGCCATGCTGACGAAGGGCCTGCGTTACGCTTCCACCGTTCCGGGCTCGGCCGAGCTCCGCGAGCAGAGCGTTTGCGCGGTCACGCAGAAGTGGGTCGGCAAGGCCGGCCAGTGGGTCACCGTCGAGACCCTGAAGACGCCCGTCGGCATGTCCCAGGCCGAGCTGCGGAAGGCGCTGAAGCTGCCCGAGGGCGGCTCCCCGGTCGCCGTCGCCGGCCTCGCCGCCTGGCAGAGCCCGAAGGGCGGCGGCGTGCTGCTGTTCGACCCGAACGGCTACTCGATGTACCTCGACGGCAGCCCCGTCCTCGCCGGCGGGCTGCCGGACATGGCCACCGCCCTGCGGCAGGCCCGATAGCGCGGACCCGGGAACCGGGCCCGCCGACACCAAGAGACGGGGGCGGGCGGCCCAGGCGCGGGGCCGTCCGCCCACGGCACATCGCAACACCGGAACCGCACTAGCCGGGACGGAGCACAGTGGGGCGTCGAGACGACGAGTCGTTCGTGGAGTTCGTGGCGGCACGCGGCGATGCCCTGCTGCGCACCGCGGCACTGATGTGCGGGGCGCGGCAGGACGCCGAGGACATCCTGCAGACCGCGCTGGAGAAGGCCTACCGCCACTGGGGGCGGCTGGAACCGGGCAGCGATCCGGAGCCCTACGTCCGCCGGATCCTGGTCAACCTCGTGATCAGCCGGTCCCGGCGGTGGAAGGTGCTCCGCGAGATCCACATGGCGCGGCTTCCGGAGACCCCGGCGGCCTCACCGAACCACGCCGTCGAGCTGAGGGGGACGCTCATGGAGGAGCTGCGCAGGCTCGGCCCGCGCCAGCGGGCCGTGCTCGTCCTGCGCTTCTGGGAGGACCTCTCGGAGGCGGAGACGGCACAGGCTCTCGGCTGTTCGGTCGGAACGGTCAAGAGCCAGGCGTCCCGGGGGCTCGCCAGGCTCCGGGAGCGCCTCGACTCGAACCTGGCGCCATTGGGGAGCTGAGCGATGGACCTGGAGAGTGAACTGCGGAAGGCCATGGCCGAGCAGGTGGCCGGGGCGACCGCGTCACCGTCGCTCGTCGCCGACGTCAAGCGGCGGCACCGGCGCCGCAGGGCCCGCGTGCACGCCGCCGCGGGCGTCGCCGCCGCATCGGTCGCGGCGCTCGCCCTCGTGCCCACCTATCAGTCGTTCCGGGCCACACCGGCCGGGAGCACGGAGACGGCCCGCCCCACCGGGACCGCCTCCGCGTCCCGGCCGCCGGAACGGCCCCCCGCCTCGGGCCTCCCCGCGTCCCCGCCGTCCAAGGGGAGGCCCGAGGCGGGCGCTTCGCCGAAACCGGAGGCGCACCCGTCGTCCGGCGGCGGCGACACGGCACCGCACAAGCCCGGCGTCGGCGGCGTGGTGGACAGGCTGCCGGACTGGATCACCTACATCCCGGACGGGCTGGCCGCCGACGGCCCCTGCGCCGTCGCCGGCGACGCCGGGCGCAAGACCACGACGTGCGCGTGGCGCGGCGACGCCGGCTCGGTGGAGATCGCACTCGTGACGGGCAGCGGGCTCACCGGTCCGCGCGACCTCATGCGGACGCCGGGCCTCCCCGGGCACACGTCCGTGCGGGGCATGCCGGCGCTGGTCGGCGACGGACCCGACGCGACGCGGCAGATCTCCTGGATGGTGCGGCCCGGCGTCGGCGTCACCGTCACCGCCAAGGGCACGACCAAGGACCGGCTCATGCGCATCGCCGAAGGCGTCCGGCCGTAGGAATCACCGACCCTGCCCTGGCAGGGCGGTCCGCCGGCGTTGAGGGGCCGCTGCGGAGCCGCCCGCCGGGCGATCCCGGACGGGGCCGGGCACGCCCCGTCCGCACAGAACCGGCCCCGGGCGAAGTGCACGCCCGGGGCCGGTTCTCTTTCCCGCTCCGCGGTGCGGTCAGCTCGCCTCGGAGAGCAGCTTCGCGACCCGCGAGACGCCTTCGGTGAGGTCGTCGTCGCCCAGCGCGTAGGAGAGGCGGAAGTAGCCGGGCGTGCCGAACGCCTCGCCCGGCACCAGCGCGACCTCGGCCTCCTCCAGGATCAGCGACGCCAGCTCCACCGACGTCTCCGGGCGCTTGCCGCGCAACTGCTTGCCGAGCAGCGCCTTGACCGACGGGTAGGCGTAGAACGCGCCCTCCGGCTCCGGGCAGACCACGCCGGGGATCTCGTTCAGCATCCGCACGATCGTCTGGCGGCGCCGGTCGAACGCCTTGCGCATCTCCGCCACCGCCGAGAGGTCACCGGTCACGGCGGCGAGCGCGGCGGCCTGGGACACGTTCGCCACGTTGGACGTCGCGTGCGACTGGAGGTTCTGCGCGGCCTTCACCACGTCCGCCGGGCCGATCAGCCAGCCCACGCGCCAGCCCGTCATCGCGTACGTCTTCGCCACGCCGTTCAGGACGAGCGTCCGGTCGGCGAGCTCGGGCACCACGACCGGCATCGAGTGGAACTCGGCGCCCCCGTACACGAGGTGCTCGTAGATCTCGTCGGTGACGACCCACAGGCCGTGCTCGTCCGCCCAGCGGCCGATGGCCTCGATCTCGTCGCGCGAGTACACGGCGCCGGTCGGGTTGGACGGCGACACGAACAGCAGCACCTTCGTGCGGTCGGTGCGGGCCGCCTCCAGCTGCTCGACGGTCACCTTGTAGCCGGTGGTCTCGTCGGCGACGACGTCCACGGGCACGCCGCCCGCCAGCTTGATCGACTCGGGGTAGGTCGTCCAGTACGGGGTGGGGACGATGACCTCGTCGCCCGGGTCGAGCAGCGCCGCGAACGCCTCGTACACCGCCTGCTTGCCGCCGTTGGTCACCAGGACCTGGTTGGCCTCCACCTTGTAGCCGGAGTCGCGCTCGGTCTTCTCGGCGATGGCGGCGCGCAGCTCGGGCAGCCCGCCCGCCGGCGTGTACTTGTGGAAGCGCGGCACCCGGCAGGCGGTCACCGCCGCCTCGACGATGTAGTCCGGGGTGGGGAAGTCGGGCTCGCCCGCGCCGAACCCGATGACCGGGCGGCCCGCCGCCTTCAGCGCCTTGGCCTTGGCGTCGACGGCCAGCGTGGCGGATTCGGATATCGCGGCGATGCGCTTGGAGATGCGAGGACGGTCAGTGCTCATGTCCCTATCGTTACAGACGCGGCCTCGTGACCCGGGACATATATCCGGGCCGGTCGGACGGGCTTCGCCGCGGCGCCCGCCGCCGCCCCGCCGCGGCGCCGCGAAGGATCTGCGGGTATCGGTTCGACGCGGGGCGCTCCGGCACGTAGACTCACCCTCCAAGTGACGCGTCACCGGTATACGAGCCTGTCCGCACGCGGGCATCACGATGAGGCCGTAAGCTGGGACGCGGCACCACCCCGGCCGTGCGGCCGGGTGTTCTCCTTAGCCGGAGAATGAAGGGCAGTGGCTCAATTGGTAGAGCTCCGGTCTCCAAAACCGGCGGTTGGGGGTTCGAGTCCCTCCTGCCCTGCGAGGTGCGGTGCGCGCACCCGTGCCGGCCGCGCCACGGCGGCGCCGTGGCGGAACGCGGCACGGGACCGCGCGGCAACCACGTCGGTGGTTGGATCACGACCTATGAGGTGAACGGCGGCAAATGGCGACTGAGACGCGCGACGAGCGCGACGAGCCCGAGGCCAAGGACGAGGGCAAGAACAAGGGCAAGAAGAAGTCCGCTTCCCGGCGGACCGGGCCCGCGCTGTTCGTCCGTCAGGTCATCGCCGAGCTGCGCAAGGTCATCTGGCCGACGCGGCGCGAGCTGGTCACCTACACGACCGCCGCGCTGGTCTTCGTGCTGATCATGGTCGCGATCGTCTCGGCCTTCGACTACGGCCTGCAGAAGGGCGTCTACGCCGTCTTCGGCTGACGCCGCGCGGCCGCCGCGCGCGATTCCGGGCGAGTCCGCCGTACCCTGGTAAGACCATCACCGGTAAGACCATCACCGCAGTCCGAGAGAAAGAGTCACCGTGTCCGAGTCCTCACAGCCCTACGACGAGGCCGTTGAAGAGGCCCAGTCCGCTGCGGCTGCTGCGGCCGACCTGGCGGCTGAGCCCGCCGACGAGACGGCCGAGGCGGTCGTCTCCGCCGGCGACGGCGAGCCCGCGGACACGAAGCTCGAGGGCGAGGGTCCCGCGCAGGACGCCGCCGAGGGCGCCGCGGAGCTGGCCGAGGCCGTCGAGGGCGAGGACGAGACCGACGGCGACGACGAGGAGGGCCCGGCCGAGCCGCCGGCCGACCCGTACGCCGACTTCAAGATGCAGCTCCGGCTCCAGCCGGGCGACTGGTACGTCGTGCACTCCTACGCGGGCTACGAGAACCGGGTCAAGACCAACATCGAGACCCGGACGCAGACCCTCAACATGGAGGACTACATCTTCCAGATCGAGGTCCCGCAGCACGAGGTGACCGAGATCAAGCAGGGCAAGCGGCAGAAGGTCAACGAGAAGGTCCTGCCGGGCTACATCCTCGTCCGGATGGAGCTGACCGACGAGTCCTGGGCCGCCGTCCGCAACACCCCGGGCGTCACCGGCTTCGTCGGCCTGCTGAACAAGCCGTCCCCGCTGAGCCTCGACGAGGTCGCCAACCTGCTGGCCCCCGAGCCGGAGGAGGGCGCTACCAGGGTCGCCAAGGAGCAGGCGAAGACCGCGGCCACCGTCGACTACGAGGTCGGCGAGTCCGTCACCGTCATGGACGGCCCGTTCGCCACCCTCCCCGCGACGGTCAACGAGATCAACGCCGAGCAGCAGAAGCTCAAGGTCCTGGTCTCCATCTTCGGCCGCGAGACCCCGGTCGAGCTCTCGTTCAACCAGGTCTCCAAGATCTGACCGAACCTTTCAGACCACCTTCGGGCCGTTTCCGCTCTCGCGGAGACGGCCCGAACACTTGTCGGCCCTGCCCGCACCACGCCGCCGGACGGCCCGTGCGGACCGACTCACCCCGCCGAGGCCGTATCCTGTACGGGTTGTCCTCGGTAACGCGAGGACGGGTTGGATCTCGGCTCTCACTTTGGGAGCGAGACACCACGGCCCCGCGCATGCGGGGATGACCCTAAGATCGCTGCGCTCGTCAAGGTGCAGCTTCACTGCTCCCCGTGCACGCGGGGATGTGGGGTCGGCCAAAGGTCCCAACACAGCGGTTACGTTCCGACCGCCGTGTTGCCCGGGCATCCGGGAGTCGGGACCAGAGCAGAACGGAACGCTGAGGGAGAGGCATGCCTCCGAAGAAAAAGGTCGCCGCGCTCGTCAAGGTCCAGCTGCAGGCCGGGCAGGCGACTCCGGCGCCGCCGGTCGGTACCGCGCTCGGTCCGCACGGCGTCAACATCATGGACTTCTGCAAGCAGTACAACGCCGCCACGGAGTCCCAGCGCGGCAACGTCATCCCCGTAGAGATCACCATCTACGAGGACCGGTCGTTCAGCTTCGTCACGAAGACCCCGCCGGCCGCGCAGCTCATCCTGAAGGCCGCGGGCGTGGAGAAGGGCAGCGGCGAGCCGCACAAGAACAAGGTCGGCTCGGTGACCCGCGACCAGATCCGCGAGATCGCCACGACCAAGATGCCCGACCTGAACGCCAAGGACCTGGACGCCGCCGAGAAGATCGTCGCCGGCACCGCCCGGTCCATGGGCATCGACGTCAAGTAACACCGTCTGTGGAAGGGCCGGCGCTGGCCCGCACCACGAGTTCCACTGGAGGAACGCACATGAAGCGCAGCAAGGGCTACCGCGCCGCAGCGGAGAAGATCGACCGGGAGCGGCTGTACACCCCGGCCGAGGCCGTGAAGCTGGCCAAGGAGACCGCGGTCACCAAGTTCGACGCGACCGTCGAGGTCGCGCTGCGGCTGGGCGTCGACCCGCGCAAGGCCGACCAGATGGTGCGCGGCACCGTCAACCTGCCGCACGGCACCGGTAAGACCGCCCGCGTGCTGGTCTTCGCCGTCGGCGCGAAGGCGCAGGAGGCGGAGGCCGCCGGCGCCGACCTGGTCGGGTCGGACGACCTGATCGAGCGGATCCAGGGCGGCTTCCTGGACTTCGACGCGGTCGTCGCCACGCCGGACCAGATGGGCAAGGTCGGCCGCCTCGGCCGCGTGCTCGGCCCGCGCGGCCTGATGCCGAACCCGAAGACCGGCACCGTCACGATGGACGTCGCGAAGGCCGTCACCGACATCAAGGGCGGCAAGATCGAGTTCCGTGTCGACCGGCACGCGAACCTGCACTTCATCATCGGCAAGGCGTCTTTCGACGAGCGCCAGCTGGTGGAGAACTACGCGGCCGCGGTCGACGAGATCCAGCGTCTCAAGCCGTCCGCCGCGAAGGGCCGGTACGTGAAGAAGGCGTCGCTGACGACGTCGATGGGCCCGAGCATCCCGGTGGACCCGAACGCGGTCCGCAACCTGACCGCGGAGCTCGAGACCGCCTGATCGCGTCACGCGTCACGCATCATCGGAAGGGCGTCCCCGCTGCGGCGGGGGCGCCCTTCCGCCGTTCCGGCCACCGGTACCGCGGCGGCCCGCCCGGCCGCGTGCTCGGTAGATTCGCCGGGATGCCCAGCACAGTGATGGACGGTTCGCCGCGCAGCCTCTACGACGTGCTCGCCGCAGCGGCGACGCGGACCCCCGACGCCCCGGCGCTGTCGGTGGACGGCACCACGTGGACGTTCGGGGAACTGCGCGCGCGTGTGGACGCCCTGAGCGCGTACCTCTCCGCATGCTGCTTGCCGGGGGCGCGCGTGGCGCTGCTGGCGCACAACCGGCTCGAATACATCGCCGCCTACTACGGCGTTCCGCGCGACGGCCGCGTCCTGGTGCCGCTCAACCAGCGGCTGCATCCCCGCGAATGGGCGGACCAGATCGCCCGGAGCGGCGCCGAACTCGTCCTCGGCGAGGGGGATCTGCTCGACCGGCTGGCCGCCGAGGGCGATCTGCCCGCAGGCCATCCGCCGCTGATCGGCATCGAGGACCTGCCCTGGGACGGCCCCGCGCACGCCGCCGCCACGTCCGAGGCCGACGACGTCGCGTGGTTGATGTTCACCAGCGGCACCACGGGCCGCCCGAAGGGCGTGCGCCTCACGCACCGGAGCCTGCTCGCGGGGATCGAGGTCACGGCGTCGGGCCGTCCCGTACGCGCGGACGACGTGTTCTGCACGCCGTTCCCGCTGTGCCATGTCGCCGGATACCAGGTCGTCCTGCACCACCTGTTCGGGCGGCATGCCGTCGTGCTGCGCCGCTTCACCCCGGCCGCGCTCGTGGACGCGACGCGCCGGCACGGCGTCACGAACCTCTCCCTGGCCCCGACGATGCTGGAGGACCTCCTCGCCCACACGGCGGACGACCCGGACGCGCTGGCGCTGCTCCGCGACAGCATCCGGGTCGTCGCCTACGGGTCGGCGCCGATGCCGGTGCCGCTGCTGCGCCGGGCCGGCGATGTGCTCGGGTGCGACTTCAACCAGGGCTACGGGATGACCGAGCTGTCCGGGAACGCGACGTTCCTCTCCCCGGACGACCACCGCGCCGCGCTCACGACACGGCCGGAGCTGGCGGAGTCGGCGGGACGTCCCGCCGGGGGCGTCGAGATCGCGGTGCTGGCCGAGGACGGGACGCCGGTCCCGCCCGGCGCGCTCGGCGAGGTCGCCGTCCGGGGCCCGCAGGTCACGCCCGGCTACTGGGACGACCCCGGCGCGACGGCGGAGGCGTTCGCCGGCGGCTGGTTCCGCACGGGCGACGCGGGCCGGGTCGACGCCGACGGCTACCTCTACCTGGTCGACCGCCTCAAGGACGTGATCATCACGGGCGGCGAGAACGTGTCGTCGCGGGAGGTCGAGGACGTGCTGCGCACGGTCCCCGGCGTCGCGCAGGTCGCCGTGATCGGGCTCCCCGATCCGCGCTGGGGCCAGACGGTCTGCGCGGTCATCGTCCCGGACGGCGTCCGCCCGAGCGAGGAGGACCTGGTCGCGGCCTGCCGGGCACGCCTGGCCGGGTTCAAGACGCCGCGCCGCATCGAGTACGCCGCCGCGCTGCCGCGCACCACCACCGGCAAGATCCGCAAGTCGGCCCTCCGCGCCCGCCTCACCGGACCCGGACCCGTCTAGCCGGGCGGGCAGGGGACGCCTCGTGGCATCCCGTGGCTCTCCGTGACCCCATTACCACCGAGGACGACGGATACATAGATCGCAGTCCGGATTCGGACAATTCGATTCCCGATCCCTTTGTTACCGGCGAGGAACCTGGTGTTGAATTGGGCTCGTGAAGCGTCGCACCGACCGGGCCATCGCCATCTCCGCCGTCGTGGCCGTCGCCGTCGTGCCCACGGCCGTCCTCATGGTCGTCAAGGTCGGCGGGGACTCGGCGAAGGACGCCGGTTCGATGCCCCCGGCGGCCGTCATGGCCCAGCAGGACCAGACCAACCCGAACGGCGCGGTGTCCGGCACCGTGTCCCCGGGCGCGACCGCGCCGGGCACGAGTCCGGGCAGGCCGGCCGGTCCGGGCGCGCCCGCCGCCGGGAACGGCGCCGTCCCGCACGGCCTGCCCACGGCACCGCCGCAGCCGGGCCCCAGCCTGCACGCCTTCACCCGCAAGACGGAGATGAAGGTGAAGATCGGGGAGGGCGGCGACTACAAGCACGCCGTCGAGACGGCCTCGTTCACCCTGTGGCCGAAGTTCGCGATGAGCGCCACCGGCGTCACCAAGACGGTGCTGGACGGCGAGGCCAGCGAGATCACGCAAAAGGTGGTCGTGAGCGGGAACGTGCTCAAGGGGTTCGACGGCGCGAAGTGGACGCAGTCCACGCTCAGCGCGGCGCAGCTGGGCCAGCTGCAGAACGGGTCCGACCCCCGGCAGTTCACCTACATGATCGGGACGCTGCCCGGGACGACCGCGAGCGAGCCGGACGCGTCCGGGCGCACCCACTTCGCCGCGCAGGCGCTGATGAGCAGCGTGTACGCGCTGCTGCCGCAGGACGCCGCGACCCAGATCCGGCCCGTGATCCCCGACTCGACCGGCTGCGGGATCGACCTGTGGGTCGACAGCAGCGCCCGGCCGACGACGATCAAGCTGTCCTCGCAGGCGCCCGCCGCCGTGCTCGACGGCACGATGTCCTTCGGCTCCTACCGCTGACCCTCCCGTCCTCCGGCGCCCCGGTGCGGGCGCGCGGGCTACGCCGTTGGTCGTACCGCGGGGTGACCCGTTCGTACCACCGGGGGATGCCCGCGGTGCCGGCGTCCCGCGACACTGGGGATACCAGGAGGACAACATGGGAGGCCAAAACCTCATGAACCGACGACTCGTGGTGGCCGCCGGCGGTACCGCCGTGGGTGCCGCGCTGGTCCTGTCCGGATGCAACGGGGACGGGTCGGCGAACACGGACAACATGAAGCTCAGCGCCGGGCAGGCGCTGCTCAAGACGTCTGAGAAGACGGCGAAGGCCGACGCGTTCAAGGCCGACCTCACCGTGACCGGCACCGGCGACGAGTCCGGCAAGATCCACGCCGACGGGCAGTTCCAGCTGCGCCCCTCGCTGCAGTTCAGCGCCAAGCTGGACGAGGTCAGCCGCAACGGGCAGACGATGCCGGGCGCCAAGGGCCAGGCGGTCTTCAAGAACGACGTGCTGTACGCGAAGGTCCCGCAGCTCGCCCGGTTCGTCAGCGGCGGCAAGCCGTGGCTGCGGGTCGACGTGAACCAGGTGTCGCAGCACACCGGCTTCGACGTGCGGAACCTGGTCGACCAGGTGCAGAAGGTCGACCCGGCCGAGCAGACGAAGATGTTCACCGGCTCCAAGGACGCCCGCAGGGTCGGCACCGAGACCATCGACGGCGTGAAGACGACGCACTACGCCGGCACGGTCACCGTCGACGACGCGCTCAACCGCCTCGACGCCCAGGCGCGCGAGAAGGTCGGCAAGTGGCTGCCGAAGGACCGCGCCAACGGCAAGATCAACTTCGATCTGTGGACGGACGGCGACAACCTGCCGCGCAAGATCGTCTCGAAGGCGGACGGCGAGGGCGGCGACACCGCCTCGGTCACTGTCCTATACAGCGACTACGGTAAGACCTTCACGGTGAACCCGCCGCCGTCCGACCAGGTGGGTCAGCTCACGCTCGGCTCCCTCCTCGGCGGGAACTGAGCGCGACCGCACCGAGCCGGCCGAGGCGGCGGATGAACCGCGGGGGCCGCTCCAGCGTCTGACCCAGTGTTCGGCCCGTGCGCCCGGGCGACCAGACGCAGAAGGAGAACCCCCCATGATCCGTCGTTTCGCCGCCGGCACGGCGCTGGCCACCGGCCTCGCCCTCTCGCTGACCGGCTGTCTGGGAGACGCCGGCAACAAGGTGGACGAGGCCGGCAAGAACATCAAGCTGACGGCCGCGCAGGTGCTCGGCAAGGCCGCGGAGAAGACCGGCGACGTCAACTCGTTCAAGGCCGTCCTGTCGATGCAGATGTCCGGCACGCCCCAGGGCGACGTGACGATGAACGGCGACATGCAGTACCGGACGAAGCCCAATATCGCCTACAGCATGAACTTCAGCGACATGACCGTCGCGGGCAAGGCGACGGGCGGCATGGAGCAGCGCCTCGTGGGCGGCAACATGTACATGAAGATGCCGATGCTGTCGCAGCTGCCCGGCGGCGGGGGCGGCAAGCCCTGGCTCAAGTTCTCGCTGGACGAGCTGAGCAAGCAGTCCGGCATGAACCTCGACCAGATGCTGCAGCAGTCCCGCCAGATGGACCCGGTGCAGAACACCAAGATGCTGACCGCGTCCAAGGACGCGCGCGAGGTCGGCGAGGAGACGATCGACGGCGTCAAGACGACGCACTACACCGGCACCTACCGCATGGAGGACGCGATCGCGAAGCTGCCTCCGGAGCAGCAGGAGGCCTACCGCAAGACGCTCGCCCAGGTGGGCATGCAGAGCATGCACTTCGACCTCTGGGTGGACGGGCAGCAGCTGCCGCGCCAGATGACGATGAAGTCCGACCAGGGCGCCCAGGGCGACCTCACCGTGACGACGAAGTACCGCGACTTCGGCAAGCCCGTGCAGATCGACGAGCCGCCGGCGAGCCAGGTCACCGACTTCAGCGAGCTGATGGGCAAGCTCGGCACCGGAATGCCGCGCACCTGACCCCGCGGCACCGGCCGCACGCCCGAGGGACCGCGCCCCCGCACGGGGCGCGGTCCCTCCGCGTCCGCCCCCTCAAGCCAATCGATTTGGCCTGACGCGGCGGGCGACGTATTCTGTCGGATGCCGAAGACCGCCGGTCGTCACCTCATGTCCGTGGGGTGACCGAAGGACCCGACTCTGTTCGGGCGGCCTGCGTAGGTGAGACGAGAGCTTCCGCATGGCCTCCGTGCCGTGCCTGGACGCCCCGTGCGCCTGCGCCGGGGCGTTTTTTGGTGGATCGGCGCCCCCTCCCGCGAGGGCGGACGGGCGCGGATCGGACCACCCAGGTAATCGGAAGGAGGGCTATGGCCAAGGCCCACAAGGACGCGGCGATCGCCGAGCTCAAGAGCGAGTTCGAGAGCTCCAGCGGCGCCGTGCTGACCGAGTACCGCGGGCTTAGCGTCGCGCAGGTCAAGGAGCTGCGCGACAACCTCGGCGAGAACGCGCGGTTCCGCGTGGTGAAGAACACGCTGACCAAGCGCGCCGCGAACGAGGCCGGTGTCGACGAGCAGTTCCGTGCGCTGCTCGAAGGCCCGTCGGCCATCGCGTTCGTGCGCGGCGACGTGGTCGAGGCCGCCAAGGGCCTGCGCGACTTCGCCAAGGCGAACCCGATGCTGGTGATCAAGGGCGGCTTCATCGACGGTCAGTCGATGGACGCGGCCGAGGTCACCAAGCTGGCGGACCTCGAGTCCCGCGAGGTTCTCCTCGCCAAGCTGGCCGGTGCGATGAAGGGCTCGATGGCGAACGCCGCCGCGCTGTTCAACGCGCTGCCCACGCAGGCGGCCCAGCTCGCCGAGGCGCTGCGCGCCAAGCGCGAGGCCGCCGGCGAGACCGCCGAGGCCGGTGCCGCCGAGGCGCCCGCCGAGGCCGCCGCCGAGGCACCCGCCGCCGAGTAGGCGCACCCGCGGTTCCGTATCACCCGAGATTTCAAGCCATAGCGGAGGAAACATCATGGCGAAGCTCAGCACCGACGAGCTGCTCGACGCTTTCAAGGAGATGACCCTTCTCGAGCTCTCCGAGTTCGTGAAGCAGTTCGAGGACGTCTTCGACGTCAAGGCCGCCGCCCCGGTCGCGGCCGTGGCCGCCGCCCCCGGTGGTGCCGCCCCGGCCGCCGAGGAGGCCGCGACCCAGGACGAGTTCGACGTCATCCTCGAGGGTGCCGGCGACAAGAAGATCCAGGTCATCAAGGAGGTCCGCGCCCTGACGAGCCTCGGCCTCAAGGAGGCCAAGGACCTGGTCGACGGCGCGCCGAAGCCGCTGCTGGAGAAGGTCAACAAGGAGACCGCCGACAAGGCCAAGGAGGCCCTGGAGAAGGCCGGCGCCTCGGTCACCGTCAAGTAAGGACGGCTCCAGAGCTCCCGAGCCTCGCGGCTCGACCGCTCTCCCAAGGAGGCGGTCACCCCATCCGGGGTGGCCGCCTCTTTCGCGTTCGCGGGGAACGCGCTGTTCCGAGGTGCGCGAGCGGGTGCCCGTTTCCTGTACCGGAGTGATAAAGGCCGGGCCAAAAGCGTGTGCCGTGACGGGTTGTGCGGCCGTCGGCGGGCGGCGTACCGTCCCGTTTCGACACCGTGGTCACACCAGGTGGTCCGCGTCCCCGCCGTCCGGGTCGGGCGGGCGGCCGGCGGCCCGGGGCCGGCCGGAGCCCGCGGGCTTGAGGTGCTGGTTCTTGGACCACTAGTCTCATAGGCGTCGTAAGTAACGATTGTCTTACGACGTCGCATTTAGCCGCTGATCTGGACCGGAACCCCTTCCATTTGGACAGCGGCCCGCTAACGTAGTGGAACCCGGCGCGGCTACCGGACGGTAGCAACACGGCGGACACGCCGTGTGACGACAGCAAGAGCCTGAGTGCTACTCGCTCATTGGTTCGGGATTCCCCCCGGCCTGGACGAAAGGTGACGAGTGGGCGTCGAGATCAGAGTCGAGGGCCTGACCAAGTCCTTTGGCCGCCAGGTGATCTGGCAGGACGTGTCGCTGACCATTCCCGCAGGTGAGATCTCCGTTCTTCTGGGCCCGTCCGGTACCGGCAAGTCGGTGTTCCTGAAGTCCCTCGTCGGGCTGCTCAAGCCCGACCGCGGGCACATCTGGATCGGCGACAGGGACCTGCCCCACCTGCCCGAGTCCCAGCTCTACGAGACCCGCAAGCTGTTCGGCGTCCTGTTCCAGGACGGCGCGCTGTTCGGCTCGATGAACCTGTTCGACAACATCGCCTTCCCGCTGCGCGAGCACACCAAGAAGTCCGAGTCCGAGGTCAAGCGCATCGTCCTCGAGAAGATGGACATGGTCGGCCTCCTCGGCGCCGAGCACAAACTGCCCGGCGAGATCTCCGGCGGTATGAAGAAGCGCGCCGGCCTCGCCCGCGCCCTCGTGCTGGACCCCGAGATCCTCCTGGTGGACGAGCCGGACTCCGGCCTCGACCCGGTCCGCACCGCGTTCCTGAACCAGGTGTTCATCGACCTGAACGCGCAGATCGGCGCGACGTTCCTCATCGTCACCCACGACATCAACACGGCCCGCACCGTTCCGGACAACATCGGGCTGCTGTACCAGCGCAACCTCGCGATGTTCGGGCCCCGGGAGATGCTGCTGTCCAGCGAGGAGCCGGTCGTCCGGCAGTTCCTCAACGCCAGCAAGGTCGGCCCGATCGGCATGTCGGAGGAGAAGGACGCCTCCGAGTTGGAGGCCGAGGCCAAGATGGGCCTCGACTCGGGCAAGCTGCCGCCCATCCCGCCGCAGCAGATGCCGAGCAACGGGATGCTGCGCGCCGGCATGCACGCGCCCGGCGCGTGGTGCGCCGCGCACGGCGTCACGCCGCCGCCCGGCTCGTTCATCGACGACCTCGGCCGCAACTGGGTGGAGGAGTGGCCGCGGTACGTGGCGTCCATGGCCCCGGTCGGCGCCTCCGGCGGTCCCGCCGCTCCCGGTGGTCCCGGCGGGCGCTTCCCGGGCAGCCCGCCGCCAGGCGGCCAGGGGACGGGTGCCGGGTACTGATGTCCAATCCCGATACCGGTATCGGCGCGAGCCGGCGGAGGGGTGGGAAGGGCGGAGGCTCTTCCGTGACGTTCCGCAAGATCGGCGACGGCGCGGTCAACGTCCTGGTCAAGGAGCCGGGACGGTTCTTCGCCCTGTGCCTGGACACGGGCCGCGCGATGTTCAAGATGCCGTTCCAGTGGCGCGAGTTCATCCAGCAGGCGTGGTTCATCGTCAGCGTCACCGTCGTCCCCACGATGCTGGTCGCGATCCCGTTCGGCGGCATCCTGTCGTTGCAGGTCGGCGGGCTGATCCGGCAGTTCGGCGCGCAGTCCTTCACCGGTGCGACGGCCGTGGCGGCGATCGTCCGGGAGGCGAGCCCGCTGGTCACCTCGCTGCTGGTCGCGGGCGCCGCCGGGTCGGCGATCTGCGCCGACATCGGCTCCCGCAAGATCCGCGAGGAGATCGACGCGATGGAGGTGCTGGGCATCAACCCGCTGCACCGCCTGGTCGTCCCGCGGATGCTCGCGTGCGCGTTCGTCGCGCTGTTCCTGAACGGTCTGGTCTCGGTGGTCGGCCTGATGGGCGGCTACTTCTTCAACGTCATGCTGCAGGGCGGCACGCCCGGCGCGTACCTGGCGTCGTTCAACGCGATCGCGCAGTTGCCCGACCTGCTCCAGGCCGAGGTCAAGGCGTTCGTGTTCGGCATCACCGCCGGGCTCGTCGCCGCCTACAAGGGCCTGAACGCCAAGGGCGGCCCGAAGGGCGTCGGCGACGCGGTCAACCAGACCGTCGTCATCACGTTCATGCTGCTCTTCGTGGAGAACTTCCTGATCTCCAGCCTGTACTTCCAGCTCGTCCCGTCGAAGGGCATGTGATGGCGGCGCCTGGCAAGACGGGGAAGGCGGTCACCCGGGCGGTGAACGCCCCGCTGCAGCGGCTCGACGACTTCGGCCACCAGATCTCCTTCTACGTCCGCGCGTTCGCGTGGACGTTCCGGGTGCTGCGCCGCTACCGCGCCGAGGTGCTGCGGCTGCTGGCCGAGGTGAGCCTCGGCACCGGCGGCCTCGCCGTGATCGGCGGCTCGGTGGTGATCGTCGGCTTCATGACGTTCTTCACCGGCAGCCAGGTCGGGCTGCAGGGCTACGAGTCGCTGAACCAGATCGGCACGGCCGCGTTCACCGGGTTCGTCGCGTCCTACTTCAACACCCGCGAGATCGCGCCGCTGGTGTCGGCGCTGGCGCTGTCGGCGACGGTCGGCTGCGGGTTCACCGCGCAGCTCGGCGCGATGCGGATCTCCGACGAGATCGACGCGCTGGAGGTCATGGCCGTCCCGTCGATGCCGTTCCTCGTCACGACCCGGATGCTGGCCGGGATGATCGCGGTCGTCCCGCTCTACATCGTGGGCCTGCTCGCGTCCTACGGCGCGACGCGGGTGATCGTGACCGTGTTCTACGGGCAGTCGACGGGCACCTACGATCACTATTTCCATCTATTCCTACCGCCCGACGACATTCTCTGGTCATTCGGGAAAGTGATCGTCTTCTCGGTGCTGGTGATGCTGATCCACTGCTATTACGGCTACCACGCGAGCGGCGGCCCGGCGGGCGTCGGCGTCGCGGTGGGCCGCGCCGTCCGCACCAGCATCGTCGTGATCAACGTGACCGACCTGCTGCTCGGCATGGCGATCTGGGGCACGGGCACCGGCGTGCGGATCGGCGGGTGACGGCACGTGACTGAAAAGATCAGGTACCGGGTGCTCGGCACGGCGATGCTCGTCGTGATCGCGCTGCTGCTGGCGCTGACCGTCGCCTTCTACAACAAGGCGTTCACCCCGGTGACCGAGGTGACCGTGGACGCCGAGCGCGCCGGGCTGCAACTGCTGCCGCACTCGGACGTGAAGGTGCGCGGCCTGATCGTCGGCGAGGTGCGCGAGATCGACGCGACCGGGAAGGGCGCGACGCTGCACCTCGCGCTCGATCCCGGCAAGGCGAAGCTGATCCCGTCCAACGTCCAGGCGCGGCTGCTGCCGAAGACGCTGTTCGGTGAGAAGTACGTCGACCTGCAGATCCCGCCGCAGCCGGGCTCGCCGGGCCTGGCGGAGGGGGCGGTCATCCAGCAGGACCGCTCGCAGGCCGCCGTGGAGATCGACAAGCTGCTGAACGACCTGCTGCCGCTGCTGCGCGCGGTGAAACCGGCGCAGCTGAACGCGACGCTCAACGCCCTCGCCACGGCGCTGCAGGGACGCGGTGACCAGATCGGCCGCAACCTGGAGCAGGCGGACGAGCTGCTGAGGAAGATCAACCCGCAGCTCGGCACGCTGGTGCACGACCTGAACGGCCTCGCGGACGTGTCCGACGTCTACAACGCCGCGGCGCCCGACCTGCTGAAGACGCTCCGCAACCTCAACGTGACCAGCAGGACGATCACCGACGAGAAGGCGACGATCGAGCAGCTGATCCCGGCGACGACCCTGCTGGCGCAGGACGCCGACACCTTCATGCGGCACAACGGCCCGAAGATCATCGGCGTGAACATCGCGAACCGCGAGGCGCTGGGCCTGGTCGCCCGCTACTCGCCCTCGCTGCCGTGCGTGTTCGCCGGGCTCACCAAGATCAGGCCGGACGCCGAGGAGGCGGGCGGCGGCAACGGCTCCAAGACGTTCAACCTGACCATCGAGATCGTCAAGCCGCGGCCGGGCTACAAGTACCCGCTGGACTCGCCCGAGGCCAAGGACCAGCGCAACCCGCGCTGCTACGGCCTGCCGAACCCGAAGGTCCCCTTCCCCGACTACCTGGCCCTCGACGGCACGCAGGACGACCTGTGGTGGAAGAACCCCGATGACCCGAACGCCCCCGCCGCGGGCGGCCGGGGCCGGGCGCTGTCCAACGTGTTCGTCGACCCGGGCTCGATGAGCGAGAAGGAAAAGATCAAGAACGTGCTCGGACCGATGACGCGGACCCCCGCCGGCGAGGTCTCGGACCTGTCCGCGCTGCTGTTCGGCCCGCTGCTCGCGGACGGATCGGTGGTGACGATCAGGTGAGGACGACCAGCGCCGCGATCAAGCTGACGATCTTCGTGGTCGTCACCTCGGTGGCCACCGGCGTGCTGGCGATGACGATCGCCAACATGCGCTTCCGGGCCACCATCGAGTACAAGGCGATCTTCACGGACGTGACCGGGCTGCTGGACAACGACGACGTCCGCGTCGCCGGTGTCCGGGTCGGGCAGATCGAGGGCGTCCGGCTGTACAGGGGCAACCAGGCGGAGGTGACGTTCAGCGTCGAGGAGGGCGGCGTGTTCAGGAACGGGCTGCCGGCGTCGACGAAGGCGCAGATCCGCTACCGCAACCTGATGGGCCAGCGGTACCTCGCGCTGACCGACGGCGCGGGACCGTCCAACGCCTACCTCGACCCCGGCGACACGATCCCGGTCACGCAGACCGCGCCCGCGCTCGACCTCACGACGCTGTTCAACGGGTTCCGGCCGCTGTTCCGCGCGCTGGAGCCGAAGGACGTCAACACGCTCGCCATGCAGCTCGTCCAGGTGCTGCAGGGCGAGGGCGGGACGATCAACAGCCTGCTCGCGCACGTCGCGTCGCTCACCAACACGCTCGCCGACCGCGACAAGGTCATCGGCCGGGTGATCGACAACCTGAACAGCGTGCTCGGCACCATCGACCAGCGGCACGCCCAGGTCGACCGGCTGATCAGGGACCTGCGGAGCCTCATCAGCGGCGTCTCCGACGACCGGCAGGCGATCTTCGACTCGGTCGCGGCGATCAACGGCCTGACCGGCACCACGCAGGACCTGCTCGCGAGCGCCCGGCCGAGCCTCAAGAACGACATCGCCGGGCTCCGCAAGCTGACCGCCACGCTGGACGCCAACAAGGGCGACCTCGACAAGGGCCTGCAGCGGACGCCGGAGCGGCTGGAGAAGCTGGTCAACATCTCGTCCTACGGGTCCTGGTTCAACATGTACATCTGCGGCATGGACGCGAAGGTGCGCCTCCCCGGCGGCCCCGTCTACCAGACACCCGCGATCATGAACGAGAACGCGAGGTGCAAGTAGATGAGGGTCTCGTTCCGGGAACGCAACCCGGTCCCCATCGGCCTCTCCGGGTTCGCGGTCATCATCGTGCTGGTGGTGCTGGCGCTGAACCTGGAGAGCCTCCCGCTCATCTCGGGCGGCGAGACCCACACCGCCGCGTTCAAGGAGGCCGCCGGGCTGAAGAAGGAGGAGGAGGTCCGCATCGCGGGAGTCAAGGTCGGCAAGGTCACCGACCTCGAACTCGACGGCGACCACGTCAAGGTCACCTTCAAGGTGGACGACGGCGTCCGGCTCGGCGACCGCACCGAGGCCGGCATCAAGATCAAGACGGTGCTCGGCGCGCACTACCTGGCGCTCACCCCGCGCGGCAAGGGCAAGCTCGGCCGCCACATCCCGATCGAGCGGACACACGTCCCGTTCGAGGTCGTCCCGGCGATCAGCGAGCTGAGCCGGCGGATCGGGGCGATCGACGTGCAGCAGGTCGCGAAGTCGTTCGACGTGCTGTCGGACACGTTCAAGAACTCCCCGGAGGAGGTCCGCGCGTCGCTGCAGGGCCTGCGCCGCCTCTCCAACACGGTCGCGTCGCGCGACGACCAGCTCCACGAGCTCGCGGGCCGGGCCAAGGACGTGTCGAAGCTGCTCGCCGACCGCAACCAGGACTTCGCCAAACTCGTCGCGGACGGCGACCGGGTGCTGCAGGCCGTCCAGGCTCGGCGCGCGGTCATCCACCAGCTCCTCGTCAACACCGTCGCCCTGTCCCAGCAGGTCAACGCGCTGATCCAGGAGAACGAGAAGCAGCTGCGGCCGATGCTGGACAACCTGGCGAAGGTCAACAGGGTGCTCCTCAAGAACCAGGACAACCTCGACCGGATCCTGCAGCTGTTCGCGCCGTTCGCGAGGCAGTTCGCGGACGTCACCGGCACCGGCCGGTGGTTCGACTCCTGGATCCAGAACCTCGTCCCGATCCCCGCGTCCATCCAGCCCCCGAAGAGCGGCACCGCCAACCGGCAGGGCGGCCAGACGGGCAACACCGACAACCCCCTCCCCTTCCTCCCGTGACCAGGCAGGTTCGTAGTGCGTAACCCGGCAACCCTCCTTCGCCTCGGCGGCGCGGTCCTCGCCGTCGCGGTGCTGGCGGCCGTGCTCCTGCCGGTGTTCCAGGAGCCGGAGCAGCGCCGCATGACGGCGTACTTCACCAAGACCGTCGGCCTCTACAAGGGCGCGGACGTCCGCATCCTCGGCATCCCGGTCGGCGAGGTCACGAGCGTCGAGCCGGTCGGCGACGCGGTGAAGGTCGAGCTGAAGTACGACGCCGAGTACAAGGTCCCCGCGAACGCGCAGGCCGTCATCATCAACCAGACGCTGGTCGCCGACCGCTACATCCAGCTCACCCCCGTCTACAAGGGCGGCCCCGTCCTGGCCGACAAGGCGACGCTGACGGTGAACCGCACCGCCGTCCCGGTCGAGGTGGACCAGGTCGGCGGCAGCCTGAACGACCTGTCCAAGGCCCTCGGCCCGCAGGGCGCCAACGCCCCCGGCCCGAACGGGCAGGAGGGTTCGCTGTCGCGGTTGCTCCAGGTCGGCGCGGCGAACCTGAACGGGCAGGGCGACGACATCCGGCAGACGATCGAGGACGCGTCCAAGGCGCTCAGCACGCTCAGCACCGACCGCGGCGACGTCGCCGAGACGATCAGGAACCTGCGGATCATCACGGACGCGATGAAGGCGAACGACCAGCAGATCAGGTCGTTCACCGGGCACCTCAACGGCGTGTCCGGGCAGCTCGCGGGGGAGAAGGAGGAGCTCAGCGCGGCCCTCAACACCCTCGCGCCGACGCTGCGGAACGTGCAGCGGTTCGTCAAGGACAACCGGACCGAGCTGGCCGCGAACGTCCGCCAGCTCGCCCAGATCACCGGCGTGCTCGTCAAGGAGAAGGACGCGCTCGCCGAGATCCTCACGGCCGGGCCGCTCGCGATCAACAACCTGGCGCGCGCGTACGACCCGATCAGCGGCACCATCCACACCCGCGACAACTTCCGCCAGTTCCACAACCTCGCCGACTGGATCTGCTCGCTCGCCTACTCGGTGGGGACTCCGGCGAAGCAGTGCCTGGACTTCGTCCGCCCGTACAACGGCATCGGCAAGGCGCTGACGGGCTTCAGCCTCGACCTGTCCTGGATCACGGCGCTGACCACGCACTACGACCCGGTCCCGATCCCGCCGGACGCCTACGGCCCGCAGGGCCCGCCCAGGTCGGGCACCCCCAACAACGCGTCCAGGCCGACCGACCTCAGCGCGCTCCTGCCCGGAGGTGGCCGATGACCACGAGACGGCGGGCGTGGCTGGCCGGTGCCGCCGCGGCGGTGGCGGGCGCGGTGGCCCTGTCGGGCTGCTCGTTCAACGGCGTCGAGTCGATCCCGCTGCCCGGCGGGGCCGACCTCGGCTCCAACCCCAAGACCGTGAAGATCGAGTTCGCGAACGTGCTGGACCTCGTCCCGCAGTCGGCGGTCAAGGTCAACGACGTCTCCGTCGGCCGCGTCGACAAGATCGACCTCGCCGGCGGGGCCGCGAGGACGGGCGGACAGAGCGGCTGGCACGCCGTCGTCACCGTGAAGATCCGCGGGGACGTCAAGCTGCCCGACAACGCCGTCGCCACGATCGGCCAGACCAGCCTGCTCGGCGAGAAGTTCGTGCAGATCGAGCCGCCGCGCGACCAGGCCCCGGCCGGGGAGCTGGCCTCCGGCGACCTGATCCCGCTGAACCGCACGATCCAGGGCACCGAGATCGAAGAGGTGCTGTCGGCGATGTCGCTGCTGCTCAACGGCGGCGGGCTGGAGCAGGTCTCCACGATCAGCCACGAGCTGCAGGCCGCGATGCGCGGGCGCGAGCCCACGATCAGGTCGGTGCTGGAGCGCGTCAACACCTTCGCCGGGACGCTCGACCGCAACCGCGCCGCGATCACCCGCGCGCTGGACAGCATCGACCGGCTGACCGGCAAGCTGTCGGCCGAGCGCAAGACGATCCAGGACACGATCGACGAGACGGGCCCGGCGATCTCCGTCCTGAACCGCAACCGCGCCGACCTGACCAAGATGCTGGTGGCGCTCGACAAGCTCAGCCGCACCACCACCTACGTGATCAACCAGTCGAAGGCCGACCTGCTGGCCAACCTCCAGGACCTCGACAAGATCCTGCGGAACCTCAACAAGGC
>NZ_VCKZ01000565.1 GCF_005889745.1 Actinomadura geliboluensis
GGGCGGTGAGGGCGGCGCTCGTGCCCGCGCGGCTCGGCCCCGGCGACGTGCTGCGCCTCGGCCTCGCCGGGCTGCGGGCCCGCCCGGCGCGGGCGGTGCTGTCCGCGCTCGGCGTCGCGATCGGGATCGCGACGATGGTCGCGGTCATCGGGATCTCCTCGTCCGGCAAGGAGGACCTGCTGCGGCGGCTCGACCGGCTCGGCACCAACCTGCTCACCGCCAAGCCCGGCGACACCCTGTTCGGCGACAAGGCGCAGCTCCCCGAGTCGGCGCCGGAGATGGTGCGGCGGATCGGCCCGGTCACGGCGGTCGGCGCGACCGGGTCCGTGGACGCCACCGTCCGGCGGACCGACAAGATCCCGGCGGAGGTCACCCAGGGCATCGCCGTGCAGGCCGCGACGACCGGGCTGCTCGGCACGCTCGGCGCGGAGACCGCGAGCGGGACCTGGCTGAACGCCGGCACCGCCCGCTACCCCGGCGTCGTGCTCGGCGCGGAGGCGGGGCGCCGCCTCGGCATGGACCGGGCGGGCGGACGGGTGTGGATCGGCGGCCGCTGGTTCACCGTCCTCGGCGTGCTGCGGCCCGCCGAGCTGGCCCCCGAGATCGACCGCTCCGCACTCGTCGGCTGGGACGCGGCCCGCCGCCACCTGGCCTTCGACGGGCACCCGACCACGGTCTACGAGCGGTCCACGGACGCGTCGGTGAACGACGTCCGGGCCGTGCTGGCCCGCACGGTCAACCCCGAGCGCCCCGAGGAGGTCCAGGTCAGCCGCCCCTCGGACGCGCTGGAGGCCAAGGCCGCGGCGACCGGCGCGTTCACCGGGCTGCTGCTCGGGCTCGGCGCGGTCGCGCTGCTGGTCGGCGGGGTCGGCGTCGCGAACACGATGGTGGTCTCGGTGCTGGAGCGGCGCCGCGAGATCGGGCTGCGCCGCTCCCTCGGCGCCACCCGCGGGCAGGTCCGCGTCCAGTTCCTCGCCGAGTCGCTGCTGCTGTCGGTGTCCGGCGGCGCGGCCGGGACGGTCCTCGGCGCGGCCGTGACCGCCGGGTTCGCGCTGTGGAAGGGGTGGCCGCCCGTCGTGCCGGCCTGGGCGCTCGGCGGGGCGCTCGCCGCGACGCTGGTGATCGGCACGGCCGCCGGGCTGTACCCGGCGGTGCGGGCCGCGCGGCTGCCGCCGACGGCCGCCCTCGCGTCGGTCTGACTCTGGCCACGCCGCGCCGGGCCGGTGCATGATTGGGGCATCGCCGTGTTCCGCCCCGGGGGAGGTGCCTCGCAGCCATGCCGGTGACACGTCCGCTCCGTGAGCGCTGCCGGGAGTTCCTCGGGATCGACGGCGAGATCCGCTACATCTTCCCCGCGATGGCCTACGGCGGCGGCGCCGGGTTCATCTTCGTCGTCACCGACGACCAGGTCGCCGTGATCAGCACCGGCCCGCTCAGCCGCAGCACCCCGAGGACGGTCTGGGGCAGCTACCCGCGCGGCACCCGGATCGGGCCGGTGGAGACCGGCGCCGGCGCGTCGTTCGAGTTCGCCGGCGCCGTGTTCGAGGTCGACGACGAGTACGTGCCGGTCGTGAACGCGGCCGACGCCGAGATCTTCGACCGGGACAGCCTGCCCCGCGACCCGCTCCCCGACCTCTAGGACGTCGCCGGCTCGGTGGCCGCCGCGGGCGCCGGGCGCGGCGTCGACGGGTTGCGCAGGAACAGCGCCATCACCGGGACCAGGTACGCCGCCCACATGACCAGCTGC
The DNA here is from genome assembly GCF_005889745.1 of Actinomadura geliboluensis. Lineage (GTDB taxonomy): Bacteria > Actinomycetota > Actinomycetes > Streptosporangiales > Streptosporangiaceae > Spirillospora > Spirillospora geliboluensis. Next base: position 1,748 of record NZ_VCKZ01000565.1, read on the forward strand.
AGCCAGGTGATCTGCGGGGTGACGTTCAGGACGCCCTGGAACACCGTCTGCATCCAGTCGCCCGCGGTGCCGAACTTGGCGAAGAACAGGTGCGGCTCCAGCGCGACGGCGTTCAGGCCGGGGAAGACCTCGGCCTCCTGGAGGTCGTGGAAGCCGTAGCCGAACACGCCCGCGGCGACGACGATGAGCGCGGCGCCCGTCCAGGTGAAGAACCGCCGCAGGTTGATCTTCAGGCCGCCGCGGTAGAGCAGGTAGCCGAGCGCGATCGCGACGGCGAGGCCGAGCACCGCGCCGATGATCGGCTGGGTGGAGCCCTCGGAGGAGTTGGAGATGTTCGTCCACAGGAACAGGGCGGTCTCCAGGCCCTCGCGCCCCACGGCGAGGAACGCGACGGCGGCGAGCGCGAGCGGCCCGATGTCCAGCGCGCCCTCCAGCTTTCCCTCCAGCTCCGCCTTCATGAACCGGGCGGTCTTGCGCATCCAGAAGACCATCCAGGTGACGAGCCCCACCGCGACGATCGACAGGATGCCGCCGAACAGCTCCTGCGTCTTGAACTGCATCTCCGAGGACGCGGCGGTCAGCGCGATGCCGAAGGCGAACGCCAGCGCGACGGCGGCGCCGATCCCCGCCCACACGGGGAGCAGGGCCCGGCGGTTGCCGGTCTTCACCAGATAGGCGATCAGGATGCTCACGACCAGTGCGGCCTCGAGCCCCTCGCGCAGTCCGATGAGGAAGTTGCCCAGTAGCATCGCCGCGCTCCTCCGGAAGGCCCAGGTCTTTTAGGCAAAGCTAACCTAAGCCAGTTTGCTCCCGCGCGCCCGCCCCCGGCAAGGGGCCGGGGGTGTGGCTCAGAGCTCTCCTTTGGTCTCCAGCCGGAGGAACGCCTTGGCGATCGGCTGGGCGGTCAGCTCGACCTGCCAGCTCCGGGCGCCGAGGTCGCGGAGCGCGGCGCCGATCGCCGACGGCGACGACTCCGCGGGCGGTGTCCACGCCAGCCGCCGGATGGAGTCCGGCTGGACGAGGTTCTCCGACGGCATCGAGTGCTCGTCGGCGAGCGCGGCGACGACCGCGCGGGCGGCGGTGAGCCGCTTGGCGGCCTCCGGGTCGCGGTCGGCCCAGCGGTGCGCGGGCGGCGGCCCGTCGCCGGGGAGGTTCGACTCCGGCAGCGCCCGGTCCGGCAGCTCGCGGGCGCGGGCGACGGCGCGCAGCCACGCCGACTGGTGCCGGCGGGCGCCGCGCCCCCGCATGGTCGGCAGGGCCTGCAGCTCGGCGGGGGTCTTCGGCGCCTGCTGCGCCAGCTCGATGATCGCGGCGTCCTGCAGCACCCGGCCGGGGGACAGGTCGCGCTCCTGGGCGATCTTGTCGCGGGCCGTCCACACCTCGCGGACGGTGGCGAGCGCCCGCCGGTTGCGCACCCGGTGGATGCCGGACGTGCGGCGCCACGGGTCGGGGCGCGGCGGCTTCGGCGGCGTCGCGAGGATCGCGGCGAACTCCTCCAGCGCCCACTCCAGCTTGCCCGCGGCGGTCAGCTCCTCCTGCAGGGCGTCGCGCAGCTCGACCAGCAGCTCGACGTCGAGCGCGGCGTAGCGGAGCCAGTCCTCGGGGAGGGGGCGGGTGGACCAGTCGGCCGCCGAGTAGCCCTTCTCCAGCACGAAGCCGAGCACGTTCTCGACCATGGAGCCGAGCCCGACCCGCGGGTAGCCGAGCAGCCGCCCGGCCAGCTCGGTGTCGAACAGCCGGCGCGGGACGAGCCCGACCTCGGCCAGGCACGGCAGGTCCTGGTTGGCGGCGTGCAGCACCAGCTCGGCGTCGGCGAGCGCCGCGTCGAGCCCGGACAGGTCGGGGCAGCCGATCGGGTCGATCAGCGCCGTGCCGGCGCCCGCGCGGCGCAGCTGGATCAGATACGCGCGCTGCCCGTACCGGTAGCCGGAGGCCCGCTCGGCGTCGACCGCCACCGGACCGGTGCCCGCGGCGAACGCCGCGATGACGCGCTCGAGCCCGGCGGCCGTCGCGACCACCGGCGGGACGCCCTCGCGCGGTTCCAGCAGGGGGACGGCCGGGGGACCGGTGTCGTCCTCCGTGCGCTGCAGGCCCCGCCCCGCCCCGGCCTGCTCGGGAACGGTCCCGGGCCGCTGATCTACGGCCGTCTCCTCCGCACCGGACTCCCCTTGGGGGCCGGTGGCGCGCGTTTCGGACACTCCCACTGCTTCCGTGTTCTCCCCCGCCGCCTGCTCGATGCCGGATCCGATTCCGGACGCTGTGCTCACGCCCCCTACCGTACGTCTTTCAACCGCCTGGACCGCCCCGCCGTCAACCCCCTCCGCCGCCGGGCCGGTCGGGCAGCGCGGCGACTCCGGACGGCGGCAGCCCGGCCGTGGTGCACATCACCTCGCACCATGCCGCGACATGGCCGGCGAGGTCGTCGCCGGTCGGCGACCACGAGGCGCGCAGCTCCAGTTCGGTGGTGGACGGCTCGCCCTGCTTGTCGCCGAAGCTCTCCGACACCGCGCGGGTGATCGTCCCGGACACGTTCGCGTACCCGGCGGGCTCCAGCGCCTCGAGCAGCCAGTCCCAGGCGACGGAGCCGATCAGCTCGTCGGCGGCGATGTCGGGCTCCAGGTCGGCGCGGATGTAGGCGACGACGCGGAACCCGTTCGTCCAGCCGGATCTGCCCTCCGGGTCGTACAGGACGATGAGCCGCCCGGTGGCGACCTCGGTGTCGTCGTCGCGGTAGACGCTGCCGGACATGGCCGCCGCGTAGGGCGCGAGGCGCTGCGGGGCGGGCATGTCCTCCAGGTCGAGCTCCGGCCGGACGGCGGGGCCGTCGAGGAACGCGCGGAGCGTGTCGACGGCCCGCTGGAAGGCAGGTGGGTTCATGGATGGACCGGCCTGGTCGCGGGAAGGTGGCGGAGCGCCGCGGGGCGGCGCGGGACGGTGCTGCCGGGGCGGCGGCGCCCCGGCGCGCGCGGCGACGGGGGGACGCGGAGGGGAAACGGGCACGGCACAGGTGGTTTCGTCTCGGGGGCCGGGCCGGTCAGGCCACGGCCCGCGCGGTGGCGGCGCCGCCGGGCGCCCGGACGGTCGCGGGGG
>NZ_VCKZ01000566.1 GCF_005889745.1 Actinomadura geliboluensis
GGGCTCGGCCGTGGGCTGGTCCGTGGGTTGAGCGGTGGGCTGGGCGCCGTCCTGCGGGCCGCCGCCGTTCTGCTGGGTGCCGCTGGTCGGCCTGGCTCCGCCGCCCTGGAGGTTGGGGATGCCGTTGCCCTCGGCCGGGCGGGCCGGGTAGGCGGCGGGATTGGCCGCCTGGGTCGTCTGCGGGCCGTACGGCCCGGCCGCAGCGCCAGGGGCCTCCTGGCACGCGGTCGCGATGAGGGCGAGCGCCGGGACCAGCACGGCGAACGCTTTCTTCTTTCGTCCCATGGAAAAGGTCTCCCTTTGCGGGGGGTGGGATGTTCAGTCAGTGCAGGGCCCGCCGGGGCACCAGGCCGGTGCTCTCCAGCAGCGACATGTGCGTATTGACGAATTTCATCGCCCGCTCGGCGAACGCGCGGATCACCGAGTTCTCCGACTGCGCGCGCACTTTCGCGATGACCGCGAAGACCTGCCCGTGCGCGGCGCGCAGCCGCAGCACGAAGGTCTTGTCGTAATCACCGCCGAACTTTCCGGACATCTCCCGGAGCCAGCTCTTCTGGCTCCCGCTCGGCTCGTTCGGCACCAGCACGCCGAGCTTCTCGGCGGTGGCGCGGGTGTCGGCGTCCAGCTGGACGTGCTGCTGCCAGATGATCTCGGCGACCTGCCGCACGCGGGGCGCCCGGGCGCGCTGCTGCGCCTGCTGGCCGGCGGGTATCTCCCACAGCCCGGCCTGCCGGACCTTGACCAGCAGCTGCCGGTCCAGGGTGCTCAGCGGCCCCCACTTCGTCTGCACGGTGCCGCCCAGGTTGGCCGCGCCGCTGGCGGGCACGCCGACCGGGTTCAGCACGACCGCGAAGGCCGCGCCGACGGCGGCCACGGCCGCCAGCACCAGCAGCAGGCGCCCCTTGCGCAGGCGCGGGAGCCTGCGCGCTCCAGCCATTCCGTAGGATTTCCTCAAGGTTCCTCTTCCTCCTCTCGGGGATCTCTCGACGGACGCGGCGCGGGTCCGCCAGTGAATACGCACCGCACCGGCGCGAGGTTCAACGGTGTCCGGCAGATGTCACTTTTTCACGCCTCCGGAATTCATCGCCGCGATGGCGCACCCGGGACGCCGCCGACCACGCGGAGCGCCAATGCCGGGCACATCGCGACGGCCTTCTGCACGTCCTTCTCCAGCCATTCCGGGATGTCGGTGCCGAGCACCACGGGAAAGCCGTAGCGGTCGAGCTGGATCAGTTCGGGGACGAGGTAGGCGCACAGCCCGTGCCCGTCGCAGCGGCTCCAGTCGATCGCCACCCGGCCCTCGGAGCCGTCCGGCACCGGCAGCGGCAGCACGCCGTAGGTGGACAGGCCGCAGCCGCCGCCCCAGCGGTGCGCGTCGATGTCGGCGCCGAACGCCTCCATCGCCGACAGCACGAACCGCGCCGTCCCGTCCGGGTGGGTGCAGGCGCCGCGGCCCCGGCCGACCCCGGCGGCGCGGCGCACGTCCTCCACCGTCCCGGCGCCCTCGGTCAGCGCGTTCAGCGACCGGACGACGTCCGGCAGCCCCAGCCGGCACGGGCCGCACTGCCCGGCGGACTGCGCCGCGAGGTAGGACGCGATGCGGGTGACCTCGCCGAGCGGGCAGGTGCCCTGGGTGAGCGGGAGGATGATGCCGGCGCCGACCGTCCCGCCGACGCGCCGCATCCCGGCCCGCGACAGCACGGCCCGCGCCACCCCGGCCGGGCCGAGCCACATGCCGTGGTAGCCGCCGACGAGCACGCCCGGCGACGGCGGCACCTGGCAGTGGTCGAGGACGGCCTGCAGCGGCGTGCCGAGCGGCGCCTCCACGACCTGGGTGCCGCCGATCGTGAGCAGCGTGGTGCCGGGCTCCTCCTCCGTCCCGGCCGAGGCGTACAGGTCGGAGCCGAGCGAGACCAGCACCGCGAGCTGCGCGAACGTCTCGGTGTTGGACAGCAGCGTCGGGAAACCGTCCACCCCGGAGTCGGACGCGCGGACCTTGACGCCCGGCGGGATCGGCGTCTCCCCGTTGATCGCGCGGATCACCGCGCCGCTCTCCCCGGAGATGAACCGCTCGGTCAGCCGGACGACGCGGGCCGGCATCCGCCGCTCGCTGATCGCGGCGCGCACGGAGCGGGCGGCCTCGTCGTCCTCGACGGCCACGACGATCCGCTGCGTGCCGAGCGCGGACGCGGCGATCTGCGCCCCGTCCAGGACGAGGTGCGGGGCCCGGCCGAGCAGCACCTTGTCCTTGGCGCTGCCGGGCTCGCCCTCGGCGCCGTTCACGACCACGACGACGTTCTCGCTGGAGCCGCGCTCGTCGGCGCGCTCCCCCGGCAGCAGCGCGGTCTGGTCGGCGGTGGGGTGCCTGATCCGCGCCGCGACCGCCATCAGCTTGCGCGCGAACGGGAACCCGGCCCCGCCGCGCCCCCGCAGGTCGACCTGCTCGGCCATGCGGATCAGCTCGTCCAGTCCGGGCGCGCGGAGCTTGCCGTGCACCGCCAGGTGCCGGTCGATGTCCAGCCGGTCGAACCGGTCGAACCCGAGCGTCAGGCGGGGGCCGCCGATGCCCGAGACCGTGACCGTCGACGTCATCGCAGCACCTCGGTGTCGCGGCCGGGCCCGGTGAGCGGCACGCCGCGCGGGTCGCGGGTGGTCCGGCGCGGATCGTCGTAGCCGTCCCGCTCGGCGAAGTCGCGGCCGCCGAGGTCGCGGGCCGCCGCCGCGGCGCGCCCCTCGTCGTGCGCGCGGGCCGCCATCGCCCGCCGGTCGCGGGCGCGCCCGGCGCCGTCCGGCACCGCGAACGGGTCGATCTCGGCGCCGGCGCGCGGCAGCTCCCGCGGCCTGATCACCACGATCATGCGGGTGACCAGCGCCAGCACGACCAGCACCACGCTCATCACATAGCTCAGCACCACCCAGTTCGCCGCGGACCGGCCGGTGATGAGGCCGTGCACGATCGCCATCGGCCAGGCGATGTAGGCGAGCACGTGCGCCGACCGCCACATCCAGGTCTTGCCGCGGACCGCGAACCGGGCCCGCACCATCCCGGTGACCAGGACGAGCACCATCAGCTCGGCGGCGATCGTGCCGAGGCCGACGGCGCCGCCGTCGGGGACGACGACCTGCACCGGCAGCGCCAGCCCGTTCATCACCTTCACCGAGACGTGCGCGACGAGCATCGCGGTCGCCACCACGGCCGCCGCGCGGTGCACCGCCTGCGCGAGCACCCGGTGCCGGATCTTCAGGATCAGCCGCTCGGTGGCGAGGAGCCCGCACATCACGGCGGTGGTGTAGGAGACGAGCGCGAACACCCCGGCGTAGAAGTTGAGGAAGTACTGCACGTTCGCGACCGCGACCGCTCCCGGCGGGGTCGCCGCGCCGACGAGCACCAGCACCGCGCCGGCGAGCACGACGCGCAGCACCCAGGTGGGCACCGCGGGATCATCACTGCTGCGAGTTCGCACCGTTCGCACTCCTGTTCTCGGTTGCGGCCGCCGCCGGGGCGGCGGCCGTTCCTGCGCCGTCCGCCGGCGAGGGGGCGGGGGACGGTGACGGCGGCGCCGGCTCCTCCTCTTCCGCCGCCGGGACGGGGCCGAGGTTGGCCATCAGCCCCCCGGGGAGCACTTGCAGGGCGCCGCGCTCGGCGAACCCGAGCAGCGGCTTGGCCCGCTCCCGGAACGTCCAGCCGCCGATCTCGGCGCCGTCCAGCGGCACGGTCCCGGTGCCGCCGCGCAGCCCGAACCCGACCTCGGCGCGCGGCGCCTCCGCACCGCCGCAGGGCCGCTCGGTGCCGGTGCCGCCGAGCGCGCCGCCCTGCGCGACGACACCGCCGTCGCGCAGCCGGGTCACGTTCCGCAGCCGGTAGTAGGTCGTCGCGAGGCCGCTCGGGTGGATCAGCATCACCAACGCGTTGCCGGACGCGTTGCCGCAGAACCGGTAGAGCCTGCCCTTGGCGGCCGCGACCACGCGGCCGTCGCCGCCGGAGAACGCCAGCGAGGCCAGGGGGCGGGCGGAGCCGTCCGAGGTCGTCATCGCCCAGACCTGGCCGATCTTCCACGGCAGCATCAGCCGGTCGCCGGCCCGGGTGCCGTTGACGAGCGCGGCGGCCCCCTCGGCGGTGACCGTCCCGTACTCGCGCAGCAGCCGGCCCTCCGCCGCCGGCATCACCGCCGCGGGCATGTCGCCGAGCAGCGTCGCGAACGCCGCCCCGCCGGACAGCCCGACCTGCCACCGCTCCCCGGTCCAGTGCGCCGCGTAGAACGCGACCTCCGGGTTGGCGGCGCTGGACTCGGGGACGGGGATCGCGGTCGTGCCGAACACCCAGGTCCGGTCGGCGCTCGTCCGGGTGGCGCCGACGATCGGCGGCTGCGTCGGCGCCGCGCCGTAGGCCTGCCGCGCGGCGGCGCCGCGCTCCTCCAGCGTCAGCTTCCGGACCTGCGCGGCGAGCACCCGCAGGCTGGGGCCGTCCGCCACCGGGCCGGTACCGCCGCCCTCGACGGGCTGCCGGGACGGCTGGCCCGGCTGCACGGGCGCGTCCGTGCCCGGCTTCGGCGGCTGGATCGCGCGCTGCGAGCCGACCGGCCCGGACGTGCCGCCGAGCGGCCCCCCGTCCAGCAGCGCCCGCTCGGCGATGCCGAGCAGCGACAGCCCGACGGCGGTGGACAGCACGATCGCGCCGATGCCCAGCCGGTCGCTGGGCCGCCGGCCGCGCCGCGGCCGCGCCTTGGGCCCGGACCGCGCCCCCCGCCGCTCCTGGCTCTTATACACATCT